>JAFGKU010000081.1 GCA_016928415.1 Spirochaetales bacterium
AAATCCATAGAAAAAAATAAAATTTTCGTCATTGGTGATAATTTGGAAAATTCAATCGATTCCAGAAAATTCGGGTTTATTACTTTTAATGAAATCCTGGGGAAGGTCCTGAATGATTAATGAAAAGGTATCCATAATATATGAACATAAGAAATAATCAAAAAAGAAGATTATTTTATTTTATTTTCTTTCTACTCATTCTTCTGGTTCCCCTGTTGATTCAATTATTCATATTCGCAGTGTTTATTCAAAAGGAACCGGATGCCGCGGATATTTCAAGCGCCAATTCCATACACCGCGGTCCCATTCTTGACCGGAATGGGAAAATTCTGGCTATCCAGACCAAACAAAATTCCGTTTCCGCCTGGATACCGGATATTACGGATATCAATGAAACAGCCAAATTACTGGCCGTTATTCTTGACATTGATGAAACCTTCCTCTTAAAGCGTTTACAAAAAAATTCAGGATTTTTATGGATCAAACGGAAAGTCACTACAACGGAAGCGCAAAAAATCCAGGATTTACTGGATAACAATTCTCTTTCGGGTATTAAATTGATTCCGGAAATGGGGCGGACGTACCCCAAGTACAACCTTGCTTCCCATATACTAGGGTACGTGGGTATTGATAACATCGGGCTTGAAGGGGTTGAATATGCCTATAATGAAATGCTTAATCCTCCTGAAACAGGAGAGAACACCGGCACCGATATTTATGGAAATCAAATATTCCTCACAATAGATATGAACGTCCAATACACCATTGAAAAAATCGCCGCTGCGGCCAAGGAAAAATACAAGGCGGAATCCGTCATGATCCTTGTGGAACAGGCGCAAACAGGTGAAATTCTAGGAATGTGTTCATCCCCGGATTTCAATCCCAATGATTTCCTCAAGTATTCAGCCTTCGAAAGGAATGACAGGCCCGTTACGATGGCGTATGAACCGGGCTCCGTCATGAAAATATTCACCCTATCCTCCATGCTCGATACCATGAGTATCGATGAGGACGACAAGTTCGTATGTAACGGATATTATGAAAAGGAAAATTTCAAAATCAAATGCCAGGGGATACACGGCACCATTGATGCCCAAAAAATACTGAAATATTCCTGCAATGCCGGCGCGGCCTATGCCTCGGAAAAAATCGATAAAAATACACTCTACAAGATGCTTACCAATTTCGGTTTCGGCCGGAGCACGGACCTTGGACTGCCCGGTGAAAATCCGGGTATTCTCAGAAGACCTTCGGAATGGTCAGCACGGTCAAAACCGACAATCGCCTTCGGGCAGGAAATATCGGTGACGGCTCTGCAGATAATACAGGCCGCCACTGTTTTTGCCAACGACGGAGCCATGCTGAAACCTTTTATCATAAAAAGAATAGTATCCTCCGACGGTAAAATCATAAATGAATACGGAAAAACGGTTGTTCACACCGTCCTTTCAAGTAATACGGCCCGCAAAGTACTCCTCATGATGGAAACGGCCACCATGACGGACGGCAGTGCCCGGCCGGCAGCGGTGGAAGGGTTAAGATTAGCAGCTAAAACCGGCACGGCCCAGATGCTCGATCCGAAGACGGGCAAATATTCGGAAACCGATTTCATACCATCCCTTCTGGGCATTTTTCCTGTTTCGAATCCGCAGATTATCCTTTATGTTGCCGTGTTCAAACCGGAGGGACAGCAGTACTTGAGCTCCAGGATTGCCGCTCCTGTCTTTAAGCAGACCATCGAAGAATTATTAACTGTCATGGAAATAAACACGGATCAAACCACCACCATAGAACACTCAGGTGAAGTAAAAATTATCAAACCGGAAAACATAGAAATTGGACAGAAAATGCCTGACCTGACCGGTACACCCAAAAAATTATTATTGCCATTATTTAAGCGCCAGGATATTACGATAATAATCAATGGTGAGGGCTACGTGGTCAGCCAACAGCCTTTACCGGGAATCATTATAAAAAAAGGTATGAAAATAGTATTGGAGCTCAAATGAACTATTACGATAAAAATATGGAAACATTGCTCACCCATCACAAATATCTGGAACATATCAAAGGGAAAAAACCCGATGACTTCCTTGAATTTCAGGAGACATCCTCCGGGTTCATTACGGGAAAGTATAAAGGCGCCTTTGTTCATTCAAGCCATAATCCTTTAAAGGAAGCGGCCAATCTTATTTATACCAAGATAGACAGGGAATTGACCTCATGCATTTTCTACGGTTTTGGCCTGGGGTACCTGGTTGAAAATTTCATCGATGCGCATCCAAACGTCAAGGCGGTCGTCATAGAACCGGACCCTGCTTTTTTTCTGAAATCATTGGAAAGCAGGGACATGAGGAAAATTTTATCCTCTCCCAACCTTTTATTCTTTATAGATGATAACCATGAAAATCTCCTGTTCATCCTGGAGCATATTCCCCTCTCAAATATTCAGATTGTCAAACTCAGGAGTGTTTATACAAAAGACGAAGATTATTATGAAAAAATCGATGCCTTAATAAGTTCGTATCTCAGTAAAAAGGAAGTAAACGTCAATACCATAAAACGCTTCGGTAAATTATGGGTCAGGAATCTTGTAAAAAACATCAGTCTTCTCATAGATAAACCGGGAATTTCAGGGCTTACAGGTGTTTTTGACGGATTCCCGGCGCTGGTGCTGGCCTCCGGGCCGTCTCTCAACGATATCTCGCCGTATTTAGCAGAATTACGGGACCGCTTTCTGCTTATTTCCGTGGATACCTCCCTGCGTGTCTGTCTGGACAAGGGTATCGAACCTGATTTTCTCATCGTCGTTGATCCCCAATACTGGAATACACGGCATATTGACTGGCTGTATCCTGAAAAAGCCCTGATTGTTTCCGAATCATCCACCCATCCCCGGATTTTCAGGCAATTGGGTTTGAACGGTTATTTTGCCAGTTCCTATTTTCCCCTGGGGCAATATTTTGAATCAATTATCGGTGAGAAAGGAAAAATAGGGGCAGGAGGGTCTGTGGCAACAGCGGCGTGGGATTTAGCCCGGCTGCTGGGCGCAAAGGACATTTACATGGGCGGCTTGGATCTCGGTTTCCCAATGCGTCAGACCCATTATAAAGGCGCTTTTTTTGAAAATTCCTTCCTGATGAGCTCCAACCGGCTCAGGCCGGCTGAATCTTTTGCCCATAAATACCTGTTCAACGCAGACCCGTTCTCCATAGAATCCAATGACGGAAATACGACCATGACGGATAAACGGATGATGATCTACAAATGGTGGTATGAAGACCGGATGAAAGAATACCCCGAAGTAATAACGAACAATTTAGCCCTGATGGGAGTAAAAGTTGACGGCATGCCCTACCGTGATTACAGGGAGCTGTTAAAATTTCCCGTCATCCGGCCCGGTATTGAAGAAAAAATGCATGAAATTCGAAAGTCGTTTAAAAACAGACACGAACACAAAAAACAGAAAAATATATTGAAGGAATCGCTATCCGGATTATTGATGGATCTGAGAAAACTGAAAGAAATCGCCAACGAGGGCTTAAGCGAGGTATTGAAAGTCAAGGAACAATTCAAACGCGGTAAAATCCCGGGAAGCAATCTCGAAACCTTGAATAAAATTGATAAAAAAATAGTGAACAGTTCATCCCGCCGGATAGTCAGTTTCATACTCCAGGCAATCATCCAGGAAATCATCCATTGTTCCGTGCAGAAAAAGGACCCATTGAGGGTTTTAAACAACAACCTTACCATATATGAGGAGTTGAAGGATTCCTGCACATTTCATATATCACTGCTTGAAAAAGCCAGGGAAGGCCTGTAAATCAAAAGTTTTTAAAGTCCCCTAAAGTTATACGCCGTTAGTCCGATATTTAAAGTGAGAAAAGTACAACTTCTCTCACAGGATTTAACGGTATGCATCTTGACATCCAGGCATACCGTTTTTCCTTTTTTAGGCCCTTTTAAAGTCTTTTAATTTTTTTGTGAACCGTAAATTATCAATCTTTAAAAAACATCATTATCGATTTCAATGCCGATCGAGAAAAGGAAGCATTTCATTCATGCTTTTTTTCACCTTCCAATGCGATGACAAGTTCCACTTCTCCGACGGGCATATTAAGCCGGCTGGCTATTACCTGGGCAGAGAAACCCTGATAATACAGGGCTATTACCTCTTCGCGGGATGGTTTTATTTCCTTTTCAGCCATGTTTTTCAAGGATTCCTGCTCTTTCCTTTCAGCAATTTCACGAACGATGGAATACCGTTCATGTTCCCGTTTCAAAACCTCGATTTTCTTTTCCGTTTTGGTCAATAAATTCGTGAGATGGGTCATTTTATCTTCAATGAGAGCTATATTCCTGTCGGTAACTTCATTCATTTCGACTATCATCTTGTTTAATTCCTTCTTCATCTCATCAATAAAAGTATTTTTTCTGATAAGCCTCGAAAAACGGTTTCTCAAGATAAAATAAATAACCAGGAATCCGGCCGAAATTAGCAGGATGATGATAATTATATCGGTCATAAATCAGGATCCGTTTTTTAACGTACGATGTCTATGTGTTGACCGAGATCGGGATCCTTGAACGGATCGTCTTTATTTTCGTTGGAATTCTTTTTTTCAGACTTTTTTTTCTTACCTTTCATTTTTTCCTGGTTTTTCTTTTCTTCATCCTCCTTTAACTTTTCAGGTCCGTTATCCATTTCTTCCGTTTCATTAACGGAATTATCCTTTTCCTGCGTTCTTTTTGCCATTTCATTGGCCTGTATGCTTTGCTGCTCCGGCGCGATTTCTTTCTGGATTGCCTGCTCTTTACCGACCTGGTTCATACTCGAAAACAATGTCTGGAGGTCAATGGGCAGAATCGGCATAACTTTTAATAAACCCCCCTCTTTTTAAATTCTTCTTCAATGGGTTCATACTTCGTTATGCGGATATTGCTGTGCTCCAAAAGGAAAGTAACGAACTTGAATTCATTTTTTACTTCAAGATAGGAATCTTTAATATACAGCTTGACCCCCGGGAACACCTTTTCAGAAGCGCTGATTTTACCGTCTTTCTTCAACGTGACCAGGTGGGACCGGATGTCCTCCATTTCCGTATTGATCACCTGTATCTGGGTTTGAACATCTATGCGTTTACTGTTCAATTCCTCCAGGTATTCTTCCTTCTCTTCGGAAAGCTTACGCTGCACCTTTTTAAGGTTCATAAGCGTTTTAATATTCAGTTCAATTTCATCCAGTTCTTTTTTCAACGGGACTAATTTTGAATCAAGTTCGGCCAGGCGTGCCTTGGAAGCGGGATCATACCCGACTTCAAGAATCGTTTCGGTACCTGCAATGGAACCGAGATGTTTGGCATTGATTTCTTCCGACGCCCGCAGGCGGCCTCCTACGATGGAAGCCCTGCGCCCCTGACAGATAATTTTCTTATTAGCATCGACAAAACTGTGCAAAATACCTTCATTGACATACACATATTCCGTTGCTTCGACCCTGGCGTGTTCTATAAATTTGGCAAAAATACTTTTTCCGCTTTTTACGTTTCCACCGTCTTTTCCCAGAATCCCCTGGTGTACGATGACATCCCCTTCCGCATCCAGTATGCATTTACCTACATTGCCCTTTACTTCTATATTGCCGGCTGCCTTGACTGAAAAACCATCTAAAACACTCCCCTTTACGATAACCGTTCCCAGGAAAAGTATATTCCCAGTCTGGAGGTTCACATCACCGGATACTGTAAAAACAGGTTCCACGTTGATTTTACCATTGAGCAATATGGCCTGGCCATTGATCTCTGAAATAACGGTAGTGCCGTCCTCGGACAATTTAACATTTTTACCAACCGGGATATTGATGTCCTTTCCCGGTTTTGCCGGTAAAACTTTGCCAGTTATTGTCCTGCCCTCTTCCCCCTTCTCAGGCGGTATTTTTTTGGCGAGTACCTGCCCTGCCACAACGTTTTCAATCAGGTTCAATTCCTTGAAATCGACACGGCCGTCTTCTTCCTTGAGTTTTATACTGTTCCTGTCCGTATTGAAATAATAGACAATCTGGGCATCCCGCCCGTTTACCGGTTTGGCTCCTTCAGCAGCGAGAATTTGCATATTGTATTCAGGATAATCCTCGAATTTTTTAAGTGTGTCCTCTTTTATACCGAAAACAATGCCGTTATTCTTTAAAATACCGACCATATTTTCATAGGTAAGGTCAGCTCCTCCCAAACGCGGTGCGCTGACCTCAATGTATGACTTCATTTCCATTTCAAGAATATCAATGCTCATCGCCGAATCGTTCGCAGGATTATAATCAAACTCTCCTACACGGATGTAACGCCCTTCTGCACGCCTTACCACCTTGGCTACGAGATTGACGTCAAATTTAACCACACCCCTTCTTTCGATTTTTTCAAGCGCTCTTTTCTCCTGCACAACCAATCCTTTCCCTACAGGCTTTGTGACTTTTAGGAATACACCGTCATGGGTCAGCTTGACAAATGCTTCCCCATTGACGTCCTTTTTTTCTTCAGCGTTTATGATGTTGTCGGAAATAAAGTTATCCGCCACATTGGCCAGTTCTTCTTCCAGAAAGGCCTCATAGGCAATCAGGGTCCAGTCCCTTTTTCCGACACCGAACATGCCCTTGTTGCCTTTTTGGAGAATTTCATATTTTAGCTTGGTAACCGGTAGCCCCAGTTCAATGGAAGCGTTTCGCAAGGCCTCATCAATAGTTTCACCCGTAACCTGGACAGACTTGTTTTTCCTGTCTTTTTCAGATTGCTTTAACATGTATTCGCGAAGCTGGGTAAGGCTTATCATATCATTATCCTATACTTTTTATTATACCACACCTCTCTTGAAACTGGTTAATTTTGTACGCAATCTCATGATTGCCTTTGTATGCAACTGCGATACCCTCGATTCCGTCACTCCAAGGACCGCACCAATCTCTTTAAGTGTCAAATCTTCATAATAATAAAGGACTAGCACTTTTTTTTCTTTTTCAGGCAATTCATTGATCGCTTCAATGATTACCCGCTTGATTTCCTCTTTTTCAACGATTGTATCGGGGTTTAAGCTGGAGGGTGACTCGATACTGTCGACAATGGACACTTTATCGTTTTCATCGTTAGCATTCCAGACATCATTCAGCGACAGAATAGATGTACCGCTTATATTGAGTATCAATTTCTGGAATTCTTCTATGGTTATACCCATTTCCTCGGCAATTTCTTCATCCGAAGCGGACCTGCCCAGGCGTGCTTCCAGTTTTCTGACAGTATCTTCCATTTCGCGGGTTTTTTGGCGTATAGATCTTGGAACCCAGTCGATACTCCGTAATTCATCAAAAATGGATCCCCTTATTCTGGTAACGGCGTATGTTTTAAATTTAACATGTTTATCAGGATCGAATTTTTCAATGGCATCAAAAAGGCCGAAAACACCAAAGGCAACCAGATCATCAAATTCCACATTATTAGGCATTCCTATGGCTATTTTTCCGGCAACATATTTTACCAGGGGAGCATATTGTTTTATAAAGAAATCACGGATCTTGGGATCTTTCTTTTCTTTATAAAGCTTCCACAATTCCTCTTCTGATTTTTGCGCAATAATATCAACCATATTATTCTATCCTTCCGTATCTCGTTTCATCCATGTTTTAATGGCCTTGGCTGCCTGGGAAGGGTCGCCCGTAACACCTCCGATATTGATAGTTTCTTCCCCTCCCATTTTACCGGATGAATCCAAAGAAACACTATTGTCCACATAGTCGGTCTCCATCTCCGTATCCGCATTAGCACTCAGCTTCCCAAAAGCTCCGTCAAGTGAATCTAAATCGGGAATTTCATCGGTGGAGATTTCATCCGCACTTGAATCCGAATCATCAGACATATCTTCAGACATGCCTTCTGAAATATCTTCCTCATCGGCTCCCATTAACTCGGGAGTCTCGGAAGTATCGGCAGCAGATTCAAGAACAGGAGTGTCATCTGAATCTTCTTTGTATTCTGCTTCATAATGTTCATCCAAAGAATCCGTATCTGTAATATCCGTTATTGAATCTGTAGCATTGTCATAATCCGTATTATCTTCGGGCAGACCATTATAGGTATCTTTGGCATATACTGTTTTTTCTTCCACGCGTTTCTTATGCGGATTTTCTTCCGGAATGATGAAATCAATGTCTCCTTCACTTTCGCTCTCATATTCATTGATATCCACCGGACCAGTTTTTTCTTTATTCGATATAATATCGGGCAAGTATTTGCTGGCAACGAAGCTTACACCGGCTCCAATCCCGGCAAACAAAAGGCCCCAAATGAACGCCCTGATAAAAATATCAAGGAGTGATACACCGCTCAATCCCCCCGTCAAGATGGAAATAACGAAGGCAAAACCTGCAAAGACTACCATGTATTTCCAGTTTATCATAGAATATCCTTTATACTGACTAGATTAAAATAAAATCGTAAACTGGTCAAGCTCAAGTAATCCAAATATGAGGAGAGAGACGGCTTTTTCCTGATAATACAGGACTTTATGAGATTTTCATACCAGCAGAAGCCTTCGTTAAAGATCATTATGCCTGGGGTTTACCTCCGAATAATTTTTTCAGGAATCTTCCTACACCGCTTCCTTCCTTGTATTCAAAATTTTCAAGCCTGCTTATGATATGCTTGATGCAGCTGGAAGCTTTTGAATTACCGTCCATTATCAAAAACGGCTTCTGACGAACAACGGCATTATGAACAACGATATCATCAAATACGAATCCCAGGTAATCCACTTTCAGGTTTAAAAATTGACCGGCAATATTAATGACCCGTTCAGCCACACGTTTCCCCTCTACAATGGATTTAACCCTGTTGACGATCAATTTGAGACCTATGTTGATATTATCTATTTCCGTGGCAATTATCTTGATTATCCCGTAAGCATCCGTAATGGCGGTCGGCTCCGGCGTGGTAACGATCACCGCATCATCCGCGGCCGCGATAAAGGAAAGGACGTTGTTGGAAACGCCGGCACCGGTGTCAATGATAAGAATATCGGCATTGGACAGTTCATTCAATTCATAAATGATGTTTCTCCGTTCATCGTCGCTTAAATTGGCAATTTTGGAAAATCCCGAGGCACCGGCCACTATTTTTATGCCGTAATTCGTGTCCTGGATAATCTCCTTCATCTTTTTTTGCTGCCTGATAAGATGATAAAGGTTATATTTGGGGATAATCCCTAAAACAACATTGACATTGGCTAAACCCAGGTCTGCGTCCATAACAACCACCTGCTTGCCTATCTGGGCATACGCCAGGGCGAGATTGATGGCAATATTGGTCTTGCCTACCCCTCCCTTTCCGCTTGAAATGGCTATTACCCGTGTATTACGCTTTGGTGCCTGATCTCTGCTGTTTCTCATCATTTCCCTCAATTTCTGAGCTTGATCCTGCATTGTTTTCTCCAATAATATATTCATAAATTTTATTCTATTCGAACATATTAATCAAATTTTGCCGAATAGCACTCCTTTTCAATTTTTCTCAATTTAACCTTGCTTTCCCATATTTATGCTCAATCACTTCCCTGTCAAAACGCAATCCTTCCAGTTTCATCAAAATCTGGGTTACCGTCGCTTCCTTTATATCCTGCGGCACTCCCTGGCCGTCAGCAATATAAGACACGGGCTTGTCTTTTTTACAGAGCACCGATATGACATTTCCGATTCTGGATGTTTCATCGAGTTTTGTAAGAATAATGGATTTGTATTTAAAGGGTTCGAATTGCTGGATGATCTCTTCAATATCCGATGCTTTTGTCGTGGCACTGATTGCAAGGTGTGTATCGCTTAAATTACCGCACACGGAAAGCAGCCTCCTCATTTCTGCCAGTTTCTCAAAATCCTGTGGGCTTTTCCCAATAGTATCAATCAATATCAAATCGACATCCTGATACATGGCAATCAGCTTTTTCAGGTCCTCGTGTGATTCGACAAAATTGACAGGAATTTGCATGATTTCGGCATAAGTCTCAATTTGCTTCTTGGCAGCAATCCTGTAATTATCTATCGTAATCATACGGACCTGCAATGCCTTGTTTGACCGGTTGCGGAGACCGAAAATAGCCGCCAATTTGGCAATTGTCGTAGTTTTCCCCACCCCAGTCGGACCCACTATTATAAAAATTATCGGCTTTTTTACGGAAAATTGTATAGCTTGATGAATTTTTATTTTACCGCAAATCCATTCAATTACCGCTTTTTCTATTTTTTTGAAATTTTTTAATTCCTCATATGAAAAAGTATTTTTCAGGTATGTCAAAAAATCCTCGATAAATTCGGCCGTGAAGTCGTTCTGCCGCAATAATTCAGTTAACCGGCGTATCGCATCCCCGTTATTTTCAGGGCCGTTTGATTTAATCGTATTTATTGATTCCTTGAGTGACTGAATTTCCTTGAGAATGAGCCCGACCGACTGCTCCTTTCTGGCTGATTCAAGGATTTTCTTTTTTTCTTCCTCGAGGTTGTTTTTCTGTAAAGATTCATGGGACAAATACCCCGTAATCTCAATGCCCTCTTTTGAGAAAAATCCTAAAACACCGCCCTTCCTGATTCCACGATGGGTAAGAATTCGTGCTTTTTCACCGTACTGGTGTTTCATTTTTTCTATGGCATCCTTTAAATTGTTTGCCTGTAATGTAAAGTATTGCATGTTATTCCTCTTCAATCATTTAATCCTATTTCACCCAGACTTTCGACGGTAATTTCCGGCACAATTTCCGGATAAGAAAGAACAACCAGGTTGGGGAATTCCCGGGTTGTGCTCGACTTGACCAATGGTCTCGCAGCCTCCGAACATAAAACAATGGGAGTATAACCCTGCTCCTGCATCAGCCGCATCGACTGCGAAAGGTTCAAAATCCATTTTTTATGAACCGAGGGTTCAAGCGCGGCAATCAGGCCCTTGTTTGTCTCCACCTTTGAATCAATGATGGTTTGTTCCAGCCCGGGTTCAAGCACCAGGGCCTTGATCGATTTTTTATCATCCACGTGCTGGAGGCAAATTTGCCTTCCAAGCGTCTGCCTTACCTTTTCAACAAGGTATCCCGTATTTTTCGTAACATCCGCATAATCGGCCAATGTTTCCAGAACGGCCACTATGTTGCGCACGGAAATCTGCTCCTCGAGAAGTCCCTGAAGCACCTTGTGTATTTCACCGACAGTAAAGGCCTTGTTTACTTCATCCACAACGGCCGAATGATCTGATTTCAGGGTGTCGAGTATCGTTTTCACGCCCTGGCGGCCGAGGATTTCAGCCGCGTGCCGCTTGATGATTTCCGTAAAGTGAGTGGCGATAATAGACGGCGGATCAACCACCGTATAACCCAGCTGCTCCGCCTTTTCCCTCATCTCTTCGGAAATCCAGATGGCCGGTAAGCCGAAAGCGGGATCAATGGTCTTTTCGCCGGGAATTTCCTCTGAGATTCCTCCGGGGTTGATGCAGAGGTAATGTGACATACGGATCAGGCCCCGCCCCACTTCTACGCCGTTTATTTTGAAACAGTATTCAGCCGGTTCGAGCCGCATATTGTCGATTATCCTGATTCTGGGAACGACAATCCCCAGGTCCAATGCTGATTCTCTTCTAATGCGCGTGATTCTATCCAGCAATTCAGCACCATGCTCCTTGTCGACAAGGGGTATGAGGCCGTATCCTATTTCCAGGGACAACGGATCAAGGGGTTGAACAGGCGTAATCTCTGCAGGGGCTTCCCGGTCCCTTCCTGCCGCAATTTTCATTTTTTCCGTTTGTTCCGTTTTTATCTGCTTTCTGGTCAAGCTGACAGCGAGGAAAACCAGTAAAGCTGAAAGTGGAATCAATATATACCAGGGGAACCCGGCTCCCGGAATTATACCCAGGATGAAACAAATGGCCGCTGCAATCCAGTACGGCCTGGCCTGGTCGGAGAACTGCTTGGTAACATCAAGCCCGAACGAGGCATCCGAAACGGAACGCGTTACAATAATACCGGTTGAAACGGAGACCAGGAGGGCCGGTAACTGGGTAACCAGACCGTCACCGATTGCCAATGGTATATATGTCTGGACGGCCATATCCATACTTTCCTGGTGAAGCAGGAGGCCCACCACCATACCCCCGATGATATTTACAAGAGTTATGACAATGCCTACCTTGACGTTCCCGGATACGAACTTGGAAGAACCGTCCATGGCGCCGTAAAAATCCGCTTCCTTTTGAAGCTGGTGCTTTTTCATAGTCGCTTCTTCCTCGTTAAGAAGCCCGGAGTTGTATTCGGCTTCGATGGCCATTTGTTTACCGGGCAGGGCATCCAATGTAAACCGTGCCGCGACTTCCGCAACACGTGTAGAGCCCTTGGTAATGACCAGGAATTGAACGATTATGATTATGATAAAAATGATAATACCGATGACGTACCCTTCCGTGCCCGTCGTTCCCACGACGAAAGAGCCGAACGCCCTCACGATTCTGCCGTCAAAATTATGCCCCTTGACCAGGATCAACCGTGTTGAAGACACATTCAGGGCCAGGCCGAATACGGTCAACAACAGGAGCAATGTGGGGAATACGGAAAACTCGAGGGCATGTTTTGTATAAAGAACTATCAGCACGACGAGGAGGCTTAATACGATATTAATGGACATGAGGATATCGAGCACTACGGGAGGCAGCGGGATGATCATCATCATGATGAAAAGAACGACGCCTATGCCGACAAACAGCTCACTCGGCTGTTTAAAAATGGATTTTGTTAAACTGCTTACATCTGCCATAGATTACTCCTCTTGACGAGGTCTAAACGACCTCTGCCACCCTCCCGCTTGTCTTATAGACTTCGGCAAGGATAATGGCTACCACTTCCCAGTATTGTTCCGGTATCATTTCGCCGATATCCACCTGTTCAAACAAGGCGCGGGCAAGCGGCTTGTTTTCACGGATCGGTATATCATTTTCTTTCGCAATTTCCCTGATCTTTCTGGCTATTTCATCGGCGCCCTTGGCCAGAAGTTTCGGGGCCACCATGGACAACCGTTCCCACTTTAGGGCAACGGCATAATGGGTCGGGTTTGTAATGACAACATCGGCCCTGGGTACTTCCTTAAGCATGTTCCTGCGTAAAATTTCCTGCATCCTCTGCCGCAGCCTGCTTTTAATCAGGGGATCCCCTTCCTGCATTTTACGTTCTTCCTTCATTTCCTGCTTTGTCATTTTCAACGATTCAAGATGCTGCCTGCGCTGGAAAAAATAATCCACGATGGCCATGACCAGAAGCAGGATGGCCGTCTGAAGCACAATCCTGAACGCCAATGACGCAACCAGGGAAAAACTGTTGAAAAAATGGGTCTTCATGGCAGAAGCGAGCTTGCTGATTTCCGATAAAATATTTACAAATGCCAGAATTCCTATCAGGAAAACTTTAAACAAGGATTTACCGAAATTATATAAGGCTTCCATCGATAGGAACGCCTTTTTAAAAAATCTTCCGAACTTGGGGGCTATCTTTGAGAAATCAGGCACAAGGGGTTTTGCGGTAAAGAAAAATCCTACCTGGGCCACATTCCCGATCAAGGCGGCTATGAATGCCACTAAAATGACGGGAAACGCAAGTTTAAAAAAATACATCAGGAATACGGGGGTCATGGTTGTATCCTTGCTCACGTCAACCTCTCCTGATTTCAGGAAGAAAAAACGTACCATTTCAAGGATCGTGTTAAGCATGTATGTAGAAAGTATTCCTATTGCCACTATGCAGAACAAGAGAATCATTGCGGATACAAGGTCGACCGATTTGGCAACCTTTCCATCTTCCCTTGCCTTGCGGATTTTGTATTCGGTCGGCTCTTCCGTCCGCCCTTCATCTTCCGCGGCAAACCATTGAATATGCATTCCGGCAAACGGGTTATTCCGAAATTCCCAGATTTTTTTCAATAATTCTCCGTCCATCCGCCTACCCCTTTAAATCCAGTATAAACCGTGCCATTTGATTAAAGCCCGTATCGATAATCCCGGAGAAAGTATCGATAAGAAAAGGAATGACAACCAGCATGACCACATAGGCAACACCGATTGTGAGCGGGAAACCCATCATGAGAAGATTCATCTGGGGGGCCGCCTTGGCCAGAAGCCCCATCGATACGGATATTAAAAAAAGCGTTCCCAAAATGGGGAAGGCAATCGTCAGCGAGGATTCAAACAACCGGCTCAACCCGACCACAAAAATACCGAAAATTTTATCCTTGCCCAGCACGATGTTAACGGCTTTAATGTAAAGAAAAGATTTATATACTCCCGCAAACATCAATTTTTGAAATCCGTTTGTGAAAAGAAATACGAACATGGCCACGAGGTTCAAAAATTGACCCACCAGCGGAATTTCAATCTGGGCCAGGGGATCAAAAACTTCCGAGGCACCTAATCCCATTTGAAGGGAAAAGAATTGCCCGGCAACCTGAAATGCGGCATAGATAAGAACAAGGAAAAATCCCATTATTACACCGATAAGGGCTTCTCCGATAAGTAGGAGCAGATAGTTAACGAAATCATCCGGTAAAAAATACCCGCTTTCAACCACGGTCGGGAAAACAAGCATGGCAACAAAAAGGGCGAAAGAAATTTTAGCTACCTGTGGAATCGTATTGGAAGACAACAGGGGCGCGGTTTCAACCAGTGCAATTATCCTAACCAGGACCAGGAGAAATATCTGGAAATTATTGATAAAAAGCTCTATGGTTTACATCCTCCCTTTCCCATGATTTCAGAAGTTGCCTATTGTATTGAACAGCTTGACGGTGAACTGTACCATTGAACCAAAAATCCACGGCCCCAGAAAAACCAGGCTGAGCAGTATGGCCGCGATCTTCGGTACAAATGTCAATGTCTGTTCCTGGATGGATGTCGTTGCCTGGAATATGGAAATAATAAGGCCAACGGCCATGCCAATGAGCAGTACCGGAGCGGCCAGCAAAAGAATCTGCATAATGCTGCTTTGAAACATATTAAGCAAAAAACTGAATCCCATATTCACCTCCAATCATACGGACGTATCATTACTTTATAAATCCTTCTATTAACTTCATGATTATCAAATTCCAGCCATCTACCAGAACGAAGACTATCAATTTAAAGGGCATGGAAATCATTACCGGCGGTAACATGATCATGCCCATTGACATGAGGATGGAAGAAATCACCATGTCAATGATGATAAACGGAAGGAACAGCAGGATTCCTATTTTAAAGGCAATGGTAAGCTCATTCAGTACAAAAGCGGGGATCAGTATATACGTGGGAACATCCGCCAGGGTCTCCGGCTTGGCAAGCCCCCGCATACGCATGAACAGCTTTATATTTTCCGTATTGCCCTTCAGCTGCTTATACATGAAAAGGCGTATCGGTTTTTCCGCCCTGTTATACATCTCTTCAATTCCTATCTCACCAGCGGAAAAAGGTTTAAATGATTGCTCGTAGATATCCATTAAAACGGGCCACATTATAAACAGGGTAAGGAATAAGGCTATTCCCAACAGCACCTGAGTGGGAGGAACCTGCTGAAGCGAAAGGGCTCTTCGAATAAAATCAAAAACAACGGCAATCCGCAGGAAAGAGGTCATGAGAATGATTATTGAGGGTGCCAGGGTTAAAATGGAAAGGAAAAGAAGAAGCTGGATGGAAAGAGCGACTTCCTGGTTGTTCTTTGCTTCCCTTACATTAAATTCAACAAAGGGGAATTGAGGGCCGGCATTTTGCGGAAACAGGGATAAAAAGGAAAAAAGCAGAAAAAAAACGCACGCCGCCCGTATTACTTTATAATTCAAAATTTTCCTCCCAGTTAAATTAAACACCACTTGCGTGGTTCAATAAAAACAGTTGCCCACCTGTTTTTATCAAGCGGTTTCCTCTAAAAAAACCGCCGCATACCGTTTTACTTCAATTTTTTCAATCTCTCCCTCTGATTTTTAAAGAAATTCAAAGGATTGAGATTTTGCTTACCCCCTCCTTTACCCGGATTGAATATATTGGAAAGCATCTCGGAAAAGCTTTTTGTGGCTACCGGGGTGCTTTCATTAGCTTTTAGCAGTATGGTATCAATCGATTCCTTGTCAGTTATCTCGGTAATCAGGGAAGGGCTCCCCTCACCCGACCCCACTAAAAATAGGCCCGTACCAATTTGAATTACGTGAAGCATGGTATTGCCATGGAGTACCCGCGTTCCGAGAATACGAATAAGGTCATTTTCAGGTATTTTTTTCTTCAGGTTTTTCTTTATCAGGAAAAATACGAAATATATTACCCCGATAACGGCGGCAAGCGCCAAAATCATTTTAACATAATCCCAGACAGGAATGAGGTCTCCCGAGGGTTGCGTGTCTGTTTCCGAAGGCTGTGGCTGAACATCCTCGATTAAAAGTGTTTTTTCGTCTACCGGGGTTGGAACGGGTGCCGCCGTTTCGTTATCCTGGGCGGAAACAGTATACAGTGGCATTGTTACGACAATGAGTATTAATAATTTAAGAGAATGTAAAGTTTTCAGTTTGACCTCCCAGTCCCTTTATTTATAAACCATTTACAATAAAAAATCAAGTAAAAAAAAAATTTTCTATAATTAATAAAAACAAAATGTTATGCGAATAGAACAGGCCATGAGACCGGAAAGAATCTTGAAACTTATAGAATGTGTTTCGGAATATTATACATCAAAACCAGGTTTGTTGCCGTGAAAAACAAATTTACGTCAGATCTCCCATACGTTCCAATGGGGATACAATTTCAGTTACACGAACACCAAAATTTTCGTCGATAACAACTACTTCTCCTTTGGCGATCAGTTTATGGTTAACAAGAATATCAACCGGTTCTCCTGCCAGTTTATCTAGCTCGATGATCGTTCCTTCACCTATGCCTAAAATATCCTTGATGAGCCGTTTTGTTCGTCCCAGCTCAACCGTCATTTCCATGTTAACGTCCATCAGCAGCCCGATATTGCCCTGTTCCATCGGCACATTGGCGTTCTGGAGATTGGCGAACTGCACCGGTTGAACGTTCGGCGTGCCGAAATTGCCCGAGTTAGACGGCTGGTTACCCATATTAATAGGTGAGGATTGCTGGCCGAAATTACCCGGCTGGAATCCGGACCCCGAATTTTCCTGATTACCCGACATATTGCCTAAACCTCCTGAGTTGGATGATACACCCGTTTGGGAAACAATGGAATTGACCAGGTCTATGGAATAGACGTCGATCAGTTTATAATTCTGGTTTCCCATGATAACGGGATATTCAGCGGTGACAAATGAGTCGCCACGCGGGAAAACGACAGAATTTCGTTTTTTTCGCTTGTATTCCGGAACGGCCGTTTTCACCACACTTCCTATTTTATTTCCGATTGTCGTAAGCGCGGGGCTTATAATATTGGACATGGCCTCACCGATGGCCGAAAGCGCCATATCGTTCAGGTCTATGCCTTCCTGACCCAGCATCAAAGAGGCCACCTGTTTGGCCAGGTTGACATTAAGCAGGCTCATGTGTTCGCCGGAAACCCCGTCACTGAAATTCAGTTTTACGGAAACCACTTCGTCGCTCAAGTCCTTGAGAATCTGCTCCTTTGATTTTACATAAACAGCCGGTTTTTCAATCTTGATGTTCTGACCGGCCAGCATTGATATGTTGGAACTCTGGGAATCGACGGCGCTTGCCAATATGGACCTGAAGGCATTTTTTTCCGTATCTCCCAGGCCGCCGTCGGAAATACCGCCGAACATACTGGCGTCTCCCCCGTCCATTTCTATTGTATCGGTACCCTGCAACAAGGCATCTATTTCATCTTGAGTTAATGATCCATCACTCATGTTATTCCTCCACGTCCATTGTTAATTCTTCGAATTCCTGCCGTTCCACTTCTTCAAGTTTCTGGGTGACCTGAACGGCCATTTTATTGCCCATCAAGCCCGGACGGCACATGAATTTCTTCCTGTTTCCTATTTTCAACACCATGGGATCGCCGACCCGCACACTGTACAGGCGGATAATGTCCCCTACCCTCACATTCATTACATCCCTGACCGTAAGGTTCATACTCCCTATTTCCGCTACCAGGGTAACATGTATCTGGGACAGTCTTTCCCGTAAAATGTTCAGGTTTTCCGTCGTGGTGCCGCGCCTTACGGATGAATACCAATACTGGGCGGAAAGTTTGGAAATGATGGGTTCGATCGTTAGGTACGGAATACAGAAATTCATCATGCCCTCAACTTCACCCACTTTTGTTTCCAATGTAACCAGTACGACCATTTCCGTGGGCGGGACTATCTGGGCAAATTGCGGATTGGTCTCAATCTGTCCCAGCCGGGGTCTCAAGTCGATGACAGTGCTCCAGGCTTCACGCATATTACCCAGTATCCTTACAATGATTCCTTCCATGACCGATTGTTCTATATCGGTTAAATCGCGGGAATACTTGGAACCTTCACCCTGCCCCCCGAACAGACGGTCAATAATTGAAAAAGTGACTGCCGGGTCAATTTCCAGGATGGCTGAACCTTTCAAAGGGTCCATATTGATGACAGCCAATGTGGTGGGATTGGGAATAGACCGGATAAATTCCTCATAGGTCAACTGGTCAACGGAGGCCACATGGACATGAACGAGGCTTCGGAGCTGGGCGGAGAGGGAAGTGGTCGTCAAACGGGCAAAAGTTTCATGCATGATGGAAACGGTACGAATCTGATCCTTGGAAAATTTATCAGGACGCTTGAAATCATAAATTTTTATCTTCTTTTGATCAGTTGCGTGTTGTATTTCCTGGGATTCAACCTCGCCGGATGAAATAGCGGTCAATAGTTGATCTATTTCATCCTGGGACAGTACTTCTGTCATCCCTTTCCTCCCTGTCGCCTTCAGGCAGTTGCCTGAAAATAGGTACGCCTATTTTATAATGGCTACTGTCATTATATTCAGGTACTCCCATTATATCACAGAATACCTGGAATCCTGCCTAAAAAGCCTGTATCTCGGTAAACAGAACTTCGGATATCTGCTCTACCATAATATCATTTATCTTTTGAGTCAATTCATCTTCCATTCTTTCGAAATTTTGCGGGGCCATTTCATCACCCGTTTTATTGGATAAATATTTCAAAAGAAGGTTTTGTATTTTATCGGTTCTTTCGATCAGTTCATTTTGAATGACCGTAACGCCTTTTGTGTAGCCAATAACGATTCTTGCAAGGAAAGTTTTGGGAGGAACATCGGCTGTCTGCCCCCGGATTGGTTCAATATTCTTGTAATAATCATACATGAGCTTCTTATTCACGTATTCCTTGGAAGTTACTGCCGGCGCCTGGCTTACCTTGTCCCGCATGAGAATGGTAAACGTGAGCCAGGAAACAAAGACAATCACAATGATAACACCAATAATGATGGCTGTCCATTGGAGTATTTTTATGAGAATTGACGGTAAAATACTTTCTTTTTTTCCGGTTTCCAGTTCATCCGCGGTTGGTTGTTGGTCATCATCGTCTAAAAAGCGTTCCTCATCAGACATGCCTATTTCCCCTCTCTATAAAATTATCAAAAAAATGAAATAAAATCAACTTAATTCCCCCTCAACGCTTTAACGGTCGGGAATAAATATCCCGGGCCGCCGCGGTTTTTTGGTCTCGTTTTAAAATAAAAGCCGGTATACTTGTGATACCGGCGCTGTCTATTCAATCTGATTCTTTCACTCCTCATTCTTGAACGCCCCGATCAGGCGGCGGTAATCTATAATCCGCTTGAAAACCGTCTCATAACTCTCCTTGACTATCAGGTGTTTACCGGAAAGCATTACCAGAGTGGTATCGGGATTGCTTTCTATGTATTCAATCTGATGGGGGTTCAGGTAATACACCGTTCCGTTCAACCTCGTCACCTCAATCATTTATCATGACCCCCATTCAATCACTTATTACCTTTTCAAGGTTAAAAGTTCCTGAAGCATCTGATCACTGGTTGTAATTGTCCTCGAATTGGCCTGGAATCCCCTCTGCGTCACGATCATGTCCGTAAACTGCTCGGAGAGATCCACATTACTCATTTCCAGGGTTCCTGCGATTATCTTGCCGCGGCCTTCCGTTCCGCTCGTTCCTATCAATGCTTCACCGGAGTTGTTGGAAACCATATACGTGCTTTCACCGGCCTTTTCGAGCCCGCCCGGGTTCGTAAAGTTGGCAAGGGCCATCTGTCCCAGCAGCCTGTTTGTGCCGTTGGAATAGACTCCCGTTATCATACCGGCCTGGTCTATCTTGAATGTTTCCAGGTAACCCATGGTATACCCGTCCTGTTTTACCATTTTTGTGGTGAAATTATCGGCAAACTGGGTAATCGAATTCCGGTACGCGCCGATTTCGCCGAGAGACAGATTCAACGTCTGTGCATAGGGAGCTCCTCCCACCTGGTCCGATTCCGGCACGTCATACGTAAGCTGAACCTGGAGCTGTCCTTCCGTCAAGGCGTCCCCCTGGCCGTCCAGTACGGACTGAAGGGCTCCTAAATTGTCAAAATCGAGGAAAAAGACGTTATTGCCGTTATTGGCGTTTCCCACCTCGACCCGTGTATTGGTGGGTACTTCCGCTTCAGGATCAACAATGGCTTCTGCACGCCATCTGTTGGGTGTGTCAGGCACCTTGGTAAAATTAACCTGGAGTTTATGCGCGCGGCCATAGGAATCATAAATGTCAAAGCTTGAGGACCAGGCACCATCCGGTGTCGTCGGCGCCCTTTTATCCAGGTTACAGGCAAACTGCACATCCGTGGTCGCCTTGGCTGGGTCCTTGCTACCGACGGGGATTACCAGATCTTCCAGGTCTGCGGAAGAATTGATACGCGTAGTATTGCCTTCCGTTGTGGCAAGCCAGCCCTGGACCTTGAGACCGTTCGCCGGATTGACAAGATAACCGTTTTCGTCCAATCCGAACGCACCGGCACGCGTGTAAAATCTTTTATCGCCGTCGTTCAGGATGAAAAAACCGTTTCCCTGAAGCGCTACATCGGTCATGACCCCCGTTGATTGCAGTGAACCCTGCGTATGGATCGTGTCGATGGACGCGATAATCATACCGAGACCTACCTGCCTGGGATTCACACCACCGACATCTTCCGTCGGTTTGGCGGCGCCGGACAATGTCTGCGAGAGCATGTCCTGAAAATTCACCCTCCCTTTTTTGAATCCGGTGGTGTTCACGTTCGCTATATTGTTGCCCAAAACGTCCATCCGCACCTGATGATTCTGCAATCCGGCTACGCCGGAATACAATGACCGCATCATATGATATGCCTCCTATTCATTCCTTATACTTTCAACCTGCGTGTAGTCATAATACGTGCCGTTCACCAATACCTGTTGAACAGTACCACCCGAAACTTTATCAACTTTGCCCGTTACGAGCTTGTCGCCGTCCATGATCTCGACCGTTTTCCCGAGTAATGCCACGGCCTGGTTCTGGGAAATAAGACTCGCAACCTTTTTTAAACCATCATTCATATTGGTCATCTGTTCAAGACTGGAAAACTGCGCCATTTGAGCTATGAATTCCTTGTCTTCCATGGGTTTGGTCGGGTCCTGGTGAGAGAGCTGGGTTATCAGTAATTTTAAAAAATCATCCTTGTCCAGTTCGTTCTTGTGTATCCGTCCCCTGTTCAACGTTTTATTATATGTATCCACTTCCATTTGGAGCCGTGCGTAATCCTGATCCGGTATCATGAAATCAGATATATTCATAGAACCTCCTAATCCTTGCCCCCGCTCGGGACACCGAATCGCAGTAGCGATTCCTAAACCACCAGGTTGATTAACGAATCTTCCCCGGTATAATCATCAATAAACTCCTGGTTGTTTTCAAAGCCCGACAGCCTTTCCAGTGCCGAATAAGGGAAGAATGAATCGGATTCCTCCCCGTTCTGCTGCTCCTGCTGCTGGTTGCCGACAGACACCTGAAGGGCAACGGAATCAAACCCCTTATCCTTTAAGGCCGTACTCAAGTCACCCAAAAGGGAGTTGAAAACATCCTTTACACTATTATTTTCGACAAATATTTTCCCGGCTAAATGGTTATTCTCCAAATTAATCCTGATCCTTACATTCCCAAGGTTATCCGGCTTGAGAACGAGACGAATTTCCCCTTTTCCCCCGTCTTTAAGGATAATCTGGGTCTGCTTGAGCGTTTCATTCCTGAGCGCCTCCCTGAGCCGGGATTCAAAATCCGAAGACCGGGTAATATTGTCCTTTAAATTGGTTTTGATTCCTTCTTTTGTTTCCATGAAAATCCCGTTCTGAACAGAGTCAGGGGATTTTACAGTGGCTTCATTACCCGAATTCGCCGTTTTTATATGCATGGAAGACCGGGCATTATCCAGCTGATTCAAATTAGCCTGCCCCTTTTTCCGCAGATCAATGACGGTTACCTTTGCTTTTTGCTCCGGCCTGGAGTCGGAATCCTTTTTTTCATGCAGCAGGGCGTTTATATCTTTTAGATTATCCCTTGATTTCAGCATTCCGGTAAATTGCTCCAGCAGGGCATGGAGTTCCTTCAAATCCTTGTCTTTCAAGTTTTTAAACGATTCCTTCAGCTTTTTAAGGAAATCCCTGATTTTATCGGTCTTGTTGTCCTGATGAAAGTTTTTATCCATTGCAAGCTGTTTGAGGAATCCTTCAACCTGTTCCCTGATCTTTCCATGACTCAGGGATTTCAGCAATTCCCTCAACCTGGCAAGATTATCCTTCAATTTTCCAAGATTCCCCGCCTCCTTGTTCCGGAAAAGACCTATCCTGTTTTTCATCAATCTGGCAAATTTCGAGATGATTCCTTTTTTCCCGGTAATTCCATTTTGTTTTTTTCCGGCTTCAGCCGCATTCGATGCGGATTTTTGTGATGGAATTGAATTTATAACAGCAGGTTGCGCCAAAGCGGACCTCCTTGATTATTATGTGCCAAAAAGGTCCTGCTACCGCCTGATTTTCTAATTAGTGACGGTCCGGGCCATTTTCCTGTTTAATCGGGCCGCGGTATCCTCCGGTAACTGGGACAGCCAGTAGGAAACTATGGAGTCTTCTCCGGCCTTTTTGGCCAATTCTTCGGTAACCCTGAAAACATCGATAATATCCGTGTCATCCATCTTTACCAGTATGGCAACGGCGTCCGCTGGTGGCATATTCACCAGATACTGGGATGTCTGTTCCAGGTTTACTCTTCTATTTTCGAATGCTTTTAGCTTTTCATTAAATGAATTTTCTTTTTCTGTGAGGGCATTTTCCTTTACAGTGAGGTCCTGTATCTTCTGAGTGACCTCATTGTGCCTAGTTTCCAGGTCAATTTCGGACTTTGACAGGTCTTCCCGGGCCAATTCCAGGGCTTCCCTCTCCATTTTCAACCGTTCCTTATCTAAAAGAAGAGGATCTTCGATATTCGTAATTGTTGACTTCTTCCGGATGCCGACCATCTCCAAAACCGGGTAAATGACGTTTTTACCGTCAATGACACCAAGATAATCAAACAGAACAAATCCAAAGATAAGGAGAACGGTGATAAGGAGAAGCAGGAGAAATATCCGTGTACCCGGACCGATAATACTGTATTTTGCCACCTGTAACTCCTTAATTCGTTATTTTAGACCTTATCAAGGCGCTGTTATTGATTTCATCAAGCTTTTTAAATTCTTCGAGTTTATGGATATGATAATACTCTTCACTGCGCTTTTCCTTGAGTTTATCAAGGACCTTTCGTTTTTTCGCGGCTTCCATATATTCGGCATGAATCTTTTTCCGTTCCTCTTCTTTTCTTTCCAGTTCCTCGGACAAGGCATCAATATTCTGTTCAAGCCTCTGCACATACAGCTCGTTTAAATGGAGATCATCCATGTTAACGGACTTCTCCGTCTGTTTTCTTTCCAGCATGCATCGATAGATTTCCTGTTTCAACTCTGCGATCTTTTTCTTGATTAACAGACATTGCCCCGTGATTTCCGCCAATTTTAACTCCCATTCCCTCTCCCTGAATTTCCGAAGATCGAGCAGCTTTTCCAGCCTAAACTGAAATCTTTTCATTCGCGTACTCCTCCGCAGGTATATTTTTTCCTGCTATTTTACTCAAATTCAAATGCAGCTCTTCATTGGTAGTTTTTTCAGTAATTCCCTGAATGAGGAATTCGTTTATTAATGGCATTTTTTCAATAGCCTCATCGATTTCCCGGTTTGATCCCCTGACGTAGGCGCCCACATTGATCAAATCTTCCGCTTCGGCGTAAACAGCCATCAGTTTCTTTATATAATTCATCGCTTTCTGCGTAAAGGGGCCTGTTACCATGGGGGTAAGCCTTGAAATGGATTTCAGCACGTCAACGGCCGGGTAATGGTTCCGCTGAGCCAGGCGCCGGGAAAGCACGATGTGCCCGTCCAGGATACCGCGCACCGTATCAGAAATGGGTTCATCCATGTCGTCACCTTCGACAAGAATGGTATAAAATCCCGTGATGGAACCTTTTTCACTGGTCCCGCTC
>JAFGKU010000082.1 GCA_016928415.1 Spirochaetales bacterium
CCCTGCCGCGAAAGCGTTTACAAACATGATGATCATGATTCCGAATGCAATGGCGCCGCCTAACAAAAAACTCCGTTTTTTTTGCCTGTTTAAATTTCTCAATGCTATCTTAACGGTATTCATTTTTTTCCCCTATTCCGATTGAATGGCTTTTACGGGTTGGATTTTCAGGGCAACCCATACAGGATAAAGCAGGCTTGATACAAGCCCGATCAATAAAATAATGAATGAAGACCAGATCACCGAACTTGCTGAAAGAACAGGCCGCAGCTCTTTCCCGCCAAAAAGCATTTCCATGAACTGGTTGGGTGCCGGAACGCCCATTATGTTGAGAATGGTTAAAAACAGACTCCCAAGTAAAATTCCCACTATACCGAACACAATGGAAATTGTAAGGGTTTCGAAAATGAACATTTTGGCAATAAACCCTTTCTGAGCGCCAAGGGCGCGCATGGTCCCTATTTCCGGAGTTCTTTCCATGATTGATATAACGATTGTATTCATGATAATGAATATTGCCACGATGGCAATAATGATAATAATGATGTTAATAACAAGTTTAATGCCGTCTGCCATGGCGGCGAATCCTCCGGACGCCATTTTCCAGTCAACTGCAACCGCATCGATTTTCTGCTCCGCAAAGTACATGTTGAGCTTTGCCAGAAAGGGAATAATGAGAGAGGAATTTTTGAGCCGTATAAGCAGGTAATGCCATGCCGTAGAGTCATCCTTTACCGGTTCAGTCTTTTTATCGCCTAGAATGGATAATAAAGCCTGTTCTGAAACATCCGTTTTGGCCGTTTTTTTCTGTATAATATCCTCATTGAACAGTGAATCCAAATCATCGGTTTCCAAAAGACTCGACTTGGCCTTGAGTAATTCCGGATCGACTCCCGTCCCTGAAAACATTCCCAACAATGCCCGAAGTGATTTGCTGTCTACTATGCTCATTTGTTTCAGAAAATCATTGCTTTCATTTTTAAGTGAGAAAAATCCTTTTATCGGAAGCTCCCTTATCTTGAATCCACCCGTACCAATTCCTGTAACGACCAGTGACTGGCCTGTCCTGAGGTCGATATTGAAATTTTTCTTAATCGAATCCCTTTTATATGTGGAAAGGCAGATCCCCTCTTCCCCCGGTTTTAAAAAATCCCCGTCGACAATATCTATGTTATTCGGGAACATTTTTTTATACTGTTCCGGTTCCACGCCGAAGAGGAGGGAAAAATCCTTTTCCCCGTTTTCAAGATCAAACAATCCGTAGCCGGTAATTTGGGGCGAAACAGATACTACATCCCCCTGTGTGTCCAAATATTCACGTATTTTTTTATACATGGGAAGTTTGGGTACCTGTTCGTTGCCGGTATTCATGCTCGTACCGAACAATGTTAACGGATTCTCCGATTTTGCACTGATCATGATATGGCCGGTATAATTGTCTATAAAGGTTTTTTCCGTTCCCGCGGCCGCCGTATCCATCATCGAATTCCCGATTATCATGACGGTTATTCCTATACAGATAAGAATCCCTATAATGTATGTCTTGGTTTTATGTTCCAACAGGTTTCTGATGGCAATTCTCAACAATACCGGCATCAGTTCCTCCGTTCTTCGGAAGCTACCATGCCGTCCAACAATCGAATGATATGATCCGCTATGGAAACGATGGAGGGGTCGTGTGTTGAAAAAATAAAGGTAGTATTTTGATCCTTATTGATTTTTTTCATAAGCTCAATGATGGTGCTTCCCGTCTTAGAATCCAGGTTGGCAGTAGGTTCATCGGCCAGTACAATCTGCGGTTTGGTTACAAGCGACCGAGCAATAGCTACCCTTTGTCTCTGCCCTCCCGATAATTCGTTCGGCTTATGTACTTTCCATTTCGTCAATCCCACTTGATCAATCAGGTAGTCTATCCAGGCTGTTTTTTCTTTTTTAGCCATTTTTTCTTTGCCGAGAAGGAGGGGAAATTCAATATTTTCCCACACATTCAGCACGGGAATCAGGTTGAATGACTGAAAAATGAAACCGATAAAATCGTGCCTGAGGGAAGTGATGTGTTTGTCGTTTGTATAATTGACGATATTTCCGTCCAGTTCGACACTGCCTGCGGTCGGCTTGTCGATGAGGCCGATCATGTTGAGGATTGTCGTCTTCCCTGAACCCGATGGTCCGGCTATAGAAATGAAATCTCCTTTTTCTATGGAGATATTCACTCCCTTCACGGCATCCACTGTGGTTTTCCCAAGCGGATATACTTTTTTAACATCTACTAATTTGACAATAGCCACCTGAAGCTCCTTGAATTTTAATAAAATTACTCAAAAAATCATATATGCGTTGAAACTTTATTCAAAGATAATAAATAATTTACCGGGATGACAAGCCGTTTTTTAAAAAAAAAGCTTGTACCCAGTTTGTGTTTACCTCCTCGAGCTTATGCATTTTAAAGGCAAATTTTCCCTCTTGCATGCTCTCAAGGTAACTGAACAATATTACATAATTATTTCTGTTCTGTAACAAATTGTAACACGACGATGGTAAGGGGAATAACGTATTGAAATAAGAACGTTATTCCCCTCGGAAATTTTAAAGCTGGATGCCGGCAAAGAATTTGGGCAGGAATTTGACCGGTGTACCGTTAATAACCGTTTCGAACTGTAATGGACTGGAAATCTGAGAATAATCGAAAAAAGTCGGGAAAACCATGTTGCAGGCCACTCCACCGAATACACCGACCCATTGACCTATCCTGATTCCGAATAAAAGCCTTGCCTGCGGCATGAAGTTGGTCAAATCCGTGACATACCAGTCTTCCGCGGTTTTATGAACGGAATGGGCGATAAAATCTATATTCAGGAACAATTGGTTGATGGGTATATTTATGCCAATCCCGAGGCCGTAAGTCCAATACATGGGGTCAGAGGTTAATAAAAGCCCGCCTGTAAATATGGTGTACAGATATTTTGAACCGAATTTCAGATTTACATTCGTTATTCCACTTTGATCGATAACAGCTTCCAGGTGATTGAATCCGTCTTTTGTAAAATTAAGTAAACCTATGGGCAGACCGAATTCGGAGCTGTCGGAAATATTGATTAATCCTATTTGCGTGCCGTTTGCTTTTCCGGCAACATTCACTAATCCGATCTGCGCGCCGTATAGCGTATCGGTAACATTCGTAATCCCCGCAATCTGTGTGCCATATACCTCTTCGGCATAATTCGCGATGCCGGATAATTGGGCCCCGGAGAATTTTTTACCTGTTTGATTATAGATGCCGGCAATCTGTAGACCAGCCATGTTCACGTCGTTTGAATTGCAAATACCGCTTAACTGGAAACTATTGCCGTTATTTCCAGTATAATTATATATTCCGGCAACCTGCATTCCATCCAGGCTTCCATCAATGATGTTAGCGACTCCTGAGCCCTGGAATCCCTGGAAATTTCCTCCAGTATAATTATAGATTGAGCTTCCCTGGAATCCGGCTAAATCGCCGTTTGTTATATTATAAATACTTGAGCCCTGGAACCCGGTTAATCCATTGAATACATAATTACCGATAGTTGACATTTGGAAGCCCGATATATTTGTAGCACTTCCGATTAACAGATTAAGGGAAAAATTACTGTTAATATGTGGATCAATGACACCTGAATCATCGAAAGCCGGCATTGCCGTGAATGTCATGCTGATTTCCCGTTCATCTGTTAAGGAATGAGCGATATCCGTATTTTGAAGAGCCGTATCCTCCTCCATTTGATTTGTTTCATCGTCCATCTCGTTTTTCACAAGGTCCTGGACCCGCTGTTCAAGGGTATCTTCTTTGCCTTCATCTCCCCGGGCCTGGGTGATTTCTGAAGATACAGCCTGGAGATTCGCTTTCGCAAGAAGCTTCCGAGCTCCGTCCCTCAAAATGAAATTAGTTTGGAAGTATTGGCCGTCCTGTTCCAGAGTCAATGTATAAGTTCCCGGTTCCAATCCCAACTCCATTGATCGTCCCTGGGTTTTAGTGATCTCTGCTACCAGATTTCCATCTCCGTCCCTTATGTATAATTTACCCCCGATATCTTCTCCCACCTGAAGACCGGCCGTCAATTCACGGAGGTCGGTAAGAACGAGGTCTCCTGTTCCGGTCAATTGAATGTCATATTTCGGATGCTGCGGCCCGTATTGTGTTTTTTCCGTCCGTGCAAGCGTTTCTTTATATGCGTAGCTGTACACTTCATTGAGCGTAACCATGTTATCACTCGTCGTATCGGCAGCGCCGCGTAATCCGGTAACGAGGAAATGGGTGAAAAATGAACCCTGCATCCTTTCGGATTCCTGGGCAGCCTCGTCTTCGGCACTTGACGTGAGAAATGCGTACCCCTTCATTTCGTTTGATTCATCAAGAAGAAAAGCGGGACGTTTAATCACGCCTTTCGCCCTTGTAAAGGAACCGGATGAACAGGAATCTAAAATGGCAACCCTAACGTCTGTTTTAATCGAGGATATGTCATCCCTGAAGGATTTATACGTATAGAGTTCACCATAAAGGAGCAGACCTTCCTCGTCCGAATGGCCTGAATAATATACCAGGAGTTCATTTCTTCCCTTGTTTTTCAATGCATCGGACACTTTCCCTTTGAGGGTATTGAATCCTTTTTCTATATCGGCGATTTTTGGGTCCAATAACATTATCGTGTCCTCTTTCCTGACGGCGCCAAGATCTTCCATGACACGTGCGAATGAAATGGCATCCTTCGTTGCGTATTTCAGTTTGACACGTTCCTTCCCGCCGTCATTCGCGCCGATAATGAGGGCAAACCTTCTTAACGTAAGTTCTTCTGGATCCCTTGATTCAGCGGACAGCATTAACTGAGCCGTGAAAGTAAACAGCAATATGATAAAAATATATTTTCCCTGGTTAATCATTATTCACCCCCCTTTATTAGAATGAAAGATATTTGCTTGAATTCGGCAGGCAGTTGCAGACTACCGGTTCTTGCCTGTTCGGAGTTTGAGGCAAGTTTTTGGGCTTCCGTCAACAGGGGCTTGACGGCGAATTCTTTTTTCGAAGTTACAAAGAAAAAGCGTTCAAACCCGGGTGCATTATCCAGTTCAAAGGCGCTGGACATTGGAATTTCCCCTTTTTGGTCCAATATGGGTTTGATTATAGTGGATGAAGGGTAATGAAGGCTGACATTTCCCCAACCGTCGATGGAAAGTATTACACCGTATTTTTGTTCACCAGCTATGTATTTTATCTGGAATTGGTCGTCTTTTTTCACCCTGTACCCGCTTTTTAAAAGTTCCTGCCGGTCGCCGTTTTTCCGGTACACCTTGATGGCAGTGCCTCCCTTGGCCTGCGTCGTATCTGTACCCCATTCCGGAAAGGTTACCCCTTCCCGTACAGGTAAACCGATAAAGACAGCTACAAGGACACAGGAAACAAAGGCAGCGACTGCAAGTGAACGGACTACGTATTTGCGGGTTAACCTGTTTTTACGGGTCTGCCGGTTTTCGAATTCCCACTTATTGATGATCTGTTTGGCCATAACATCGGAAGGATAATCTGATAAAATTGCTTCATTTGATTTTTTTATGGCTTCTATCCTTGATTTTAGCATGTTATCCGTTTCCATCTGCTTTTCAATGGCTCTTGTTTTTTCGGCATCAAGCTCACCTAAAACGAATTGCTCCAATATTAGGTCCGGATAGGATTTGGTCGTATTCGTCATAGTATAACCTCCTTCAGTTCCTTTACACGCGTACGCAATGTTCTTAACCTTTTACGTACTCCGGAAACAGAAAGTCCAGATTCCCTGGCCACCTCTTCAAGGGTCATGCCATCGATGTAGTACATAACGGCGATGGTTTTTGTTGAAACCTTTTCGTTCTGGAATATGGAGTTAAGGAGATCCTTAACCCATATCTTATCCACCGTATCATCCGTTTTAGCAATCGAAAGAAGGATTTCATCGTTCTGGCATTCCGGCTTCCTGGAATGCGACCTCAGGATATTCAGGCAGGTGTTGGTGGCTATCGTATAGAGAAGGCTGGATGGTGCATCCAGTTTCAAGCTTTGCCGCTTGTTCAGTACTTTTACAAACGTGTCCTGCATTGCATCCAGGGCCGCCTGCTCATTCCGAAGCAGCTGTCTGCATCTTCTCAAAACCATGGGACCGTATTTTTTATAAAGTGCTTCAACATCGATGGCCACGTATTTCCTCTCTGTTCCTGTATTATTCAACACTTGCTGCCGAAAAAAGTGTTACTTTTGACAGTAAATATACCAGTTTTATTATTTTTTTTCCACTTTCACACAGGATGGAAAAAGGAAATATTGAGGAGGTTTAACCTTTTATACCCGCAAATTATTAAGTTCTTTTTGCCGCCGATATTGAATCGTACTTAATTTGTTAGCAATAATGGTTCTACTCCCAAGCCTGCTAATTTCAATGCCATATGAGGAGGATCAAGGATGTCGTAAAAGCCTTTTTTCAATTGAATGATGCCATTATATTTATAGTCAGTGGGATTTTTAGTAATCCCGGCTTTTACTGGATTGTCTGTGATATATATAAATGTCTGTAAAAATTCTCTAAAATTGTTAATTACCCACGAGTGAAAACGATCATACCAGACATGCCCTTTAAGATGAAATATAATATTGAAATTGATAGCGAATGTAGCTAAAATCCATTGTGCTATTCGGGATAAACTGTGATTTTTCATTGGTTGGATTATGAAATGTACATGGTTACTCATTATACAGAATGTTGTGATAGAAAATTTGTACTTTTTTCTGGCCCGTTTCACTGTTTTGAGGAATAATTCCTTGATTCTTTTTGAATTAAAAATAAATTCTCCCCTGTTGGCGCGGGCGGTGACATGATATCGGGCGCCATTTACTATTTTTCTCCGTTTTCTCATAGATAACTCCTTTTTAGTTTATATGAGTTATTAATGACGTAATGTGAAATAATGGCCTTAATTAGAGAAAAAAAATATCTTTATACCTCAAATTATTTAGATCTAAAAAAAATTTAAACCTCTGTCCCCCTTTAATTTGATAATTTTCAATTTTATATTCCCAAAACAACCCAATCTTGATTTTAGGTTTATATTACATATACTTAGTGGTAGAGGCAGTTAGAGGAGACGTGAATGATGATAAGCAAAATTACACTGGAAATTATTTTATTTGTGCTAGTTTTAATGCCGCCGGGGAATCATAAAGGTGAATTTGAAATGACTGCAAACAACAAGAAACCCGTAAAGATGGAATATCAAATCGTGCAGGAGGGAGAGGATGAATTTGCGGTTCATGATATCACCGTATTCCCTAAAGGCAAAAAGGAATCCGTAATCAAATTCAGTTTTACCGACAATGCCTTGTACAGGGTTGAATTGAAGGATGCGGAGCCGTATTTGATCGATTTGGTGCCGTATTTATCCGTACTCGACTGGGAAAAAAAGATATCTCAGAAACAACAAATTGAAGATTCGTCGGGCAAGCCATTAATGATAACACCAAAGAAAAAAACCGTCGTTTTTGAGAGTCCGTCCAAAAAATTGAAACTTGTATTCGGTAAGAACCTGTTCGAGGAACTTTCCGAATAACTTTCCGAACTACTGGTTTATCGTTTCAATGAGCTGTCTCGTAAAATTATATTTTAGTCGGGAAATTAAACATGGGAATCCGGAATATTTTTAACAGGACATCCAAACGCAGGTACCCAACCTGCCGTGCGGATAAAATCAAATGGGACATAAAACCCGTTCCGAAACGAATAGTGGCCATCGGTGATATCCACGGTGATATTGAGGCCTTGGGGTCCATTCTCTATGACAGGAAATTGATCAATAAAAAAGGGGAGTGGACGGGCGCCAGGACGCACCTGGTGCTGACCGGGGACCTTATCGGTGGCCATAATACCAGGCTGGTGATACAATTTGTTATGCGATTGGAGGATGAAGCGGAAAAATCCGGCGGTGACGTCCATTCTTTGATCGGCAACCACGACATATTGATGTTGTGCCGTAATCAAAAAAAACAGGAAGGCAATACATTGTTTGATAAATTTCCCGTTTCAGGGGAAGGCGGACACTCAATCAGGGAAGCTTTCAGCAGGAATACGCGGGAGGCAGATTGGCTTCGGCACAGAAATACCATCATTAAAATCGGCAGGATCATTTTCACGCATGCGGGGTTGAACGAGTGGGTTTTAACCAACAGTATCGGCCGGGTAAATGCCACTGTCCGCGCCTGGATCCGTTATTGGCAGGGAGCGGATAAAATGCCCGGCCTGAATACGGATTGGATAGTATCGGGGAATAAAAGCGAGCTTTCCCTGGGCACACAGAGTTCGGGCCCGATATGGACGAGGTCATATAAATCAAAAAAAGTTAAAAAAAATAATGGGGGCAGGGGTGAGAGAATCGGGTTTTATAAATTGACGGCTATCCTCCGGAAGTGCAAAGCGGATAAAATGGTGGTCGGCCATACTCCCGTTCCTGAAAACAATATTGTAATGGCACATCCCTATTATGGTGATATGGTGATCATGATTGATACACGTATTTCCAGGAAAAAACAGGGCCGGCTGAGTTGTCTTGAGATACATGGGGGCAAAATTACCGACTACTACTCAAAAAGGAACAAGGTCGGGGAAAAAATAAAGATATTGGAAAAGAAAAAGCTTAAAAAGAATTAAACCCGATAAAATTAAATAATTATCCTGCATCAATGGAAAGTCAACTCAGCCTTTAAAACACCTTCTGCAATGGGTCCGGTTTTGAAAAGGTATTGAATGATTCCTTTATTGTTATGGATGATAGAGGATTCCCCTTCCCAAAGCAGATCGAATAGACTGCCTGTTAGACAAGCGGTGATGCCGTAGGGGACAGAGGTCTTTTTCATTCGCGCCGGCAGGGCCCGTTCAAAACTTACTTTCTCCTGTTCGGTAAAATATGTGCCGTTCGCCTTTATATCTATCCATAAATCATATTGGTTATATACACTCTCCCATGAAGAGTCAAACGTATCACGGCAGATTGTAAGGGCGACATGTAAGTTATTGATGAAAAAGCCTTTACATTTTTTTTGATTGCCGGGAGAAAGCTTCAGGATATCCTTTTCGAAGTTTGTTAAAAACACCTTGTCCTGTGTATAGATAATGCTGCCTGATGGGCCAAAGACCAGGGCCCTGTTGACAAGGGTGTTCCCGACGGATCGGGCAAAGTACGAACCAGCAAGGATATAGCAATGGTATTTTTGAGACAGTTTTCCGAATATCCTTTTAGCCTGTATAAGTGTATACCTGGCCCTTGTTAAAAAAAAACCATTAATCGTTTTAAAAATCGGGTATTTATTCTTTATGGAGGTAAACGCCTGTTCAAATGTCGGGGAGTTTTCGAGGTCCTTTCCATTCGGGATGAATGCAAGGAATGCAAGCGTATATTCGGGAAACACGATCAAATCAATAGGCTTTTTTTCAGTTGTACTATCAATAATCGATTTTATTTCTTTTTCAAATAAATTATTTATTTCTTTTTCAAATAAATTGGATGAGGAATAAATATCAAGGTTCACTGCGAATTGAACCGCTGCTACCGAAAGTTCCTTTATTTTATTTTCACTTTGCGCGTGTGTAAAATTATGGGGACAGAGCAGGAAAATATAGATGAGTGCGAACAAGAAAAAAAGGTATTTTCTAATTTTCATTTTCTCTTTATTACTTTTATTATACCATTTATCCCTCGGACGGTAAATTTTCATCTTTGATTTTTTTCGGAATTTCAGTCATAATTTACTATAACAAGGTTTTAAGGAGAAGGAATGAAACCATCCAGCAATTATGTAAATCCGTTATTGACGGATCTTTACCAAATAACTATGGCATATGCCTATTTTAAAAGCGGAAGCCAGGACAAAGAAGCCGTTTTTGACCTTTTTTTCAGAAAAAACCCGTTTAACGGAGCCTTTACCATTTTTGCCGGTTTGGAAGAGTGTCTTGGTTATATAGAAAATTTTAAATTCACGGATGAACAGACCCGGTTTTTAAAATCGAAATTGATACCGAATTGCGACCCTGAATTTTTTGAGTGGTTGAAAACGCTGAACACTCGAAAACTGAAGGTACATGCTGTTTCTGAAGGAACGGTTGTATTTCCACGTGAACCATTACTCAGGGTGGAAGGCCCTCTTGCTGTCTGCCAGTTATTGGAAACGACCCTGCTCACCTGTATCAATTATGCAAGCCTGGTATGTACCAATGCCGCCCGTTTTCGTATAGCGGCGGGATTCGACAAGGTCCTGCTTGAGTTCGGATTGAGGCGGGCCCAGGGGCCGGACGGCGGTATATCCGCCTCCAGGTATACGTACATGGGTTCGGTCGATGGCACGAGCAATGTCCTGGCCGGCATGCTTTTTGATATACCGGTTAAAGGTACGCATGCCCATGCGTTTGTCCAGTCATTCAAGGGATTCGGCGATTTGAAAGACAGATTGATCCTGAAAGGGGAGGATAACAAAGAACTGTCCCTGCTTGATGAGGTACTTAAAGCAAGAAAAGAACTGGGTTTTATTAACACAAACGAGGGGGAATTGGCTGCTTTCATAGCTTATGCTTCGGCATTCCCGGAAGGTTTTCTCGCCTTGGTGGATACCTATGACACATTGAATTCCGGTGTGCCTAATTTTCTCTGCGTTGCCGTTGCCTTAGCACGTGCCGGGTTCAAACCGGCGGGTATTCGCCTGGATTCAGGTGATCTTTCATACCTGTCCAGGGAAAGCAGGAAAATGTTCAGCCAGGTGGCGCAGGAAACGGGGGTTGATTTTTCCGGTTTAAAAATAGCGGCCAGTAATGACATCAATGAAGAGGTACTGCTTTCTCTTGATAAGCAGGGCCATGAAATCGATATTTTTGGAATCGGTACAAATCTTGTAACCTGCCAGGCACAGCCGGCTTTGGGTTGTGTTTACAAGCTTGTTGAAATAGAGGGCAGTCCCCGCATCAAGCTGTCCCAGCAGGTGGAAAAAGTCACGATACCGGGAGCCAAGGATGTATACCGGCTGTTTAGCAGGGACGATACGGCTCTGGCCGATATCATGGTTAAAATCGGTGAAGAGGCACCCAAACCGGGTGAGAAAATTCTTTGCCGTCATCCATTCGACGAAATCAAGCGGGTGATCATCACGCCGACCCGTGTTCAAAAATTGACAAACCTCGTTTGGGACGGCAGGATTCTTCATCCGTTGCCGGAACTGTCCGCTATACGAAAATCTGTGCTTGACCAGCTCGCTAAAATCAGGGATGATTATGCACGGCCCGTTAATCCGGCCTCGTACAAGGTTTCCGTAACGGACACACTTTATAAATTTATACATGAGCTTTGGGAAAACGAGGCCCCGGTTGCTGAGATAAGCTGATACGGGAAAGGGGAGTATCAAATATGAGGCTGATAAACATAGGATTCGCCAACATCAACACGCATGTGGGAGCTTTCAAGACAAACACGGATAAGGTGATCGAATTCATGAAACTCATGAAGGAAAAGAGCTGTACTATTGGCTGTTTCCAGGAACAGGTTATCTCCGGTTATCCAAGTGAAGACCTTATCCAATGGCACTCCTTTGTTGATGCCCAATGGACGGAATTAAATCGGGTTCTGGATATAAGCCGCAGTAAGGGATTTAACCGGACGGCTTTTATACTCGGTATAACGGTGGAACAAAAAGGGAACCTCTACAATTCAGCTGTCGTGATATGTGACGGTAAAGTTCTGGGTATTGTACCCAAAGAAAAACTCCCCACTTACGGTATTTTCTATGAATGGAGGACGTTTTCCCCCGGAATCCCGTATGATACAGGTGAAATCGGCCCCGGTAAAATTCCTTTCGGCGATCTCATTTTCAGGTTTCCCTTTGGAACCATAGGTGTTGAAGTGTGCGAAGACCTCTGGTCACCCGATGGTCCGGCCAGGCGCCGGGCATACAGCGGGGCCGAAGTCATCGTGAATGTGTCCTCCTCACCTTTTAGAATCGGCGTGGAAAACACGCGGAAAGAAATGATAAGCACAAGGGCCGCCGATAATCAAATGACGCTTGTTTATGTGAACCAGGTTGGGGGCAATGACTCGCTCGTGTTCGACGGCGGGGGCTACGTTAACCAGAACGGCCATATGCTGGCCGAGGCTCCCAGGTGGCGGGAAGGCTTCACGTCTCAAACAGTGGATCTCAACCGGACCCAGAGACTGCGGCATGAAAATACAACATGGCGGATCGATTATGATCAGTATCACCGGCAAAACAGTTCCGTGAAAGCGATCGAAGTCCCGGATGGGCCCAAAGCCAATCAAAAGGATTTTGCCTTTCCCCTCCCGGCTGATAAAAGCTTTTTCATGCCTTCCGTTACCGATCGCCCGGATCCCCTCAAAGCCTATTTCAATGATTTAATCGAGGCAATGATTACCGGACTCGATTATTTTGACAAGACAAAGGCCTTTAAGAAAATCGGGATAGCTCTTTCCGGCGGTAAAGATTCCCTCCTTACCCTTTTAATCGTGTACATGTACGCCAAGCGGAAATTCAGTCATTTATCAGAAAAGGAATCGAAAAAAGCGGTGCATGAATTCATCGCATGTTTTTCCTTGCCGTCCCAATTCAATTCAGATACGACAAAGGACATAAGCAGAAAAATCTGTTTAGAACTTGACGTATCGTTCAGGGAAATCCCCATACAAGAGCAGGTGGATGCCGAGAAGGAAGCGGTAAAAAAAATGCTTTCGGAGGGAGAGACGCTGACGGAAATGACCGAACAGAATATACAGGCAAGGATACGCGGCGAACACATGATGAACTGGACCAATTCTTCCGGCGGTATGTGGATCCAGACCGGAAACATGACGGAAAAGGCGGTAGGATACACCACTGTGGGAGGCGACATGATGGGCGCCTATTCCCTGATTGCCAACCTGCCCAAGACGGTAGTTATCGCCCTTTTACGGTATATTCATGCCGAGTACGGAATTAAAACCATAGCAGACGTGCTTAATACAAAGGCGTCCGCCGAACTGGCTGCTGATCAGGAAGACGAAAAGGACTTAATGCCGTTTGATGTGCTTGATTCGTGCATGTATTTGTTTGTCGAAGAAAAAAAGAGTCCTCTCGCCGTTTATAAGATCATGCGGGCCATGTGGTCTGACGATGAATTGAAAAAACTGTCCCCGGCATATTCTCCGGGGACGCTTAAAAAATGGGTTTTGCAGTTTTGCCGGTTGTTTACAAACGCCATTTTTAAATGGGTACAGACCCCCCAGGCTGTTCATGTGGGTAAACTTGAACTGGACAGGGAAAGGGCCCTGCAGCTGCCCGTTGTGCAGTCCCGGGAGTGGCTGGAACTCGAAAAATGGGAGGATTCCTGACCTCTGTCCCCGATTATTTAAATTTTATTCAATAAATTTAACCTCTGTCCCCCTTTTTGGAGGGAATGCCTCATTTTAGCCACAATGTTTCACTGCATTTTCACTTTTCAACCATAAAAAATCCGGAATCAAATTGTACTTTTTTCATTGGAAGATAAAGGAGGAAAGTATGATTAAGTTGAGGTGGTTGCTTATTACTTTTTTAGTGGTTTTTACGATCCAAATTCAAGCCGAGGAAAAATTGGACCCGTATGATTATGTGACCGGTTTATCTGAAATCAATACGAGTAGTATGGTGTTTTACCTGGAGGATTCGCAGAAATACATGAAAGCACCTGACCTGGACATGAAAGCTACTATTTACATAAACGGTATTATTGCGAAAATTAAATTCACACAGGTTTTTTCCAATCCATATGATAAATGGCTGGAAGGTACCTATGTTTTTCCATTGTCTGAAACCGCGGCCGTAATTAAACTGAGAATGACCGTGGGAGAGAAGGTTATTGAAGGCATTATCATGGAAAAAAAGGAAGCCAAGAAAACATATGAAGAGGCGAAGGCAAACGGGAAAAAGGCAGCTCTTTTGGAACAGGATCGGCCAAATATTTTTACCACGCAGGTTGCGAATATCCCGCCCGGGGAAAAAATTACCGTGGAATTCGAGTATCAAGATGTGATTGAGCCGGAAGATGGTGAATACTCCCTTCGTTTTCCCCTTGTCATAACACCGCGATATGATCCAGATGCAAGGGAAGAATACGGATTACTGGTAAATTCCCGCAATATTTCTGAACAAATGGGTAATGATAATCATATTCCCGTAAGATTCAATCTTGCGCCTTTTTTAGGTGGTGGAAAAGGAAAAAGAAACAATATAGATATAAGTGTAGAATTGAATGCCGGTTTCCCTCTCAGATCAATCGTCAGTCTGTACCACGGTGTCCATGTGGCCATGAGGAGTTCAGACAGCTGTGTGTTAGCCCTGGCATCAGGAACCGTCCCTGCGGACAGGGATTTTGTTTTGCGATGGAATCCCGAACCGGGGACAGAGCCCGAAGTTTCCCTGTTGATGGAAAACGATAAAACAAGTCAATACGGCCTGGTCATGATTCAACCTCCGGGCATTGAATCAGTCGGTATTGCCCGCATTCCCCGTGAAACGGTCTTTATAATTGATACTTCCGGTTCAATGGAAGGCAGTTCCATTGTACAGGCAAAGGAAGCCCTGTTAGCCGCTTTAAAAAACATGGCTGATACGGATATGTTTAATATAATTGCATTTAACAGTACTTATAAAACGTTATTCAACGAATGCCGTATAAAAGATTCTGTCAATTACACCCAGGCTTTATTGTTCGTTGCCAATCTACAGGCAGACGGCGGAACGGAAATGAAACCGGTTTTGGAGTATGTTTTTTCCCTAAATAGAGACAGATCGAGATTGGGGCAGGTAATTTTCATTACTGATGGAGCTGTGAGTAATGAAAGTGAGCTTTTTACCCTCATAAAACGCAATCTAGATGACCGCCGGCTTTTTACCATAGGGATCGGATCGGCACCCAATTCGTATTTCATGCGTAAAGCAGCGGCAGCGGGAAGGGGGACGTTTACTTATATAGGGGACGTGGATGAAGTTGAAGATACCATGAAAAGGCTGTTTGTAAAAATCAGTAGTCCATTGATGCGGAACATCAATATCATATGGGAAGGCAATGCCGGTGAAATATGGCCGGGTACTTTACCTGACCTTTATGCGGGCCAACCGGTATGTATTTTAAGTAAGCTATCCGGCGCGGGCGGACAATTGATCGTGAAAGGTGAATACGGCGGTAAAATATGGACAAAGAAGATTGCCCTCGGAAAAGGCAATGCAGACAGGGGTATAGGTATGCTTTGGGCAAGAAAAAAAATAGACGTTCTTCTTGACCAGGCCGTGGAAGGGATATCCGATGATGTAATACGTATGCAGGTGCTGCCAATCGCCCTGGAGTACAAGCTCATGTCGCCTTATACGAGTTTTGTGGCGGTTGAACACGTAATATCGAAACCGGCAGCGGAAAATATCGAATCGGGTGAGGTTCCTCTGAACCCTCCCGACGGCTGGGAACCTTCTGAACCCTTACTGAAGCTGGCCGCAACGGCAACAAACGGTGAGCTGCATCTATTATTAGGAGGTTTGCTTGTGCTCCTTGCACTTCTGACCTTTGGTATACTCAAACTGGGTAGATAACATGATGAAAGCATTCAAGAAAAAGAAGCTAATATTAAAATTGATGATCACAGGTCTCTGTGTTGCAGGTTTTCTCTTATTGTTATCAGGTACCTGGATCTATTTAAAGGCGGCATTGGCAAAAATTCTGCTTGCTTCCGCCTGGGAGCAGACCGTATCGGGAAGCAATGAAGTGAAGCCCTGGCCCTGGGCGGATACCTTTCCTGTTGCCAGGCTTTATGTACCGAGATTGAATGTTGATGAGATCGTATTATCTGGTGCCAATGGCCCGACCCTTGCTTTCGGACCTGGGCATGTCATGCATACCGAGAGACCCGGGGGTGAAGGTAATTGTGTAATTGTTGGTCACAGGGACACAAATTTCAGGTTTCTTAAAAGTATAAAGAAAGGCGATGACATCGTCATCAGGGACAGAGGTGGTATAGATTTCCATTATACAGTTTCAAGGATGGAAATTGTGGACAAGAATGATGTCTGGGTCACCTCACAGTGCTTTAAAGACTCCCTTACCTTGATTACCTGCTATCCTTTTGACGATATTCTGCCCGGCCCCGGCCGCTATGTGGTTTGGGCCAAAGAGACGAGGTAAATTCCGAGCTCTGTCCCCCCATTTTTATTCCTGGATTGTTTTTCAGGGGGACAGAGGTCGCTTTTTATGTCTTAATAGAGAAGCTCACCGGAAAAGATAATACCTTTATCCTTTGCCTGTGTTGAAAGTACCTTGAAAATCTGGCTGTCCAGAGAATCCTTTTTCTTATTTTCTTCTGCAAGTTTCTTGATGTAATCCTGCCGTTTTTTGGAAAGATCATCAATCACCGAGATCAATTTTTTTCTCTCTGCGTTTTTTGTCTCGATATATTTCCTGATTTCATCCGTTGTCTTTTTTTTCAATTCTTCCGGAAGTTCTTCCTTCTTCAATTCTTCAAGTTTCACGTTTCCGGAAATCACATCATCCACCAATTCCTGGGTGCCGAGGAAATTTTTCTTCCCGGACTCACTCTTGTTGAATTCTAACCTCTGTGCGATGACAGAGGAAGGGGTGTCTGAATAAATATCTTTTGCCTTGGACAAGCGTTCCTCATTAGCCGTTTTAAATTCGTAGGAACCGTAATAAATCCGTGTCCTGTCCAGTTCCCGGGACTTTTCCGCCATTTCATCATCAAAAGGGGTTGTGTAGTAGGTTGCGTCTCCGGATTGGGATACGCGGAAATACTCTCCTTTGCCGAGTTTGGCGATTTCACGCCATATGGATTCCGTACCTGAGATGTTACCGCATTGAATGGAGTTAATGTTGATATTTTTGGTTACCGCCAGCTTGCATGTATTGCCGTACTTTACATCATCCGGATAATCCATGTGCGGGGGTGCATCCCCTACCAGAAATATTACCTTGTAAACGGATTTGCTCTCACTCCAGGCAATTTTTGAGACACCCTCGTTAAGTGCCTGGTTCACGCTTTCCGGCGTATCGCCCCCGCCGTTTGCCGTGAAATTCATTAATTCACTGTAAACGGCGTCAATATCTTCACTTAAGGGTACAATTTGGGTAATATAAGAATCCGATTTGTCACGATAGCCGACCAGCCCCACCTTGATATCAGGAGCGGGTTTTGCCGTGGCCATGGAATTGATAATAGACCAGATTTTCATTTTTGCCGCTTGAATGAGGGAACTCATGCTGCCTGTCGTGTCCAGGACAAAGACAAGCTCCACTTCTGGCTTTTCCTGGCTGACCAGGCTGAACGGGATAATTACCGATAAACATAATAAAATTATAAATCGCTTCATGCCAGTCTCCTTTATTTTAGTATCTGCTATCAAGATAACCCTGTATGCTGAACGAGTTGTCATGGGCATGTAATATTAGTGTAAAAAAATTGTAAAATTTTTTTATCCTGATTTCTGGACCGTTTGAGGTAAAAATAAATGAAGGGGACTTCCAAAAGCTATAGATTTATCCTGGGCAACCTCTAAAAACCCCGATTAGTTAATTGTTTTTATTGCCGGCGCACCGGCTAAAACGCAGTAGCGTTTTATAGCTGCTAAAAAAGGTGGCTTTTTGAGGTGCTTTTAAATTAATTTTTAAAATGCACAGCATATTGTTTGATAATCTGGTATAATTTCATGCTTGAAAGGAATCTTAAAATGAGTAATGGGAAAAGAGAATACCGGCTTGCCGCTATCATGTTCACGAATATAGAAGGTTTTTCATCCATGCTTGAATCCCATGAAGCATCCGCACTCGATTTACTTACCCGGCATAAGGCTGTTTTAGCCACAACCATAGAAAAGAATCAAGGGCGCGTAATAAAAACGATCGGCGATGCCACTCTTGCGGATTTTGATACCGCCACGCAGGCCGTGAAGGCGGGCATCGACATTCAAAAGGCTTTGTATGAATTCAATCAATCCTCTCAGTCGGCCATGAAAATCAAGCTAAGGATAGGTATTCATCTCGGAGATGCTTATTTTGGTGATGATGATGCGGTCGGTGAATGCGTTACTATTGCCAACCGTCTTCAGGCCATAGGTCCTCCCGGCTCCCTTTGTATTTCAAAAGAAGTTTATGGGCTTGTGAGCAATAAAATTGAGGCGGAATTTATAGACAAGGGCCAGGTAAAATTGAAGGACATTAAAAGGGAACTCCATGTATATGAGGTTTATCCTTCTGGAATACCAGGGCGGTTTACACGTAAGGCATCAACAGACAGGCAAAATAATGAAGGAGATACGGTTGATAGCAATGTAAATGATAACTCCGGCCAAACGCAAAAACTTCCGGGAAAAACCCTGTTTGATTTTTTTAAGGACAGGACCAATGGGCTGGATATAATGGGCATGGCGGGTGTCATCGGAATACCCGGGGATAAGGTGAACAAGGTCCTTTCCAAGCTGGAAAACCACGGTATTATCGCGCAGAAGAAAGATGACAAGGGCGTGACACGTGTTCGATTCGGCGGAATGGGCCATGTCCGGAAGAAGAACCTGGAGAATGATTATAAAAAACATCACTTGCAAAAAAATGAATATTACGGTCAGGGAACAGGAAAATCGATAATAGATCTATTTTTCAATGAAAAAAAGAATATGGATCTTTACGGCATCGCCGAGGGTCTCGGCATTCCTCCGCATAAGGCTCAGCGAATTCTGCTGAAACTGGAGTCCAAGGGTATTATTGCAAGGCTGCAAGGCGAGGATGGCAGACCAGAATTTAAATACGTGGGATTGTTTGAAAATCAAAGACGGGTAATCAACATACCGGCATTTGTCGCCGATTATAACAATAAGAGTGAAAAACAGTCGGTTGGCAGAATCGTCGGGAACATCGTTTCGTTCCTTGCGGTTTTCCCGTTTTTAGCTTACCTTAATTTCAACTTTACCCCGGATCATCTCTGGTTTTATATTCCCTCGATTTTCTGGTTTAACGGCATCGCAGATCAAATCAATACATTTGTATCAAGCAGGAAGAAAAAGCGGTTTTTCAATAAAACCCCCAATTTAAATGATAAAAAAATCAGGCTTATAAAGAAATTTTCAGAAAATTTTAAAAAATTTTTCAATAATCTTTTTTCATACCTTTCCGTAAATGCCGTGGCAATCCTGGCGAATATGTACCTGATTCCAGACTTTCCCTATCTGGGAATGGTACAAAAGGGCTGGTTTTTTGCCATGATCATCGGATGGGGCGCCGGTGTCATCGGGCATTTTATAGGATCGGTTATCAATCATTTCAGGTTGAAAAGCCGGATGAAAAAAGAGGGCATCCCGTTCGGGAGAAAACTTAAAAGCCTGCCGGATATACCCTATTCTGCCGAATCATACATGATGTATGAGGTGCAGACACCAGTAGATACCGGTGTGAAATTTGATTCTCCTTATGGTCATCTAATGGTCAAGGCATTGGGAATTCGAGACAGCATCGTACAACAGGTAAATACCGGTCATATGGAAAATACGGAATGGGATAATGAGATTTTACCTCTCGTTGAAAATTTCATCAAAAAAATTGAGAAAATACTGAACCAGTGTGAAAATATTGACGGGTTATTGAATGAGATGCCCATGACGAAGATCAATGAAGAAATCGCTTATTGTAAAACGCGGATTGCATCGGATATAAGTGAAACACTGAAAGTTGAATATGAAAAGGCCCAGGTGCAATGGGAAAATCACAAGGATTCAATTATCAAATTAAAAGAACAACAGGAACTTATGCTTACAAGACTCAATTCTTCGATTCTTGTTTTACAGCAGTACCAGATTAACCTGGCCAAAATGAAGGCCCTGACTTTGGAGGCTGACAGTGGAAGCCTGGACAGGCTTAAAATGACCTCGGATGAATTGACAAATTATATAAAGGATCTTAAAGACAGTTATGAGGAGCTTGCCTGATTAAATGTTTCCTGCTTTAAACTGTTGATTACCGTGATTTTTTACCGGAGAGAGCTATAACCAAACCGATGAGGGCTCCACCGACCGTACCCCCCAGACCGCACATGAGGATATTGAACCGGATATTTTCGTACCCTGCGATCGCTTTAATACCATCTTCCAGGAAATTCTGACCCGGCATAACAAGGTCCATTACATTAATGTAGTCCCCGCCTAAACCTTTTGCGAATATCAGGTATCCGACAACTAATCCCACCAGTCCAAGTAGTATAGCCAGTGTCAACACTTTATTCATTTTCAGCTCCTTTAGTAATAGTTTACTGTGACGGGAGATAAATTGTCAAGAGATTCTCTTGAATGTCATTCTCCGTTTATGTATCTTTAAAAACAAGAATGGAAGCTTTTATTTTTATTGCATAAAATGATGGGCACTCTTACCATCATCAAATTAAAAAGGAGGAGCTTATGGCAATTAATATAGAAGAGCTTTTAGGGAAAGAAGGTGAAAACCTCTTGACCCATAAATGCACCACGATTTCAAAGGAATCGCTTCATATCCCGTCCCCTACGTTTGTAGATGATGTTTTTATGGATACAGACAGACCCATACCCGTATTGAAGAGTTTAAAATCCCTGTTTGGTCATGGCCGTCTTGCAGGCACCGGATATGTTTCTATCCTTCCTGTTGACCAGGGAATAGAACATTCCGGCGGGGCTTCCTTCGCAAAGAACCCAATGTATTTTGACGGGGAGAATATTGTTAAACTCGCTATTGAAGGAGGATGCAATGCCGTCGCCTCAACGTTGGGTGTGTTGGGGTCTATTGCCAGGAAATACGCGCATAAAATACCTTTTATTCTTAAATTCAACCATAACGAACTCATGTCCTATCCCAATCTGCATGACCAGACCTTATATGCCGGTATTAAGCAGGCTTTTGAGATGGGCTGCACGGCCGTGGGCGCAACCATTTATTTCGGTTCACCTGAATCACGGCGTCAAATATGGGAAGTAAGCCAAATGTTCAAACAGGCTCATGACCTGGGTATGGCGACTATCCTTTGGTGTTATGCGCGAAACAACGCCTTCAAGACTAAAGAAAAGGATTATCATGTTTCGGCTGATTTAACGGGTCAGGCCAATCATATAGGTGTCACTATCGAAGCGGATATCATAAAGCAGAAACTTCCCGAAAATAACGGCGGCTATGTGGCCCTCAACTCCGGTGGTGTAAGTTACGGGAAGATCGACAAGCTGGTTTACGAGAAATTGACTAGTGATCATCCTATTGACCTGACGCGGTACCAGGTGGCCAATTGCTACATGGGGCGTGCAGGCCTTATCAATTCAGGAGGAGCTTCCGGCTCTAATGACCTTGTTCAGGCAGTCAGAACGGCCGTAATCAACAAGCGTGCCGGCGGAATGGGCTTGATTTCCGGTAGAAAGGCCTTCCAGAAACCCATGGCAGAAGGGATAAAGATCTTGAATGCCATCCAGGACGTTTATCTCTCCCCAAAAATAAGTATTGCATAAGCAAGATTAGGGGGACAGAGGTCAGAAATTAAGGGTCGATCGAGGTTAATTCAGGGACAGAGGTCCCTACTTTTTCGGGAACCACGGGATTAGCACCGATACACGTTTCCTGTAATCAGCAAAATCAGGGCGTTTTTCAAGCATCCGTTTTTCCATGAGAGGAATGCTGATAAATATAAAAAGCAGTGTCATCAGGACCGGTCCGAAAATGGTCCACCAGTATTCGGGATTGGCCGCGATGGCGAAAAGATACATACCCCACCAGAAAAGAATTTCACCGAAATAATTGGGATGCCGGGAAAAGCGTCTCAGGCCTGTTTGCATGGTTTTCTTTAAGTTTTCGTCTTTCCTGTAAAACCTTCGTAATTGGCTGTCGGTGATACCTTCAAAGACGATGGCTGTGACGGTAACTCCAATAGCGGCCAAATCCGGAATTCCGAAAGGAGCACCATTCTCTTTTAACGCAAAGTATACCGGTACACAGGCTCCGAAGACGGCAATGGTCGGGACAAAATGGATGCCGGTGAAGCTGATGAGCCAGTACCAGGCTCCCGTTGTCATCCTGAACCTGTCGTACCGCCAGTCCTCCTGGAGAAAACCTTTCCAACCCTTGAAAAAGTTATAAGTCAGGCGGATTCCCCATATAAGAACGAGTGTGCAGAGAATGATGTGCCTCGCTGAAAAAATTACATTGAAAAAACATAATCCAGACCAGTATCCCGCCATTATCATGGGAGCGATACTCCAATAAGGATCGTAAACACTTGAATTGTTGAAAATAAGGCTTAAAATAAAAATGACCAGGGTGGCTGCGGCATCAATGATTCCGGCTTTTAAAAGCGGATTGGTTATTGGAAGGAAGTATCCGCCGGTCAGGGATATTGTAATTGTCACGGTATAAATGAGTAAAAGCATTATTACCAAGGCAGATTTATTTAATTCAGGTCTTCGTTTATATATCAATTTTGTCCCCTTTAATTTTGAGTTTTAAAAGATTTGCAGCTTAAAATCAGACTGTTAGCAGGAATCCCTCCGCTTCCGGATCGATTTTTTTCCAGACACGGGCCGATTCATTCCAGAGTTTTTTGCCTTCCGCTACATCATAAACTTTGGGATCCATATTTTTTCTGTTGAACATGGCCATGTAGAGGTTTGTCATGCCTGAAACCTCCGGTGAAACGCAAAGATACACAACCGGTCTGGCCGCCTTTACAGGCGGTTGAAAGAACAGGGTGAAGATAAATCGCAAAACGACACGAAGGAGGAGGGGCGCTTCGCGGATAATGTCAGTATTGACCGGTCCGGGGCAGACAGCGTTTACCGATACATCCACCTTGCCCTCAGGTGCCAGTAAGCGGGACAATTCTGTAGCCATTGTGCTTAGAACAAGCTTGAAATAACTGTAATTGTTGATCGCCTTGGTAACGCCGTATGGTTCGTAACGGCCGAATTCTTCATAGTCAATCGCCGAGGCATTTTGATGGGAATCGGAGGAAATGAAAATAATCCTGGCAATTTTTTGTTCCGTCTTTACCGTACCGGCAAAAGTGTTGTTCGGGACAACACCGGTCTTCAGCAGCCTGTTTACGAGGATGAAATTGGCCAGGTAGTTAACCATGAACATCAAGTCCTGGCCCTGCTTCGATTGACGGGATTTGGGAGGGGTAATCCCTGCGTTAAGGACAAGTATATCTATAACGGCTCCCCGGCGTTCAAGGGTGCGGCAAAGCGAATGGATCGATTCGCAATCCGATAAGTCGACGGGAAGCATTTCCACCGTGTTTGATCTTGTCGCCGCTTTTATTATATCACCCGCTTCGGGAATGCCGCTCCGGCAGGCCATGATTACCCGTCCTCCGCGCTGCGCCAGTTCACTTGCGATGGCAAACCCCAATCCACGGTTGGCTCCCGTTACAAGACAGGTTTTACCGTCAATTCTGTCCGAATCCCTCAGCCGGTCTTCCAGCTGCTGTTTTCGGAAAAAATCCTTGATCCCGGAAAGTGTGGCCGTGATGGGGCTTTTATATCGTCCATGCGACATATAATTATTATTATGATTGCAGCGTAAAATTTCAAGTGGTATGGAAACGGTTATGAGGTTGAATGAGGTTATACCAGCCGTGACAACTTATCACGGATAAACTCGGATTTTTCCTTTAATCCAATGTTCTGAACCCTGAGGAAAAGGCATTGCGGACGTTTGCTGTCAAGGAAGACACTGCCCCCGCTTTCCTTGATGAGGCGTAACACCTTGTCAACGGAAATGATATGCAGGCGGGCGAATTCGCAGGTAACGACCCCCTTTTTTTCCTTTAAGGTGGAAATAAAAAGCTTGTTGCAGATTATCCTGATCTCCGCTATGGAGAGGATACTTGAAACCTCATCGGGCAGGGGACCAAACCGGTCCATTATTTCGGAATAAACGGCATCCAGTTCCTGCTGCGTCGAGATGGCCGCCATTTTTTTATAAACTTCCATTTTTTCCATCGTATCGTCAACGTAGGAATCCGGGATGTAGCCGGAGTATTCCAATTCAAGATACACTTCATGATGTTCCAGCTTTTCATCGTTTAAATCGGCAATGGCTTCATCCAGGAGTTTGATGTACATGTCGAAGCCCACGGCGAAAATATCACCGCTCTGTTCCCGTCCCAGAATATTACCGGCTCCCCGGATCTCCATGTCCTTTAAGGCGATTTTGAATCCTGATCCGAGTTCCGTGTAGTCGGAAATGATGGAAAGACGTTTCATGGCTATCTCATTCACGCTTTTATCCCTGGGATAAAAGAGGTAAGCGAATGCCGGTATATCCGAACGGCCCACGCGGCCGCGCAGCTGGTACAGCTGGGCAATACCGTACATGTCCGCACGGTCGATGATGATCGTGTTCACATTGGGGATGTCTATGCCGTTCTCGATGATCGTGGTCGAGAGGAGAACGTCGAACTCCTGGTTGACGAAACGGTACATTACGTCTTCCAGTTCCGACCCGTCCATCTGCCCGTGGGCTATGTCGATCGACGCCTCGGGTACGAGCTTGACGAGAAACTGGTAGACCCTGGGTATGGTCTGTACCCTGTTATGCAGGTAAAAGACCTGGCCGCCGCGTGCAATTTCCTTGCGGATGGCCGAGGCAACGATTTCGTCCTCGTATTCCTGGATATAAGTTTCAATGGGCATCCTGTTCTGGGGAGGCGTATTAAGAATGGACATGTCCCTTATTTTCATGAGCGACATATTGAGTGTCCGCGGGATAGGCGTGGCTGTGAGGGTCAGGCAATCCACGTTTGTTTTAAGCTCTTTCAGTCTCTCCTTGTGTTTGACGCCGAAACGCTGTTCCTCGTCCGTTATGATGAGTCCCAGGTTTTTAAACCGGATGTCCTTCTGAACCAGCCTGTGCGTGCCTATAATGATGTCTATGTCACCCCCGGATAAGTTTTTGACAATTTCCGTCTGTTCTTTCCTGCTTCTGAACCGGGAGATCATCTCCACCTTGACTGGGAAGCGGGAAAATCTGTCCAGAAAGTTTTTATAATGCTGCTCCACAAGTATCGTGGTCGGAGCGAGGAAGGCCACCTGTTTGCCGTCCATTACCGCCTTGAAAGCGGCCCGCATGGCAATCTCGGTTTTCCCGTATCCAACGTCTCCGCATATAAGCCGGTCCATGGGAATGGGATTTTCCATGTCGTTTTTCACTTCATCGATACAGGTAAGCTGGTCTTCCGTTTCCTGATACGGAAAACCCGCCTCGAATTCGTTCTGCCAGTCCGTATCCTTTGCAAACGCGAATCCCATGGATTTTTTTCGGGCCGAATATATCTTGATCAGATGCTGGGCCAGTTCCTCGACAGATTTTTTTACCTTTGCTTTGCGCGCGTCCCATCCCCTGCCGCCGATTTTATCGAGTTTCGGTTTTCTGCCTTCCTGGCCGATATACCTCTGGATGAGGTTCACCTGCTCGATCGGGATATATATTTTTTCCGATTCCGCGTATTCAAGGCAGATATAATCCCGTTCTGTAAGAGAAGTTTTTATGCGTTCAATCCCCAGAAAGATTCCAATGCCGTAGTTGAGATGGACTATGTAGTCCCCCTGGTTCAGATCGATAAAGCTTTCAATGCTTTTAGTCCTGGCGGTTTTAATTGAGCTGGGAATCCGGCGCTTTCTGCCGAAGATTTCACTTTCACTAATGACGATGATTTTCAATTCCGGGATGGCGAATCCGCTGAAAATACTCGCAGGGACTATGTTGACATTAAAATCCTTTAATATGAATTTAAGCCTTTCCGCCTGTGATTCATACACGGCGAAAATGAATACACTGTACCCGACATTAATAAGATTCAGCAATTCTTCCTTCAGATAATTGAAATTTCCAAAAAAGGATCGCGGTGGGTCGGCATTGAAATGGAGAGATGCGTCGGTATCGAATTCACTTTTCAATGCATGGTGTAAAATTTTCCGCTCAAAACCCTTTACAGTTTCCGGATAATCCGTAATCACGTCTTCCACCTTGGGAAGATAGTTCTCTTTAAGCGCGGCCTGCCGGTACGTTTCCCTGTATTCCTTGAGGATACTGTTGAAATGCGATTCCATTCTTTCCGTATCAAGGATAAAAACCAGGTCCTTTTCCTTTAAATAATCAAGCAAGGTGAATTTCTGTTCAAAACAAAGAGGAAAAAGGAGTTCCATGCCGCCGAATTCAGGCTTGAGAGCCGCTTTTTCCATTATCGCATCGATTTTACCGGATGGCCATCCTGATTTCTCCAGCCTGATTTTTAATTTTGCAGCAGTGTCTTCTGAAAATATCAGTTCCTTTAATGGAAAAACGGATATATTATCTATATTTCTCGTTGAAAATTGGGTTACCGGATCGAATTTTTTAATCCCTTCAATTTCATCGAAACCTATTAAAACACGGGTTGCCTCTTCATCGCAGGGAAGAAAAATGTCGATAACTTCACCCCTGACGGCAAATTCACCTTTTACGCTCACTTTTGGAACCCGCAAATAACCAAAAAGACTAAGCATTTCACATAATTCCGTAATTTTGACGGCATCTCCCGTGTTCAGGAAGATATTGAGGGCTTTCAAGTAATCAGGATCGGGTAAATGAGTGATAAAGGCCCTTAACGGACACACAATGATCAAATTTCCTCCATTTAAGAGGCTGGATAAAACCTTGCTTCTGTTGGCAAAATGGGATGTGTGAGGCACATTTCCCTTATACGGAGTGACATTCCAGGCAGGAAAGAGGAAAACCTCCCGTTCATACAAGGCTAAAAGGTCCTGATAAACATTTTCCGCTTCCTGTTCTGATGGAGTTATGATGATTGTCGTGCCGGAATTTTCCGCAGTTATATTCTCAATAATTACAGAAAGCAGGCCATCCTTGATTCCACTTGTTTTAATTGGGAAAATTTCGGATTTTATTGCCTTTAAAAGTGATTTATAGGGGGAATATCCATTTAATTTTGACGAAATTTCATTTATAAATAATGTTATCATTTTTTTCTTCCGAATATAAATAAAGGAAAGATACAATGATCAGGAAAATACCATTTATATTAATTCTTCTCCTTTTCTCATTCCTGGCTGTCAAAGGATTGAGCCAGGAGATAAACGTCAATATCCGTTTTTTTGACAAGAAAATCTATTATTTAAGCCAGACAAACATCGACATTAAATTGACATTGACGAACAATACGGGAGAAACGTTCAGGTTCAAGGTTGCAGCCAACAAGTATTTTAACCTTGATTTTGATGTTCTCACCCCTTCTAACCTCAGTTTGAGCCATGCTGAGGAATTTATCATAGAGAGAAACTCAAATCAACCTGTTTTTTTCAAGGAATTGAGCCTGGAACCCGGTGAAGAATATGGATTCGTCGTGGAATTAAAGGATTTTATCACTTTCAAGGAGCCCGGTGTTTTTTCTGTTCAGGCCCGGTTTTTTCCGGAACTATATAAGGGCAAAAATTCGATTTATATGGGATCCAATAGGTTGACATTAGACGTCCGTCCCCCGGCGGTTCTCAAGGAAATGGAAACTGTCATCGAGGCGGAGTCGGGAAAGACATTGGAAAAGCAGGTTTTACCACCCGATGAAGTGGTCCGGTATATGATCAATGCCCGTCAACGGTCACAATGGGACAAGTTTTTTCTTTATCTTGATTTGGAAGGACTTATTCTCAATAATCCGGAACGGTCTGTAAAATACAAGAAAAAGAGTGCCATTGACAGGGAAAAAATGATCGAAGATTTTAAAAAGGAACTCCGGAAGGAGAGGGTGGATGAGGAAATTAATGTTATCCCTTCCTCCTTTGTCGTTCAAAAAACCAGTTATACCGCCAACAAGGCACAGGTATCGGTTCTTGAAAAATTCAAATACAGGGATTATACTGAAACTAAGCAGTATATATATCATCTGGAAAGAAGAGACCAGTACTGGTTAATAGTAAATTATGAAATCCATAACCGGGGAACCGAATAGTGAAAATTGTGTATATTTCAGATTCTGAGGAATACCTTCCCGTACTGAAATATCATTTTAATCCATTAGGATTTGAAGTTGAGCATACGGATGATCCGGAAGAAATAATCGAAGATATTGAGAATCTGGAAACGGATGTCATTTTTTTCAATGCATTTGATTTTCCCCGTCATTGGAAACCATTGCTGAAACTCTTAAGAGATTATTTTACAAAAGAAGAAACGGTTTTTGTGCTCATTTCCTACGATGATTTTCCTTTTGAAGAGGCGGCCAAGGCGATGTATTTGAAAGTAAACGGCATCGTCCCGAGACAGCTGAATGTATTGAAAGTTATTGTACGGATAGAAGAAATTCTAAAAAGATATAAAAATGTGAATGATAACAGGAGGTATTACAGGCACTATGTCTCCGCTGAAGACAGTATACACTTCCTTTGTACACATCCGGAAAGGTACGTACTTATACCGGGAAAAATTGAGGATATTTCGATTCAGGGTTGTCAGTTCATACCGAGAAATGCGGACATAATCAAGGATTTAAATGCCGGTCAATACCTTCCCAATTGCTCGCTTCGCATCGGCCATGATATCATTTCCGTTAATTGCCGTATTGCCGGCAGTAAAGGCAGCTTGAGGCTGGAGTTTAAAACTTTTTTGGAAGAAGGGCATCAAACCCTGTTTCAGTACCTGATAAGTTTACCGGAAAAAAACATCAAGAATTTAGCACGGACCATGCCCGCCTGAGCCTGTTTTTTATTCCCTTGGCATTTACCGTGCATCACCTCTGCCGATAATAAATATTTATAGCTTGAAAATTCGGATGATTTGTCTTTTAATTTAAGGAGACATGAAATTGATGCCGTTAAAAGGATGCGGAGTAAATGCCGTATAAAATTACTTTTAATGTAGATGGTACATGGATCGGGGGAGGGCGTATACCTCCTGAATTACATGTGATGGAAAATTTTGCACAATGGACTAAAACTTTTCTTATTCGTTTCAACAGCATCGGCAAGCTATACGGAAAGTACTTTTATAATGACGGGCATCTCCTGGGGCAGGAGAAAGCCAATTTAGTAAGTGAACTGGACGGTCTTATTGCCGGGCTGCTTCTCCTGAGACGTTATGTAACAAAGGACAATCCTGCGGCTTTCGAGGCATACCCCAATAAATTCAAATTCATCATGTCATTCAAGATTGACAGCTCGCTCTGGTACGGACAGGGGAAAATAAGGCACGTGTATACATTCAGGATGCCGGCCTTTGCCGATTGGTATAATAATATACTCATGACCAAAATAAAGCAGGTGTTCAATAAATATTCATTGGCCATGGCGGACGGCGTCCTTTCGGATGATGAGAGGGAAGACATTTGCCGGTTCATTGAAATTCTGATTTTCGATATTATCGTGATTGAAAAGGAATTGATTTACTCGAATATAGCCCGTTAGTGTGAAACCCCGTCAGAAGATATGATAACCCGGTTTCGGCCCTGTTCCTTTGCCTGGTACAAAGCCGCATCCGCTTTCAGTTTTAAATCGGCAAGGGTTGAAGCGTGTTCAGGGAAGGCAGCAACGCCCATGCTCAGGGATAGCGTCGTTATTTTTCCACCCAGGTTTTTCAATATATCCACTTCAGTAACTTCCTTGCGGATCTTTTCCGCCAGGTTGAAAGCCGTTTGGGAATCGGTATCGCGAAGAATGACCGTGAATTCATCCCCGCCGTACCTGGCCATGGAATCCTGTTCCCTTAAATGCTTTTTAAAGGCCTTGACCACTTCAAGGATCGATTGGTCACCCATTTTGTGACTATAGCAGTTGTTAATTTCCCTGAAATAATCCAGATCTATCATGATAAAGGAGAGGGGCTTGTTCTCGCTTCGTGCCCTGTTGAAAATATCGACGAGTGCATTGTCCAGATATCTCCTGTTATACACACCGGTCATTTCATCGGTTACGGCACGCTTGCTTGCGTCATTACCCCACCGGACCATGTCCGAGAGGAATTTACTGGTATTTCTCAGGCGCTGGGTTGTAATTTTCAGCATTTTATACATGATTTTTATGGCAAAATCCGGATGGGATTCCAGCAGCTTGAAAAAATCTTTATCGTTATATTTATACAGGATGCTGTCATCCTTGGCATAAATTGTTGCAGACCTTGGGGCATTTTCAAAAATTGACATTTCCCCGAAAAAATCCCCGGGCTCATATGTGGCCAACTCCTTTTGACTCCCGTCGGGGCACTGTATGGAGCAGCCCATGATCCCGGACTGCACTATGAACAATTCGTTGCCCTGGTCACCTTCTTTAAAGATATTACGGCTTTTTTTTACCCTGGTCTGCTTGAGCCCCTTATAAATGATGTTCAACTCTTTTTCGGTAAAGGATGTAAAGATGGCTACAGTTTTAAGGAATTCGATGGCTTTATTCATTTAACTCCCGCCTTAGTAAGTTTAATTGGGTGCAAACCCGGCATTATTGCCGCCTGTCTTTTGAAGGTGCAGCATCATGTTGAAAGCTTTTTCGATCAACACAGTGGAATCTTTTGAATGATCGGGATAGAGAGCAACGCCCACACATCCCGTCAACCGGAAATCCTGACCATTGGTCAGGTGTTTCAGGTCCATATCGTAAATGGATTGCCTGATGGCGTCAGCCCGTTTCAGCGCGTCATCACCGGTCGTATTCGGGAGGATGGCTACAAATTCATTACCCCTGTAGCGGACGCCGATATCGGCTTCCCCTAAATGGGATTTGACCGTCTGGGCCAGCAAAAGGAGAGCTCCGTCCCCGGCGGTGTGCCCGAATGTGTCGTTTATATGCTTGAAATTATCAGGTTTCACATAAAGTATCGATGCTCCTTCGGCGAAATGGGCCAGCTGGGAAGGAAATTCCTCGGAAATATAACTTTTATTGTACATTCCCGTGAGTTTGTCGTAGAGAATCTGCTGGCGAAGTTCCTCGATCCATTTCGTTCTTTCCGAAACGAGTTTATTTGTTTCCCGGATCCTGTGGGCGATCATGGCGATTAAATCATCCAGTATATGGGCAAAGATATCCGGGTGCCTGTCGATAATGTCATTAAATTTAAGGCCGCTCCTGGGAAAGATCAACAGGGTAGTTTCTTCCTCCGCAATGGCATTGGCCGGTCTCGGTACTTCCTCGAAGAGGTCCAGTTCCCCGAACAGTTCGCCTGGAATAAACTTGGCAATATCCATTACCTTGTTATCCTGGGTTTCCTTTGTGATCCTTACACCGCCTTTTTTAATGATGTAAAGGGATTCTCCCATGCTTCCCGTGCTGAAAATGACCTGGTCGTCCATAAAATCCTTTAATTCGCTGTTTTTGGCAATGATTTCAAGTTCATCCGGCTTCAGGCTTGAAAAAAGCTGGGAATTCTTTAATAAATCAATAATTTCGTTCATACATCTCCATTTATGAAATTAATTATATTAAAGTGTCCGGTTTTTGCAAATTTTTTAAATAAGAAATATGAATGAAAGGACAATTGATTGAATAGAGCAAAATTGTTATCTTTAATAAATGACTCCCAATGACCAGCTGGTCGCCTTTATAAAGTCCATGAAAAAAATCGATGCACACAATACCCTGATGGTTATCGGTGACAGGGAATTGGCCATCTCCATGCTCTATATGAAGGACGAAGACAGAAATCATATTCTTGCCCTGGTCAGCAAGGAAAAATCACGGCGGATTCAGGATGAACTTGTCCTGAATGAACGTCTTGATATCCGGTATGGTCAATACAGGATGGCGATAGACCATGTGATCAAGGCGATGAAAAGCAAAGGGGACAGGTACAGCCTGAAAAGTTACCTCCGTCCCCGTAATTACCGCAATAGATAAACCGTTTAGGCCTTTATTCGCTTAAAGGCAGATTTTCCTTCAACCAGAACGGCATTTTATCATCTACGCTTTTTTCCGGATCGTAAACCTCTGTTTTCCATTGTTCGTCTGTAAGCCTGTCATTCATTGGATGGGTAAACTCATAGTAACTGTAGGTGTATCCCGTGGCAATCCGTTTTCCCCCCTGGCCGTCATTTAGCGCAACATATATTCTCAGGGGAATCCCCGTTCCCACTTCCAGAACCTCACCGCTGAAAGCGTCCGTGTGGACATCGGCGATCAGGGCCATTTTCAACTGGTCGGTATCCTGCATAAAACCGCCGGGAAGCATGTCCTCCGGCAGTACCAGGGCGGCTAATCTACCAGCGATAAACGGTATTTTGTTATTATCATCCTCGGAAACAGGTTTGTTCTGCACTTCCTTCTCTACAATGGTAATGCAATCCCTGACCAGATCGAGGTACCGGTCAAGCTTATTGTAGTAAAATTTAGGCAGCAACCGGTTATCATTCAAAATGGACATAAGGGAATAGGTTGCTTTTTCCAATGCATGGAAAAAGGGAAGATTGGGCTCTATCATGTGACAGGGCCGTGGAACTGGTTCGGTTCTGTATGTCGCCTCTTCTTCACCGCCCATCTCCGCATACCCCTGCTTAACATACAGGATCGTGTCGTGCCTGAGTTCTGCCCAGGCTCCATGAGCGGTAAGAAGGCTTTTGATACCCCACGCCGGTTTTTGGGAAAAATAAAATCCGCTTCCTGTTTCAAACAGGCCGATGCTTTTGATGAGGGACAGGTATTGGGAATAGAAACTCGCATTCCAGAAACCGGTATCAAAGGACTGGACCTGCTTTTTCATTTCGTTCAGTTTGGCTTTATACCCGGGGTATAGTTTCATTTCATTGGAAAGCAGGGACAGAGCTCGTTTGCTGCCGAAGGCTGCCATGACATCGAGCCCCATGACCATGTTCCGCGGATCATCAATACGCGGGTTGCATAACTGGTTATGTATGTAGGAATCCAGTGTGAACCTTTGCCCGAACAGCCTGTATCCCCGTGCCGCATCCTTTTTGTTTTCTTCCGAGGGATTGAGCCGGACGCTCGTTGAGGAAATAAACGGCGGCCGCGTTTTGCTTTCGGCATATTTGATGAATTGAAGGACATTGCCGTCATTTTCCATCCATTGGGCGGGATTCTTCATGTCCGCCCTGGATAACACCTCGAAGATATCCCTGAAATTCAGATCATCAGACTGCCCTATCAGATAAGTGATGGGGTCGAAAAGCAAGGCCCATCTATCCATAATATTTTTTTTCTGCCGGGCTATTTGGGTAAGAATGAGTGTAATGCGGGTCATGGGAACGGAAAAGGATAAGGCGTTTTCACCGCCCTCATAATCGTCAGGTAAGGTTTTGTAGCCCCAGGCCGAGGCTTCTTCTGCCGTCATGGTACTTGATTTGCCGGATGAGAGGTAAAAATGAACCCTGCCGAACCACATCATGGTCCTGAAATAGGCCATGAGCCTGCCGTTTTTTGTATAATGTCCTCTGGGTTTGAATTGCGAATAATCTTCCAGGTATCCGAAATTGGGAGACTTGTTGAATCCCCCTGCCGCGAGGATAAGGTTGACTTCCTTTTTAACGAGTTCAGGAAATTTTTCCAGGACTCCTGCTATATCAACATCCTCGTAAGATTCCTCGGGGGGATAAAAGTCATCTTCCGTTACCGTGACTTGCGGCGCCGTTTCCAGCAGGGCTTCTGCCACTTGAAAATAGGCGAGACATTTTTCAAGAGCCCGTGTGTACTTGGGATAAGCTCCCGTGTCTTCCTTCATTAGGGAGTTGATCTCTTTGATGAAGTCTATGGCAAGAAAGTATAACTCAGGAAGCAGATATTGTTCTTCAATATGCGACAGGAGCCTGTCAAAGATGAGGTGGATGGAATGGGAGAAGAGGTCCGTGGTAATGAAAAGAGTATTAACGTGAGTTCCGGATTCTTTTTGATAGAGTGAGATAAGATCATCCGGATAATCCGTATCAAGCCAGTACTCGTTTTTTTTCACTTTTTCAAAAGCGATCAGGTTTTCTGTCAAAGCTTTCTGCACCTGCGGTTCAATGGCGCGTGTTCCGTTTTTATTGTAAAATTTTTTGGAACGGAAGGGTCGTGTATAGAAAAATGATTTTTCTTCCACGGCTTTTATATCGGAGGAAACAAGGGCAATGTCAGCGCCGAATACCATGGCGGGTTTTCCCTTGTATATTGTTTTATAGAAGAAATTATAATGGTCTTCAAAATAAAACCAGTCTCTTTCATTAGCGGAATACCTACTCTTGATTGGCAGAATGGTGCCTATGGGAAGGCTCCCGGTTTTTTTGATTTTTTTCAGGTCGTTTTCGCTTTTGGGAGCCGAATCAAGGAACAGGGGGGCTTTGTTAGTCCCGATTACGGCGTATTGGCCTGATTTCCCTTTTAAGGGATGGGGAGGGTCGACAAACTTGAGTTTTTCCTTCAGGTATTTTTGGGGAATGGAAACCTTGACGGGTTTCCTTTCAGGCAAAGGTTGAAGCTTCATTTTTTCCGGCAATTCGACCGCCTGGAAGGTCTCCTGATTGGGTGGAGTAGGTGCCGGTGTAGCCGCTAAAACCTTTACAACCGTCATCGTAGAAAATAAAATTATTAATAAAACACAAATTTTTATTCGCATGTTCACTCCTTTTTATTATCACTGTCATCCTTGCCAAATATCATAATCTATCAAACCGCTTTTTGCCAGGGAATAGAGAGAAAAGTGAAAATTATATATTTTAAAGCTGTTAATTACTTGCCGTTGAAATAATATTCGCTTAATTAAAGAAATCCGGGAAAATAAAACCCATAAAACAAATAAAGTTATTTGAAACTGCCTGTAGAAGGTTTTATAATTTTATTACAGAGGGTAGATTTTGAGGAAATCCATTGCTTTATATGTATTTATTTCACTCCTTTCCGCATTAATTTCTGTAAGCTGTTCATGGAATAATCCCTATGCTCCGGGATTTCCGGCCGGTTCAATAACGGGTTTGATTCTGTCGGGGGCCGTATCTTCGGGATTTGTGACTATTGACTTAACTTTTAACCAAACCCTTGATCTGACCACGGCTGAGAATGTGGGAAACTACAGTATCCCCGGTTTGGCGGTAAATGCGGCAGCTGTTTTACCATCAAACAACGTCGTCAGGCTGATCACCGGTGTCCAGTCCGATCAGGTATATACCGTTACGGTCATCAATGTCCAGGATGCCGCCTTAAGTTTAACAATCGGTGCTCCCAATAATACGGCCAATTTCACTGGCATCGGGTATACACCCACGCCTTATACGCCGGACATTACCGTATCAACGACAATCCAGGCCGCTGTCGATGCCGCTTCACCGGGTGATGTGGTCTATGTTCCGCCCGGCACCTACGATGAAAAAGTCGTTGTTGGCAAACAAATCACCCTGACAGGAGCGGGAAGCGGCAATAATCCTTCGGTTGATACGATCCTGGATTTTAACACGGGCGAGGTGGCAACCGACCACACGATCCTTATAACGGCCGGTGGCATATCCACCGTCAATCGTCTGATACTCTGTAATTTCCGTGTCATTGGTGATGCCGGTACGGGGAACGACGGATGTCCCATTGTTATCCAGGCCGGTGATTACATCACATTTGAAAATATTACGTCCACCAATAACGGAGGTGATGGCATTGATTTTGATCCAGGTAACAGCCTTACGCAGGATATTATCGTCAATTACTGTAATTTATCCAATAATGGCAATCACGGGCTCAGGATCCCCAGCGGTTTGGCCAATATTAATGGTTTACAGGTCACCAATTCCACCTTTGTCGATAATGTGATGACCGGAATTGAAGCGTATACTTTAGGCACATCATCAAACATTGTTATAGACAATTGTGTTTTTTCAGATAATGCCACGAATCAATATCAATTCGCAGATATATATATCGGAAGTTTTTACGGAAATCTGACCATGAATAACCTTTTAATTGACAGCAATAATACGGAAAGCGGTATCCGGTTAGGGGGAAGCAGCTCGGTATCAGCGGCGGGTACCATGAGTTTTTCAAATTTGACATTTGTCGGCACCTCAATTTCACTCGGTGCTTACCCCTCAGCCGCCCTGACTATCACACGGTACAGCGATGTCAGTAATGTAACATTCAACAATATTCAATTAAAATCCAATGCCCCCAGCGGCCTTTTCTTAGGAACCATAACAACCAATCCTATGAATATAGGTACGTTCACGTTCAACGGCACCTACGCCAACGACATCACGTTGGGCCGGCACGGCAACTCGGCAAGTTATGCCTATACCGATGTTGCCATAGACGCAACATCGGCCGTTTTTACCGGTGCTGTCAATGATGCTGACATCGAAGCGAGGGTGTACCATAATCCGGATGACCCTAATTTGGGGATTGTTTCCTGGACGACACCATGAAATATATCGATACATGAGATAAGGAGGTTATTATGAGACGTTTTCATATAAAACTTTTAGTAATTCCATTTATCCTTTCAATTTTATACTGTTGTAAGACCGGTTCGCCTTTAGCGGTGATTGATAAATCACAAGCCGCTGAAGAAATTAAAATCAAGACTCAAAGCATTGTCGAAAGGACGGCCCAAATAGATATAAATGACATTATACTTAATTATAATGTTTTTTTATTTTCAGATAATTTGGATGGCAGTTATAGGGTTTCACCTGTACGTAAACCGATTGCACTCTATTTGGCGGCCAGTTTATTCAGCGGA
>JAFGKU010000006.1 GCA_016928415.1 Spirochaetales bacterium
TCTTTTTTATCAGGGATTTTACCGGCAAGGACTTTTTTTATAATCGCGTCAGCCTCCTTTGCCGTGGAAGGAATCCAATCAAACGAATCAAGGCTGTGGTCGGCAAGCCGGCATTCCGTATCATGAAAAAAATTCCGCCGCTGTTTCAAGGCAGCCGTCAAAGAAAGTCTGTCCTTGATTTTTATCCCGGAAACCCGGCCTAATTCCCTGATCCAGGGCAGAAATACCCCGGGGTCATGGACTGCGAACAGCGTGTCCGGCCGGAATGTCGGCAACACCCTGATTTCAAAATTTTCCTCAAGCAATGCCTTATGGGCGGTGAGTCCTGAAACGGGATCGTCCGTCGTACACAGAACATCGACATTCATTTTCTTCAACAGGTTCCGTACACTGTATTCACGGGTCTTGAGCATTTGGCAGGTTTCCGCATAAATCGATTCAGCCGTGTCTCCATTGAGCAGCCTGTCCGATATGTTAAAGTACCGTTTCAATTCAATGTGCGTCCAATGAAAGAGGGGATTGCGGATCGTGTGCGGCACCGTTTCCGCCCAGGCTGAAAATCTCTCGTAATCCCCGGCAGGACCCGTGCAAAACCTCTCCTCTATGCCATTCCAGCGCATGGCCCGCCACTTGTAATGATCATTGTCAAGCCAGGCTTCCGTGATACTGCCGAAAATCCTGTCTGAGACTATATCCTCAATGGAAAGATGGGAATGAAAATCAAACAAGGGCAGAGCTTCGGCATATTCATGATAGAGATACCGGGCTGTTTCCGTATCGAGGAGGAAATCTTCGGATAAAAATGGTTTAATGGACATGGGTTTGTTTTCCTTGTTAATCAGGAGTCAGGATTCAGAAATCAGAATTGCCGTAACCCTGACTCCTGACTCCTGACTCCTGACTCCTGATTTCTGACTCCTGACTCCTGACTCCTGATTTCTGACTCCTGACTCCTGACTCCTGATTTCTGACTCCTGACTCCTGACTCCTGACTTCTGATTTCTGAATCCTGACTTCTGATTATACTATCCTGAGCCGTAATATTGTCAAGGGCATGAAAAATACATCTTTTTTTTCCATATAGTCTCTTATGCTCTTTTAAGAAAATGAGTATATTACATTCACTGGTTAGAAATTCTTAAAGGAGAAAAAAAGGTATGGCAAAACAAGCAGATATGGCGCTTATCGGTCTGGCCGTCATGGGACAGAATCTCGTCCTGAACATGAATGACAAAGGTTATTCCGTGGCTGTGTTCAACAGAACCGCATCGACAACGGATGAATTCATAAAGGGGCCTGCCTCGGGAAGAACCACGATATTTCCGGCTCACTCCTTGCAGGAGTTGGTGGATAACACGAAAAAACCCCGGAAAATCATGCTGATGGTGAAGGCCGGGGATGTCGTGGATAAAATGATAGAAACCCTGATCCCCCTGCTTGATACGGGCGACCTGATTATTGACGGCGGCAATTCACTTTACAGTGATACGGCGCGGCGAACGGATTATCTTGAGGAGAAAGGTTTACTATACATAGGCACGGGAATTTCCGGTGGAGAAGAGGGGGCCAGAAACGGGCCTTCCATCATGCCGGGCGGGAACCCGGATGCTTGGCCTTTAATCAAGGATATTTTTCAAGCCATTGCCGCCCGCACCCCGGCGGACGAGCCATGCTGTGAATGGATCGGCAACAAGGGGGCCGGGCATTACGTAAAAATGGTACACAACGGCATAGAATACGGCGACATGCAGCTCATCTGTGAAGCCTACCATATACTCAAGAACCTGGCTGGCTGCACTTACGAGGAAATGCACGCCATTTTTGACGATTGGAACAAGGGGGATTTATCCAGTTACCTCGTTGAAATAACGAGGGATATCATGGCCTTCAAGGATACGGACAACACGCCCCTCATTGAAAAGATACTCGACCGTGCCGGCCAGAAGGGAACGGGTAAATGGACAGGCATCAGCTCCCTCGAACTGGGGGTACCGGTCACCCTTATTTCGGAGGCTGTTTACAGCAGGTGCCTCTCCTCCCTGAAAGAGGAAAGGGTCACCGCTTCAAAAATACTGCCGGAAGCCCACTGGTCCTTTAGCGGGGAAAAGGAGGCCATCATTCAAGACACGCAGAAAGCCCTGCTGGCAGCTAAAATTATATCCTACGCGCAGGGATTTATGCTCCTGAAAGCCGCGGCCGCCGCTTTTGGATGGAAAATAGACTTCGGGAATATTGCGAAAGTATGGCAGGGAGGATGTATCATCCGCAGCGTTTTCCTCTCCCGGATTACCAGGGCTTACCGGGAAGACCCGCAACTCACAAACATGATTCTCCATCCCTATTTCAAGGATTTGACCGGTAAATGCATCCCTTCATTAAGAAAGGTTCTCTGCCACGCCGTTTCATGCGGAATCCCCGTTCCCGCTTTTTCAACGGCACTTTCGTTTTATGACGGCTACAGGAGTGCCTGGCTTCCCGCCAACCTGATCCAGGCCTTGAGGGATTATTTCGGGGCCCACACATATGAACGGACAGACAGGGGAAAAGGGCTGTTTTTCCATACAAACTGGACGGGAAAAGGCGGAACCAAGGCATCCGGTGTATACACGGTTTAAATCAGGAATCCCGGATCCTATAAAAAAAGCCGGGGGAAAACATGAATAATGCCTTTCTCCGGCTTCTATCATATTAAAATAAACTAATTATTCATCAAAATCCGCATCATAATCTTCGTCTTCATAATCTTCGTCTTCATAATCTTCATCTTCATAATCTTCATCTTCATAATCCTCGTCGTCATCATAATCCTCGTCATCATCATATTCATATTCATCATCATCATTGAGGCTATTCAAATAAATATTATCCATATCTTCCATCTTTTTGCTCCTTCCTTTAACAAAATTGAATGATATAATACAGCAATCTGCATTATATCTTAAAACAAGAAACAACAAATAAATTTGCTTTAGCACTTTAATGAAATTATGTGGAATAGTAAAGTAGGATTCAACAAAAAAATTCTTATTTTTCCCATTTTCTTTCAAATGTCTTTTTCCTGGCGCCATCCCTCTATCATAAAAAAAGCAGGAGTCCCTTCCGAACCATCATTACGGCAATGGCCGCAAGGAGGAGATTTGTCATTTTACTGAGTGCCTTGGCCCCTGCCTCTCCCAGGATTTTATGGAGAAAACCGGATACTAAAAAAATCAATCCGGCCAATATAACATTCAAAACCACGGATACCAGGGTATAAATGATGCCGAACTGGTCCAATAACAGCAAAGATGTCGTTAAAACGCCCGGACCGACAATCAGGGGGGTTCCCAAAGGTACAAATCCGAGGTCCTTGGACGGGATTCTTCTCCTTTTTGTGGAACTCAATAAATCCATCAATGCAATGGCAAAAAGGATTATACCGCCTGCAATCATAAAATCGCCGATTGAAATAGCCAGTATGTTAAAAATCCATTTTCCAAGGAAAATGAATACAATTGCCAGGGAAATGGCCGTTATCACGGACTGGAAAATAATTTTATGCTTTTCCTTTTTATCCATTTCCACTGTGAACGAAATGTATATGGGAAGAACTCCCAGGGCGTCCACAGCGACAAAAACAGGTATAAATGACAAACCGATATTCACTAAAATATCCATTTTGCACCCTTTTTCAGTCCAAGGAGTTATTTTTATGTTTCATTTTAATCTCATATAAATTCCGGTCCGCCAAAGCAAGGAGTTCTTCAAATCCCAGGCTGCGTGACTCATCATTGTAGATGACCGAGCCCATGCTGAGGGAAAGAACGTAAGGCTTGTTGGATTTTTTATTATACAGGTCGATGCTTTTATATAATCTTGATTCGATCTCACTTATTAAATTAATCCCCTTGTCAGGGACAATCGCTGTAAATTCATCACCCCCGTACCGTGCTATAATATCATCCGTACGGAATGTATCGCTGAGTATTTTCGATGCAGCCAGCAGGGTCAGGTCGCCTTCATCGTGGCCGTAAGTATCATTTATGAGTTTTAAATCGTCCAGGTCTGCGAAAAAAAGGACAAAATCCTTGCTGTTCCGTTTTGCCATATCATAATACTGCCTTCCGAGGGAAAGAAATCCGCGCCGGTTGAAAAGGCCCGTCAATTCATCCTTGATGGATAAGTCCATGAATTTTTTATTTGAAATTTCCAGTTTTTTAAGGGTATCCATCAATTCCATTTCCGCCTGCATTCTCTCCTTGAACAATAAAGACCCTTTCAAGGCACTCGAAATTTGAGTCTGGAGAATCTCATAAATGACCGGTTCCACATCGGAAATACTGAATATGAAATACCCGTATTGTTCTTCCTTGAAAAAAAGGGGCATTACGGCATAGGAAAACAGGTTTTCGTCAGGCAGGAAGTTTTCGGGGAGAAGGGTTTCTGTTTTAAAAAACCCTTCATATGTTTTCCTTCCTTTTTCCGTGTATCCCAAAACAAGACGGGAGTGGTCCGGGATACGCCATTCCTTTGTAGGAAAATGAGTTACAGGGTTCTTATACAGCACAACAAAACAGGTATGTATCCCGATTGAAGGGAATTGGGAATAAATGGCCTGTATGAGTTGTTTAATATCGAATCTTGTAATCAATTCCTGGACCACATAACTCAATAGCCACATATTAATGCCGAAATTTATTCTCAGCGTCGCCTGTTCCGTTTTCATGCTGCCGGCAATCAGAATCCTGGCATTGTGTAAAAGGTCATTAACCGAATCCCGCCGTTCGGCGCTCATTTTATATTGTTTCAGAAATTCATGAATTACCGTGATTACTTTCTGGAGGATATCCACATCTTTCTTCTCCTTGATGAGATCTATCATGATTTTCTGCAAGATATACAAAAAATTCACTCCCGGTTCCCCATCCAGGCACCCGATCAAAGTCCTGGATATTTCGGCAGCCCAGTTCTTCAAGTTAAACCGATTGTATGCGGTTTGTTCCAGTATATTATCTATATTCTTTACAAGCTCGATCTGTAATTCCTTTTTGTCGATTGGGAGATCTTTCGATTGGGAAATATTCTCCGCTTTGCTTTCCAGCTGAATAATGGAGTCCAGGAAACAACCGCAGGAATGCCTGAGAACCATATCCGTAGGCATAACCAGGTTTTCTTCAACAGGTTCTCCATTGATCCGTGCAAGAAGAATCTCGGCCGCCATCTTTCCCTGTTCAAAAATGGGCTGACGGACCGTGGACAAGGGGATGTTGTTGTATTGGGCTTCCTGTATATCGTCAAAACCGACAATGGCAACATCCTCCGGTATCTTAACGCCTTTTTCCCTCAATGCCCGGATGGCGCCGAGGGCCATCTCATCATTCGAGGAAACCAAAGCAGTGTAATCCACGTTTTTATCAGAGAAGCGCATGACGGATTCATAACCTGACTGTTCTACAAAATTTCCACGCTGTACCAATAGCGGGTCATATTCGATATTGTTTCTCGCCAGCACGTCCTGGTAAGTCTGGAACCTTATCAGGGCATCATAATTGTTTTCCGGACCCTGGATAAAGGCAATCCGCCTGTGATGATGGGCCTGGATCAAGTGTTCAATCAGTTGAGCGAACCCCACCGTATTGTCTATCATAATGGTCGGGACACCGTCTAATTTCATTGTAATACTTACCGAAGGGAACCCTTTGAACCTGGACAAAAAACGGACAAATTCCTTGTGGGTGGGTGAAACACTGATAACACCGGAGACGATGACCAGACCGTCAACAAGCTTTTTATTGATAAGCTCATATACTATATTATGCTGGTAATGATAGGTAAGATGCGTGCCATAGGTCTGTCCTATAAATAAAAGGCAATTGGCGCTGTGTTCTTTTGCGGCAGCGAGCACCCCCGGCCATAATTTTTCCTGGTATCTTCCATTTATGGCATTGATGAGCAGACCGATTGTTGTACGTCTAGTCCTTTTCATGATTAAAGTAAAGGCACCGATCATAATATGACGCTAAAAAGGCACCTATCAACAGTATAATATAGAGAAGCGTGAAAAACAAATTCTTGCTTCTTTTTTTAAAATAATCTGTAACTTTTAATGGATAAAAGTTTTTATATCAATGAATGCCAAGAAAAACAAGTATAAGTAAGTTTTTCAAGTCATCCTCCTGTCATTAAATCCTGCGGTGCAGGACAATATTCCATTCCAAACCCTGCTGAATTTGCTAAATCAGCAGGGTTTTTTTATCCGGCAGGACATCCAGGCAGTATTGAATTGTTCCCGTAACGGCTTGCTTTCTTTTTAAAATATTATTAACTTTATGCGACATCTAAAAAACCCGATTTTTAAAAAATTTTTTCATTCGGATGGTTGCCAAAAAGGTGGTTTTTAGAGGTGCTTATAGCTAAATTCGAGTTGAAAGAATACCAGGAGAAGTACGATGACCGACAAAGCAAGCCTGCCCAAATCATTCAAGGACCTGATCAATACGGCTGATAAGCCGGTTTTAGTTGATTTCTACGCGGATTGGTGCGGACCCTGTAAAATTGTTGGACCTACCATCGAAAGGATAGCAAAGGAATTTACCGACAGAATGATCACGGTCAAGATAGATACCGACCAAAAAGGGGAAATAGCCGCCATGCATAACGTTTACAATATTCCGACAATCATGCTTTTTTACAAGGGAAAATCCTATATGCGGCTCCAGGGAGCACTTCCCTATGAAACAATCAAGCAAAATATAGAATCGAATTGGCCGATAAAAAACGATTAGCCCGGGATCGGTTGATCGATCCCGGGCGTAGAAGCCAAACTCAGTAGGAAACGGCATTAGCAACGGCTTTCTCATCATTTTTAACAGCCTGTGGCTGTGATTTCTTGAAATCCGGCTTGAACTCAACATGCTCAGCAACGACGTGAACGGCGGATTTTGTTTTACCATCAGTGGTTTCCCAGCGGTCCTGCTTTAACCTGCCGACTACCCTGACTCCCCTTCCCTTGCCCAGGTACTCCTTGCAGACTTCGGCCAGTTTTGTCCAGGTTACAATGGAGAAATAGGAAACCTCCTTTTGATACTCATCCTCCAGCTTGAAACTCCTGTTCGTGGCGATGGTAAATTTACACAGTGCCGTGCCTTTCGGCGTGTAGCTGATCTCGGGGTCCCTGACGAGATTTCCCTCTAAAAGTACTGAATTTAAACTGTTCATAATACCTCCAAAAAAATAAAGTGTTTACTGGTATATAAGCGCTGAAGGAGTAACAGTGGACGAAAAAAAAATAATTATTTATAAATTACCGGGAAAATCAAGATTTTTTAAAAAAAACTTGAAAATTGAAACCTAACCTATATATATTAATGTTTATTTCTTCAGAGCCATAATCAACAGCGTCCTGATAGCCACCATGGCAACCACCACACAGATATTCTTCTGCACGATGACCGGTTTTGCCTTTGCCCTTTATGAATTCAAATCCAAAGGCCTGATTTTCAGCATTATCCTGCAAAGCCTGATGATCCCGAGGTTTTTAAACATCATTCCATTGTTTAAGATGATGGTAACCATAAAATGGATAGATACATATCTTCCCCTTGTGGTTCCTCCCATAGCCAATGCCTTCGGTGTCTTCATGATGACGGAATTCATAAAAACAGGCATACCTGTCCATCTGATGGACTCGGCCAGGATTGACGGATTGAACGGATTCCAAATTCTCATGAAAATCGTTTTCCCCACAATGTCAGGTCCCATAGGTATCATGGGCACCGTCATGTTCATCACTTCATGGAACGACTTCATGACTGCCCCGGCCATGCTGCCCAGCAAAAACTCGTTTACCATTCCTGTAATTCTCCACTCAATGAACGGCAACCTGGGCGCCCGGGGAGGACACGGCACCATCATGCTGGCAACGGCAATCTCCTTTATACCCTTAATGATCGTATTTTTAATCTTTTCCGGTAAAATTATCGATAATTTCGTGGCAGGAAGCTTGAAGGGGTAGAATAGATGATAAGAAGGAAATTACGCCAACAAAACTGGGAGCCTTACATTTTCGAAAGCCCGTACATCATCATTTTCCTCCTCTTCAGCGTGTTCCCCATTTGTTTCTCCCAGTATATATCGTTCCAGGCATGTTCCGGCATGGGTGAACCGATTTTTGTGGGTCTCAGCAATTATGCACAACTCCTTACCGAAGACGTAGCGTTCTGGCGCAGTCTCTGGATAACCTTCCTGCTTCTGATATTCGGTTCCCTGACCCAGCACCTTTTTGCCATTCCCCTGGCGATTTTACTGAACAACAGGATGATAAAATTTAAAGGGCTTTTTAAAGCCGCTTTTTTTCTTCCCTACACAACCAGCGCCGTTTCCTGGCTGTTGTTCGCCATCATTCTGATATCAACCATTGTCAACAAGCGAATCGTTAAGGTCATCGAAAACCGCTGAGAGAACCTCTGCCTCAATAGTAAAAGCAGGCACCGCCGCTTGCAGAAAAATTCACACATGATTATAATACCGGCATCGAGGTATCCAATGAAAAAAAGAAAATTAGGCAATACCGGCCTGGAAGTTACCGAAATCGGATTCGGCGCCTGGCAGGCAGGCGACGAATGCCGGTCAGGACGCATGACGGAAAATGACGCGATAACCCTGGTAAAAACGGGTTATGACCGCGGTATAAATTTTTTCGATACGGCCCCCGGCTACGGAAACGGTAAAAGTGAAGAGATACTGGGCAAGGCGCTGAAAGGTATCCGTGACAAAACCGTCATCAACACGAAATTCGGCCATGATGCCGAAGGAAATACCGATTTCAGCCATATTGCCCTGCGTTCCTCGGTAGAAGCCAGTTTAAAGCGCCTGCAGACAGATTACATTGATTCCGTAATTCTGCACAATCCGCCTTTCGAATACCTCAATGGGAACAGTCCCGTATATGAAGAGTTTGAAAAACTCAAACAGGAAGGTAAAATAAGGGCTTACGGTTCATCCGTTGATTCGAGCCGTGAAATGTCCGAAGTTTTAAATACCACGGAAAGCCGGGTAATGGAGGTCCTTTTCAATATTTTTCACCAGGAAACGGAAAAGGCGTTTACAGCCGCGCAGGAAAAAGGCGTGGGTCTGATAATCAAGGTCCCGCTAGATTCCGGCTGGCTGACGGGGAAATACGGTAAAAAAAGTGCCTTCACCGATATCAGGAAGCGCTGGAGCGAGGATATCATAAACCGGCGCGCCGCGCTGCTGGAAAAAATAAATTTTCTCGCAGATGATTCCACGGGTATGGTCCAGGCGGCATTGCGCTTCGTGCTGGCTTTTGATGCCGTCTCCACGGTCATACCAGGCGTGAAGACCGTTCAACAACTGGAAACGAATATCTCGGCTTCTTCCGGTGTTTTACCCGGAGAACATGTAAAGCGGCTCGTTCAATTCTGGCAGGAGGAACTGTCAGGCAATCCCCTGCCCTGGTGACGGACCGCCACATGGTTCATGGTAAGAATGACCCAGTGAGTTGAATTTGTGCTGAGAATGGTTTAATATTATATATAAATGAAACGAAACGTATTCCTGTTCATTTTAATCCTTTTTCTGTTTACTTTAATACCGGCGGTCTTTGCCCAGACAATCACGATTGAAAATATCATCATACATACCGATGCACGCCTGACCTTCACCGTCTTCAAGGGGCAGATAGGGTTGAACATATCGGCAGGCAATGTGATTGCCAACAAGCTTAGAGGCAGGTCACTAAAACTGGCATGCTGGATAAAAGCGGACGGGGGAAACTGGGTCCCGGAATCCTATACACTTGTGGATTTAGGCACGGCAAAAAGCGATTCATGGCTCTGGAAAAATGTGTTCATCGAATATACCAACCAGAACCTGATTCAATGGTTCGGCAAGGGCGTTCATTACGCCGCCATCGGCATCGGCGTATATGACAGCGGCAATCTTTCTCATCCCCTGGGATATAAAACGCTGAATTTCAGGTTATACCTGGAAACGACAACTGAAAATATCAATCCTCCACCGCTTGACACACTTGAAAAGGAAAATACAATCAATTTATCCATCTCTACCTTACTGACGGAGGCGGTTGTCGAAATCGGTGTGGATTTCCAATACAAAGGTAGAAAAAATACCTATCAGGCCGTACTGGATATCACACAAGCCGGAAAAATAAAAAAGCGTGAAGTAGTAAGTCTCAATTTTGACTCGGATAAAAACGGACGAATTACCTGGAAAATTCCTAAAAACGAATTAGGTCTGGGCCTGTTTATGGCAATTATCAATGTCATGGATGGAACCCATACAATTGTAGGCAGCGCCGTACAAACCTTTTCAGTTAATTTCTGATATAAATTCGGAATTTTTTGAGGTTGCCCAGGAAAAAAACATAGTCTTTAAGGTCTACTATATCTAATATATAAAATTCATTTATTTTGTTTAAAAACTTGACTTCCCGGTTAAAACCTATTATCTTATCAACAGATTTAAGCAGGGTTTAATGGCCTACCGAGGTAGGCCTTTTTTTTTGTTCAGTCGCTGTTTATAATATTGTGCAGGATCCTGTTCAGGTCAGACAATTCATAAGGTTTGATTATAACGCCTTTAAATCCGTGTGATTTATAATCGTAGATAATCGGATCATTGGAATAACCCGAAGAGACAATGGCCTTTACATCGGGGTCAAGTTCCAGAAGCTTTTTCAGGGTTTCTTTCCCGCCCATACCAACTTCAATGGTCAAATCCAGAATCACACAGTCAAAATATTTTTCATTTTCAAGGGCCTTTTTATACAGGTCCAGCGCTTCCTTGCCGTGCCGGGCAAATTCCACCTCATATCCGAAATGATTCAACATTTTTCCGGCGATAATCCGTACCAGCTCCTGGTCATCCATCACTAAAATACGCTTCTGCAGCTCCTGCTTTCTCTTTTTTGTACCACCTGTTGGAGGGGCCTTTTTTTGAGAAGCCGGCAGGTAAATATCGACGCCGGTTCCTTCCCCGGCTGATGAGTTGATGGCAACATATCCGTTGTGATTTTTAATAGTGGCGTAGGTTGCAGCCAATTCCAGGCTTGTTTCGTATGACTTGGATGAAAAGTAGGGGTCCAGAAGCCCATTCAGGCTGTCTTTAGAAACCGAGGGATCACTGCTTTTAATGGATATTTTAACATACCGCTCATTTTTCAAAGGCAAAAGAATGCGCTCATCCGGTACGAAATTAACCATATCAATAGTTATCTTTATTCTTTCATTCCTGGTGAGATAAATATTTTTAATCAGATTGAAAAAAACCCGTGAAATCTGGATGTCATCAATATCAACAAACCAGAGATCATTGGCAATCCTGTACTGAAAATCTATAAGAGGGCTGATAAAAAACGATTCGATTGTTTTCTTCATTAAATCAAAAGGGGAAACAGTCTTTATTGTCAGTTTATTGCCTTCTGAAAAAGACAGCAGCTGTGAAGTCAGGTCTTTGGCCTTGGTAACCGCTTCTTCCATTTCAGAGAAAGCTTTCAGGCTAGTATCCGTGGTTTTCATATTCACTTTCAACAAATTGGTGTTTCCAATGATTACAGTCAGCAAATTATTGAATTTATGGGCTATCCCCCCGGCCAGACTCGTCAGTGATTCAAGTTTCTGGGCTTTCAACAGTTCTTCCTGAAGAAGTTTCTGTTCCGTGATATCCCGGATGATAACTACACCGCCGAGAATTTCACCCATTTCGTTCTGGATGGGAGATATGCTCTGGAATGCCTGTATTTTCCTGTTGTCGTTGGTCTGCAACAGATGATTTTCCAGTTCGACCGTGTCGCCTGCCTCCAAAACCTTGAACACGGGATTCTCCAGTACTTCATTGGTTTTGTCTTCAAGGACCATATAAACGTCATTGATGGATTTACCGTAGGAACTTCCCAATGATAAACCGAATAATTTTTCCGCAACGGGATTTAAAAAAGTAAGATTACCCTTTACATCCACCGTAATGACGGCATTGCTGATGCTCCTTAAAGTGGTGGACATGAGTTCTTCCCTGCTTTTCAGGAAATTTTCCATTTTAGATTTATAGAGAGCCATTTCGATAGTGGAATGAAGCTCCATCTTTTTATAGGGTTTTATAATATAGCCGCACGGCTGGGTTCTTTTAGCCCGTTCAAGAATATGGTTGTCCGCGTAGGCGGTGAGATAAATAACCGGAACATCATACCTCTCCTGAAGCTGAGAGGCTGTCTCAATCCCGTCCATATTACCCGAAAGTTTAATGTCCATAAGCACCAGGTCGGGCTTGTTCTGGCCGGCCACCTCCATCGCTTCCTTGCCCGATGAGGCAATTTCGGACACGAGGTAACCAAGCTCACTCAAGGTATCCTGGATGTCCTTGGCCACAATATAGGTATCTTCAACTACCATTATTCTTGGTTTTGATATCATAATTAACTCTCCTTTTTTTAACGAGAATTATTTATATTTTTTTATAATGAACGTCCGGAAAGAAAAAGCAGCCCCATTGTTTCATTGCCGGCGTGTTATATTCCCACTATAAATTATACAAAAATGCCTGAAAAAAGCAAAGGGCAAATGGAGTGGATTTTGAGGCCGTATTGAACATATTATTCCTATAAACTAAAATATATATAATTTTGATTAAAAGAAAGGATTACATTTCCGGCACACTATCCATGCATGAAAGTAAAAAAAAAGAGAACAAAACTTTTGCCATTGCCATCGATGCCCACAATTCCTTTTACCACACAGAAATCCTGAACGGCATTTCGGATTATGCCGCCAGCAACGGCATAAACCTTCTTATTTTCGTCACCGGTCCCATAAATTCTCCGAACAAATATGATTATAACCGGAATATTCTTTTCAGCCTCATGAATCACACCGTTTTTGATGGGATAATCGTGTTTGGCTCGGTTTCCAATTTTATCTATCCCGCGGAATTCAAGGACTTCCTTAAGCGTAATTTTAAACTGCCCGTGGTCTGCGTCGGTACGGAACTTGAGGGTATCCCGTCTGTTATTTGCGACAATGAAAACGGCATTTCCAGGCTCCTGGTCCACCTCATCAAGGAACATAAATTCAGCAAACCCGCCTTATTCAAGGGACCGGAAAAGGCCTATAACGCCAATGACAGGTTTTATCTATGCATACAGGCACTCAAGGAATTCAAAATCAATGTTAATTCGCAGAGAATAGTCAACAACGTCTTTGGTGTAACGGCGGGGATTGAAGGTGTCCGTACATTGATGGACAAGCGCAAGGTTGACTTTGACCTCATCATCGCCCCGAATGACGATACGGCCCTGGGAGCCATAACGGAACTCTCATCCAGGGGCATTTCCGTGCCCGGGGAAATTGCCGTAGTGGGTTTTGATAATATCATTCTCGGAAAATATTCCTACCCGGGCTTAACGACGGTGGACCAGAATCTGTACGAACAGGGCAGACTGGGATGTGAACTGCTGCACAGGTGGACGAACGGAGAAAAAATTCCTTTTAAAAACAGCCTGCAATCCACGGCGATAATAAGGGAATCATGCGGCTGCCCATTGAAAGTGACCATACCGCTGAGCCGGAAGGAAACCGAACACATATCAAAAACACCTTCGGTTGAACCCGTAATTGCCGATATAAAAGCACTGATAGTCAATCTGAACTGGTTCAGAAGCCTCCATATAAATTTCGAAAGTCTCGTAAGGGAAATTCACAAGGCGCTTTGGGATGAAATCGGTGAAAAGGAAACCGGTTTCCTTAATAAATGGGAAAAATTCATTGCGGCCATGGATAACACCGGCTGTAAAAAAGAGGTTATCCTGGAAATTCTTTTTATTCTGAGGAATTATACAATGTCCCAGCTGGAAAATGCGGAGGACCTCTATAAAACGGGGAACCTGTTCTTCGCCGCATTGGGTATTTTTGAAAACGTACTTTGGGGCAGCGAAATACTGAAAAAAACAATGCAGGTGGGCAAGGCCAGTGACCTGAGGGTAATGAGCGACCTGATGCACACGGCAAAATCCATCCCGGAGCAGATGGCGACAATACTCCGCTTTTTACCGTACATGGACATCAATAAATGCTTTATCAATCTGTTCGAAAATACCGAAGCTCCCGCGGAAAAAGCGATACTGATTTTTGCGTACGCCAATAATAAAAATCTTTTACAGGATACAAAACCGGTTTCGTTCCCCGCCACGAACCTGTTGCCGGAGACAGGATGGCTGGATTTAAATGGGAAATCCATTCTCATAGTCGAATCCCTGTTTTACGGCTCAGAGACCCTGGGATACATTATTTTGAACCATGATTTATGGGAATACAATATCTACGAGCTTTTTAGAAGCGCCGTAAGCAGCGCGCTGAAGGGAACCCTTTTAATCGAGAAAATCAAAAGCCAGGCGGTAACCCTGGAAGACCTTGTCGCGGCAAGAAAATCCATACTTACAAAATCGAACACACAGCTTCAAAAGGAAGTAAAGATCCTTCAGGATATCCTGACTGAACATGTTAAAACAGAGAAACACGGACTTTACCAGGACCTGCGGATAACCAAGGTTCTAAGGTACATTGAGGAGCATTACAACCAGGACCTCTCCCTGGAAAAACTGTCCAACCTCGTAGCCCTTGAGGGCACCTATCTTTCACGAATTTTCAAGAAAAACGTGGGGAAGGGGTTGACGGAATACATCCAGTCCATCAGGCTGCAGAAGGCATTATTGCTTCTCAGGAATCCCGAGCTGAAAATCAGGGAGATCGCATCCATGGTTGGTTATCCGGACCCGAATTATTTTTACAAGGTTATCAGGAAAAGCCTCAAGTGTTCACCGAGTGAATACCGGAAGAAAAAATACGGCTTTACGGACATGGAATAAGGAAAACGTGGAAAAGAAGAAAAATTCTTTGAAAATCGGAATTCTCATAGAGGTGACGGGCTCCGCTTTTCATTGCAATATTCTCAATGGAATATCCCGTTACGCAGACAGGCACGGGCTTAACCTTCTATGCTTCGCGGGCGGCCGGCTGCATTCACCCTCCAGCTTCGATAACTGTAAAAATACGGTATATGAGTTTATCAACAATGGGAATTGCGACGGACTCATCATCTTCTCACAAATGCTGGGAACGCATGCAACCCGTTCCCAGATGATGGAGTTCTGCAAACGCTATTCAGGAATACCGATGGTGAGCGTTGGAATGCAGCTGGACAATATACCTTCCATAATGATTGACAATAAACGGGGAATGGAGGAATCCATCAGGCACCTTATTGACGATCATGGCTACAGGAGAATAGCCCTCCTGAGGGGTCCGGAAAACGTGCCCGATGCGGAAGGCCGCTGGCAATCCTACCGGGATGTTTTATCCGCCTGCGGCATACCCATAGAGAAGGAACTTATCATCGAGGATCAATTCAGCCTTTCCGCCGGCACGAACGCCATCGCAACTCTGATTGATGAACGCGGGGTTAAATTCGATGCCTTTATAGCCAATAATGACGATGCGGCCATCGGTGCCATTAATGCGCTGCGATTGAGGAACATTTCCGTACCGGAAGACGTGGCGGTTATCGGGTATGATGACATCATAACGAGCAAGGTGGTAGAGCCTCCCCTGACCACCGTCAACCAGCCAATCTATGAACAGGGAGAGAATGCCTGCCGGATGATTCATGACCTGCTCCTCGGCAGGACGGTTGAGCCCGTGCAAATTCTTACTTCAAAACTCGTTGTCAGGGAATCGTGCGGATGCCGGCTTAAAAATTTTACCCGGATGCCCGGTTCTTCAGAGAATAAAGCTGTCGCTGCGATAAAATCGGATATCAGGGAATATATTCAGGACAGGCTGGCCCCTTCCCACCCGTTCAGGGATAAATGGATGCTCTCCCTGTTGCTGAGTATCCTGGATTCGCTGTTTTACGCCATAATGAAGGATAATTCGAACCCTTTTTTCAATCTCTGGAAAGAATTCCTCTCCCATGCCATTGAAAAAAATGCCAATAAGCAGGATTTAACCGAAATCCTGCTTGTCATAAGATCGAGGATACTGCCCTTTATTAATGACAAACGGCGCATATTAAATGCGGAAGATATTTTTCTCCAGGCCAGAGCGATGATGGGCGAACTGTATTTCGGTACGGAACTATCCAGTAAAATCGTGCTTTCTTACAAGGAGGAACAGCTGCAGAACATCAGCGAGGCACTTCATATTGCCCTCAACCTGAAGGAGCAGATGGACATAATATATTTAAGCTTTCCCTCAATAGACATTCCGGCCTGTTTTTTATCCCTGTTTGACAATCCGGAAAAACCCGGGCAAAATTCCCGAATGATACTCGCTTTCGACGAAAAAGGACGGATAGACCCTGCAAATTACGGCAAATCTTTCCCCACCCCGGACCTCGTACCCCAAAGAAGCCTGCTCAGCCGGACGGGGAAGTTTACATACGTTGTGCAATGCCTCTTTTACGGTGAAGACCGCATGGGATATATCCTGTTCAAGATTGATAACTGGACCGGCAACATAAACGACATGCTTGTCAACCGGTTAAGCAGTTCGCTTAAAGGGTCCACATTATTGAAAAAAATCAGGGACCTCGTCCTCAACCTGGAAATTACCGCTAATGAAAGGACAAAAGACCTGGCAAAAACGAATGCCCAACTCAAACTTGAAGTGGGGAAACTGCAGGAAATACTCTCCGGGGACGCCGTACTCCCCGTCGAGGACGAAAGCATGGATTTCAGAATACAGAAAGCCATCAATTTCATGAACCGCCATTTCAATAAGGAGTTAACCCTTCAGGATGTGGCGAACAAGGTGTTCATGGGAGTCACCTATTTTTCAAAGGTATTCAAGCAGGTCGTGGGTAAGGGATTTATCGAATACCTCATCAACATGCGGATAGAAAAAGCCCTGGAACTGTTGAAAGACCCGAATCTGAAGATCAGTGATGTTGCCCATATGGTGGGCTACCAGGATCCCAATTACTTCTATAAGGCGGTAAAAAAGCATTCGGGCCTGACCCCGACGGAATACAGAAAAAAACTGGGTATTAATGATTTAATTTAAATTGAAATCCCGGTGTTCTCAGGAAACCCGGCCGATATATAATATAAAGAGGACTTATGCCGGAGTTAAACATCATTGCGCGCCTGTCAAGAACAAGGGGAATTCTGACCATATTCCTGTTTTTGCTTATCCTGTTTCGGGCCGGAGCCATCGATGACAAAAAAATATCAGGGCTTTTTTATACGGCGGATAAAGCCTACGCCGAGGGACTCTGGGGGAAAGCTCTTCTTTATTACACGATTATCGTTGATTTAGACCCGGATAACACGACGGCCCATTACAAGCGCGGCCTGGCCTATCGAAGAATCGAAAATTTTGAGGATGCCCTGATTGATTTCAGGAAAGTACTTTCCCTGGATAAAAGGTATAAAGATGCGGAGATAGAGTTGATTGTGTGCCTGATCAGGACGAAAAAACTGGACGAGGCGCTTGCCTACGCTGAAAAAACAGGCTTTTCAGGACAACCGCCGGATGTAATCAGGGCCTTGAAAGCGGAAATTTATTTCATGCACGGCGAAACTCAACGGGCAAAAATAATCATGAATGCCGTTCTCAGCATGAATCCCCGTTATTTCAATGATGTGCGCGTAAAATATGGATTCGATTTACACGGACTCCCTTTTATCAGTAAATTCTCCTTTTCTGAAGAAACACCGCTTGAGGCGCTGTTTATCGGGGATTCCATGGCCGGCGGCAGCATTTATTTCCAGTTGAAATCGGAGCTAAAAAATTACAGGTCCCTGAATTTTACTTTTCACTACAAAACATCAAGCGGTTTGACGCGTCCCGATTTCTATAACTGGCCTTATTACGTGACCGAATTCCTTGCCGAAAAAAACTACAGGGTCGTTTTCATCTTCATGGGGACCAATGATGCCCAGAATTGTGTGAGCGGCGGGCGCGTTTATACCTTTGGCACCGATGACTGGTTCAGCATTTACGAACAAAGAGTTGACAATTTTCTCTCTCTCCTGGAAAGCCATGTTGATTTTGTATTCTGGATAGGACTGCCGCCCATGGGCAGGCCGGGATTCAATGAAAGGATTGAATCTCTAAACGCCGTTTATGAAAAAGTATGCCTGCGAAGGAAAAACAGCATTTACATCAATACAAAACCCATGTATCTGGATGAAGACGGCAAATTGAAAAAGACGATTACTATAAACGGCAAGCGGTGGAAGGCTCGAATCAGGGATGGTGTTCACCTGACCATGAAAGGGGTAATGCCCATTGTAGATGAGATATTCTCCCTGTTACAGGGGAGATATTACATCCGGAAATATGAATAAGAAGTATCCGCCGGCAATTAAAAAAGAAACATCCCTGAAAAAAGGACTTGAACAAATTTGAAAAGAGGATTTTAATTAAAGGGTACATTGAACGATTTTATTTAAGGGAGGCCAGTTATTTTAAACCTGAACGATAAAAAAGAAACATATCTGCATAAACTGAACGAGGTCACCGCTTTTCAGGACCTGTTGGTTTCAGAAATAAAGGAATTGATGTATATCTGTGATTTCATCCAGTACGATGATAAAGAAGTGATTGTCAAACAAAAGGAAATTGATGAATATATCTTCGGCATTATCGACGGGAAAGTGGACATCAGGCTGTCGGGGACGGAAAACGAAGAAATTGCCATCGGACAGATTCAAAAGGGCGATATATTCGGTGAAGCGTCCATGTTCATGGACACCCCGAGACTGGCCAATGCCATTGCAAACGGGAAGGTTATTATCTTTAAAATTTCCCGTGGCAACCTCGTCAAATACATCGACAAGCTGCCGAAGGCCGGCCTGAAAATTTTCCTGTTCGTCATATTCAGCCTGCTCAACAAGTTGAAAAATACGAATGCTGAACTGATTTTTGAAAAGGAATCAACCGTCAGCGCACACGACCTGGAACGGCTGAAAAATTTCTTTCCCAAAAACATAGAAGAAATGCTTGAATAAGTTTCCTGTATGAAAAATAATTTTTATAAGCAATTCCCGGTAATACTGATAATATTCCTTTCTCTCTTCCTTTCAAACTGCGGAATGAAGAAAGCGGCATGGCCGGCTGAAGGATGGGAGAAGGCCACTCCCGAATCGCAGGGAATGGATTCTGAAAAACTTGCGAACATGCTGGATTTCACCATCAATTCAAAAATCCTTTTTGACACGCTCCTTATAATAAGAAACGGATACATCGTTCTGGATGCAACAGTTCCTCCCTATTCAGCCGATACGGAGCATTTCTGTTATTCCGTTACAAAAAGCGTCGTGTCAGCACTTTGGGGCATCGCCGGGGATAAAAACAATTGTACCAATCCATCCAAACCCATAGGTTTGGACCGGAAGGTGATTGACCTGTTTCCCGAAAAAACCTTTCAATACCCGGATTCCCGCAAATCGGCAATAACGGTCCGTAATTTGTTCACAATGACCACGGGATTGAGATTCAGGGATGCGGAGACGGTCAATGTTCAGCACTCATCGGACTGGGTCCAGTACATCCTGGACCAACCCATGATAAAAAGCCCCGGTGAGGAATTCCGTTATAACAATGGGGCATCCCACTTACTGTCTGTCATTATTCAAAAACAGACGTGCATGAAAACGGTTGAACTGGCAGACAAGTACCTGTTTAAACCACTGGGGATAACCCGGTTCACCTGGTTGACGGCAGACCACGGCGCCACACAGGGATACAAGGGACTATTTCTTCGACCCCTGGACCTGGCCAAAATAGGTTATCTCTATCTCCGTGACGGCCAATGGGACGGCAAGCAGATAATTCCGTCCGGCTGGGTAAAGGAGTCCTCGCGGGCCCATGTGCCGGTTGCCGAATCAGGTACCATGAATTTACATTACGGTTATCAATGGTGGGTCAACCCTGATTTGAAATATTATTTTGCCACCGGCTCAGGCGGCCAGTTTCTTTTCTGTCACCCGGAAAAGGACCTGGTTGTTGTTTTCACCTCATCAAGGGAGCAATCCGGCAAAGAACTCATTCTTTTCAACCAATTCATATTACCGGCTGTCCTGTCGGATACTGCCCTTCCCGAAAATCCCGATGCCCAACACTTTCTTTCAGAAACAATAAATCAAATCAGTACTCCCCTGAAATCACCCGTAAAACCGCTGCCCGGCAAAGCCCGGGAAATATCCGGTAAAAAAATCAGTTTCGAAAGCACAGACGGTTTTTTAGAAAACGTCCGGTTCGCGTTTACAGGCGAAACGGCTGAAGTATCGCTTGACTGGAACAATCTTCATTTAAAGCAGGCCGGCATCGGCCTGGATAACGTGTACAGAACATCTACCGATGGTAAAACATACGCGGTGGCGCTTAGGGGATACTGGTCCAACGAAGATATGTTTGTCATGGAATTAATCAATTTTCTCTGGGAAGACGGCTGTATACGGCTTGTTTTTTCCTTCAAGGACCCGACCGTGCTTTGTTTCGGAACATGGCTCGCGACAAGGCATTCCGGACCCTCGCACCCGGGAAAAGTGGAATGATAAGGTTCCCTTCCGAGAGTAATTCCCGCTGTCCCCTAAATCCAAATAGAACAATGACTTAGGGATTGGATAAAAATCAATTTACCCCAGAAATAATACAAAA
>JAFGKU010000083.1 GCA_016928415.1 Spirochaetales bacterium
CATCTTTTGGTATAATGTTTTATCATCCATAGCCCAATACTATCAAATTTGTCAGCGGAGCGTCCACACGAAAGCCGGAAGCGTCAAAAAATTTTATCCCTGCTTAAACGGCATACCGGCAAGGATTTATCTTCCTATAAGGAGAATACCATATCCCGAAGAATCATCCGCAGAATGGAAATCCATAAATTTGATAGCATTAAGCGTTATACACAGTATCTTGAGGAAAATCCCCATGAACTGGATTTGCTTTTCAAGGAACTCCTGATCGGGGTAACCAATTTTTTCAGGGATCCCGGCGCTTTTACCGAATTGAAAAACAAAGTCTTACCGTCACTGTTGAGCGAAAATACCGGCATTACAGCATTACGGGTGTGGATACCGGGATGTTCCACCGGTGAGGAAGCCTATTCGATTGCGATAATTCTCAAGGAATTGTTGTCATCCGGCGAAAACGGACATCCATTTAAGATCACGATTTTTGCCACGGATATAGACGGCGACGGTATAGAAAAAGCCCGCCAGGGAATATATCCGGAAAGCATAACCGCCTCCATTTCACCGCAACGCCTGCGGGCGCATTTCATTCATGAGAACTCGACATTCAAGGTTAAAAAGGAAATCCGTGAAATGGTTGTCTTCGCCCGTCACAACGTAATCCAGGATCCGCCATTCACCAGGATCAATCTTCTCTGCTGCAGGAACCTCCTGATCTACCTTGATTCCGAATCCCAGAACAGGCTCATTCCCCTCTTTCATTATGCCCTTGAAAAACAGGGTATTCTTTTTCTCGGCTCCTCCGAAAGCGTGGGCAAGCATACCAGTCTTTTCGCGACGCTTAACGGCAAATGGAAAATTTACAAACGGAGGGAGCCGGCAATCAGCGAACAATACGATTATATCTTTTTTCCCTCATCCTATAACTCCCGGAAAATTCTAAAATATTCAGGAACATTGATTGGGACACCCCGTGTGGTAGACAACCTGAAAACCACAACGGAACGTTTATTGATAGACGCGTTTACCCCTCCCGCCGTTCTCGTGAATGCAACGGGAGAAATTCTTTATTTGAGCGGCAAAACGGGAAATTTCCTTGAGCCGGCCGCCGGCAAGGCCACGATGAACCTTTTTTCCATGATCAAGGGCGGGATCAGGTATGATATCGGAACGGCAATCAGGAAAGCTATTGATAACAGGCAAGCAATTGTCCTTAAGGACCTGCGGATAAGGGATGCGGATTTGGTCAGGCATACGGACATCACGGTTAAACCGATAAACACGGCGGATAATTCCGTTCGCTTGTTTCTTGTCGTATTCCGGGAAAACCGGTTTACCGAAAAAGCGGCAACAAGGGACAACCATACGAACACGGATCCTGCCGGCTCGGAGGATACAATAAGGGAGCTGGAACGAGACCTCCAATACGCCAGGGATTGCCTGGTCACGACCATCGCGGAAAACCAGGCTTCCCGTGAGGAAATCCAAATTTCCAATGAAGAACTCCAGTCAATGAACGAGGAACTGCAGAGCACGAACGAGGAACTGATGACATCCAAGGAAGAGATGCAGTCTCTTAACGAGGAACTCATATCCGTGAACGAGGAATTAAAATCCAAACTGGATGAATTGACACAGGCTGACAACGATATGAAAAACCTCCTTAACAGTACGGATATAGCCACGATTTTCCTGGACAACAACCTGAACATCCGGCGTTTCACCACACAGTCGACAAAGATATTCCATCTCATCCAGAGTGACATCAACAGGCCCATCACGGACATAAACTGCAACCTTGAATACGACAATCTTGTCCCGGATATGAGGAACGTCCTTGAAACACTCGTTTTCATTGAAAAAACGGTTAAAACAAAGGATCAACATTATTACACAATGCGCATCATGCCGTACAGGACATTTGAAAACAGGATCGACGGACTCGTCATAACCTTCGGAGAAATCACACTCGCAAAAAATCTTGAAAAAACCCTCAGAGACAGGAAAGAACACCTTACCCTCGTATTTGACTCGCTTCCGAAAGGAATTCTCGTCACGGATACTACCGGCAGGATAACCTTTGCCAACACGGCAAGTGAAAAGCTTTTCGAACTCACCGCTTCGGAAATGGTAAATCGGCTTTATAACGATCCCGCCTTCCTCATCACCGACGGGAACGGTTTGCCCCTGTCCGACGGACAATCTCCTTTCCATGCCGTTATGGTTTTGAAAAAACCCTCCTTTCGCCTGCAATGCACGCTTGAAAAACCCAATCAAGCTTCGATACCGTTGAATCTTGAAGCCGTACCTCTTCTCGACGACAGACGGAAAACAACCGGTGTGGTAATAATGTTTTCCAGGTACTGAATGAAACGGATTAAAAATCATCAGCAGGCAACTGACTTAATATTGATGATGTAATCCAGAAAGAAGGTCCAAAATGCCAGATGGACGCAGAAAATATGATGAATTAATCAGGCGCAACTCATATCTCATCCCGGAGAAACTGCCCCGGGAGATCAGGAATCTGGCGGAAGAGGAATGGAATAAAAACAGTGCTTTTTCCGACCTCCTCAAAAACGAGGAAGAGGTGCGCAAGCTGGTTTACGAATTGGAAGTACACCAGATAGAACTTGAAATGCAGAATTCGGAAATAAGGCGAATAAGGGACGAGATGGAATCATACTATGAAAAGTATGCCGAATTATACCATTATGCGCCTTCCGGTTACTTTACAATCAACAGCCTGGGTGTTGTTTTGGAAGCGAATTTATCCATAATATTGACTCTCGGCGTGAATAAATCATTTTTCATCGGCCAAAATATCCAGAATTTCGTCGTTCCGACATGCCTGAGTGATTTCAACCGATTTCTTAATGATGTTCTGGATAAAAAAACCAAGGTGCCGTGTGAAATTTTGATGAACGGGAAAGACGGCAAAACCATCCACGTTTATTTGGAGGGCGTATCCATCCTTGGCAATGCCGAAAATCAGATCCGGGTGGCTGCAATGGACGTCAGCCCGCTGCGGGAGGCTGAAAAGGCCTTGAGGGAAAGCGAGGATCATTACCGGACCCTTGTCGAATCCATACCGTCCGGTATCGTTCTTCTGGATCGAAAGGGAAGAATTATTTCAGCCAACCAGGTTACATCGGTAATACTGGGTTTTAATGCCACAACCGGACCTGTCACCGATGCTGATGACGTATTTCAATTTATCCGTGAAACGGACAGGCCCAAAGCCGAGGGGATCATGTCCCGGGCCCTTTCAATGGGTATAACCCAATCCGGTCAATGCCAATTGATCAAAAAGGATGGTTCGAAACTTGATGCCGAAGTGAGTTTTTCACCAGTGCGTGACGCGGACCGCAATATCAAGGCCGTCATGGCCGTTATCAATGACATCACGGAGCTGAAAAAGACGGAAGCCGCCAACCGGATCATTGAAGAACGAATGCTTCAGGTACAGAAACTTCAAAGCCTTGGCGTCATGGCGGGAGGAATTGCCCATGACTTTAACAATCTTCTTACGGTTATTCTCGGATGTGCGGATCTCTCGCTTTCAAATTTAAACGATACTTCCCTCATCCGGGAAAACATGGAGGATATCAGAAAAGCCTCGGGCGTTGCGGCCAAACTCTGCCGGCAGATGCTCGCGTTTGCCGGAAAAGGGACTTTTGAATTCAAGCCATTCGACCTGTCGATTCTTGTAGGCGAAATGGAGCCGGTTTTAACGGCATCCGTTTTGCATGGGACGGAGATCGAATACACACTGGGAAGGAATCCCCTCTTCATATCGGCGGACGAGTCCCAGATCATGCAGATGATGCTGAACCTCGTCATAAATTCCACAGAAGCGATGGCTGAAAAAAGAGGTACCATAAAAATCGTCACGGGAAAGGCCGACTACAGTGACAGGCAAGGCCCTGCCGATTTTACCGGCAAAAGGCCGGGCCGGAATGTTTATGTCAGCCTTGAAGTAAAGGACAATGGAACCGGTATGGAGCAATCGGTTCTTTCCAGAATTTTTGATCCTTTTTTTTCGACAAAGTTTGCCGGGAGAGGGCTGGGATTGGCGGCCGTTTACGGGATAGTATCGGCGCACGGCGGATTCATTTATATTAAAAGCTCGATTAAAAATGGCACGGCCTTTAAAATTCTCTTTCCCATGATTAAGCAGCCGCAAAATGTTCCGCACCGGACGGAAAAAACTCCCGACAGTGAGCGGACGGGTGCTGTTCTGATTGTCGACGATGAAATGGATTTGCTCAAAACAGTAAAAAAAATCATTGAAAAGAATGGCTTTACGATATATTGCGCGGCTGACGGACTCGAGGCGGTAAGTAAATTCAGGGAACACGAGGACAAAATCGATTGCATACTGCTTGATTACACGATGCCTCGCATGAACGGATACGAAACCTTGAAGGAATTGAGGAAAATCCGGGACGATATACCGGTTGTCATTACAAGCGGTTACAGCGAAAACCAGGTCATGGCGGAATTCAGCCATGAATCGCGCGTGAGTTTTCTTCAAAAGCCGTATCCGGTCACGGCTCTGATACGTATACTGTCGGATTTTATGGAAGGAAACTAAGCTTTGGGAACACCCGCCTGCAAACGGAAAGTATCCTTGATTTGCCCGGTAATGAGTTCCTTTTGGCTTTCATCGATGTCGCTGAATTTTATACCGGCCTCATAATGGTTCCTGTCTATCAGAAAATCACTCCTTAAATCCTCACCTTTTTTACCTTATCACCATACCATGGTAAAATTCCACAAAACACATGAAAAGGAAACAGATTCAATGGGCGTTGAACGGGAATTAACGTAAATTCACCCTCCTATACGACTTCTATTATTTTTCATAGAAGACTGATTTATAACAAAGAAGCAAATTGCCAATAAAGAGTTTATAGAGGTGGAAGAAATACGGACTCCGAAAAGGCCTTTGACATCGTCGGCCAAAAAAAAAATATTAAGTTGCCTCCTCGTTGGACCAAAAAAGCGGGCATATAAAAAATTCGCCCCTTATAATTTTATTTTTTAGGACTTTATTATATATATATTTTGAGATATAATTTTATCAGGGTTTTTAAGATGCCATATAATATTCTTCTGGTTGATGATGATAATGAGTTTCGTAATGAGTTCAAGGAATTTTTTCGCGAATATGAAATTTTAGAGGCGAAAGATGGTATGGAAGCTTTAAATATATTATATAAAATAAACATTGTGGATATTGTCATATTGGATATTCGGATGCCGGGTATTAAAGGAACACAGGTTCTGGCTGAATTAAAGAGAATATATCCTGATTTATATATAATTATGCTGACCGGCTACAGTACTGAAGACAATGCCATAGAATCATTGAAAGCCCATGCCGATGATTATATGGTAAAACCCGTCAATTTTATGAAATTCAAAGAAAAGATTGACGGCCTGCTTAATAAAAAAAAATACAGTGACAAACTTGAAGAAAATGGCATAGAAGCAAAAATTGAAAAAATAAAA
>JAFGKU010000084.1 GCA_016928415.1 Spirochaetales bacterium
AACAGCCCCAATCATATTTTATTATTTAAACCTTATAAACGGATTCCCGTATAACATTGTACCGAAGAAATATTCTTCGTCGCTGTATGGATAAGGCTCATTTATAATCACGGGATTTTCAAAATAATTTTTCCATTTATAGTATGCCTCCGAAAGGGAAAGTTTTCTATCCGATAAAAACTCCACAATGGATTGATAAAAAAACAGGGTGACGGATTTCGGCATGCAAATACAGGAAAGCCCTATACCTTTTCCGAATACATAACTTTTCCCCAGATTTCGGTGAGGTGAAATGGCAAAATCCCCTGCATGGCAGCCGTTTATTAAAGTTAATAATGAACCGAAATTCTGGTTGATTTCATAGACATCCCTGGACCATACGTTTCCGTCGCCACCTGCAGGTGCATCAAAAGAATGCGAAAGGCCGCCTGCATGGCTTGATATATAGGCGATCTGATACCGCTTTGAACCCAAAGCATTCAAATAATATTCCGGGTAAAGGTCTTGTTTTATCCCCTGGGCATCAATTTTAACCATATGGATGTCTCCCGTTTCAAACGAGGCGTAATTGTTTATCCAGATACTTGCTTCTGCTTTGGGATCTGTCGGATAACCCATTGGAGCGGCGATGACTCCTTTTTTATCAAATATATAAGTACCTTCATAGTATTCGTGGGTTTTTTCCAAATATCGATTTATTTCGTTTACCTGATCACCCGAATGGGGAATCATCAGGGCTGCCCATATCTCGGATTCCAATAGCTTGGTGGTATCATCCCCTTCCCATGTGTGGCGGTCGTAAAGCCCGTCCTTGTCTTCGTCGAAAAATTGTGCGTCCAGGTCTTCGGTAAAGAAATAGAAAGGATGCCTGTGGATGACCTCATCCGTTTTCTTTTTATAATGCATTTCGGGGAACGGGCCAACGAGAATAACCCCGTTTAGTAAGGAGTTATTGTAAAGATTGCGTATATCCTGTCTTAATTCACCCGCTGTTAACCAATGGCCCCTTTTAATGACGAGGGTCGCGTTAAAATTACTTTCCACATCATTTACATAACGTATCAGGTTTTCCTCTATTGCCGGATAAAAATCCTCTTCGACAAGAACGAATACATTTTCATATGTAAATTTCCAAGGATCGCTAGTAATTTTTTTGGTGATGCCGCTTTCATAAAAGCCTATGCTTCCCGGGATTTTATTGGCATTTGTTTCATGGGCTTCCCATACTTTATTTTCATAAATAACCTTGTCTCCGGGTACATAGGGGATACCCGGATTCCAGTCTGTGCAGTCTGCAGGAGTGGTTGTCGCGGTGATTGTCGACCAGTCACTTGTATTCCCGGTGTTATCCACAGAGCGGACGGCAATCGTGTAGGCAGCATCGGGTTTGAGCAGCTTTAATGTACAAGACGCAGCCTCCGTGTATGTCATCGCATCTTCATTGTTACCGGTATGGTACTTGATATCATACCTGTTGATTCCCCGGTTGTCTGTGCCCGGTTCCCAGGATAACTGGATGCTGCTTTCTGTTGCTTGTAGAACTGAAAGAGACAATGGGGCGGCAGGGATACCAATATCCACGATTTGATATTGATAGGGAATGTATTCCTTGCAACCCGAGGGGTCTGTCCAACCAATTTGAATTTCGGCGTTTCCCGTATTCTCATAATATTCGACTTTCAATGGGCAGGGGATTCCTGCGGTCAATGAAATAGGTAAGGAATTGTATTCTACCATTTGCGCATTGTCATGCCATTCATCTATGACAAGGGTATTGTTTATCCATACCCTTACACCGTCATTCGCCCTTGCATGGAAAACATAGTCACCATCATAAGGAGGTATCACACCCCCATCCCAGCGTACGCTGAAATGGTCCGCATTGACTGAGGGATGCGGAGAATCGCTTCCCCAGATGAATTTGATATTTTTATCCTGTCTTAGGAATTGACGGTTTGTCAAAGTGATATCATTAAAATATTCGGCAGTCAGGCCGTTTTGCCTGTTCAGTTCATTGGCATACACATAGGTTGGCCAAATAACACCCCTTGAAACCGAAGGACCGGCCCATTCCAGTTTACAGTATCCTGAAGAGGATTGACTGAAATGCTCTACTCTGACGGAGTATTTTTTGTTACCATTTAAATTGATGGTGTTGCTGTATAAGGAGACAGGCTGGGACTGCCATTGGTCGATTAAGAGCGTTCCATCGACCCATAGCCTTATCCCGTCATTAAAAGTTGTATAAAACGTATAATTGCCCGATACAGGGACAAACAGGTCCCCTGTCCAGCGAATACTGTAATGAGTATCATCGATCATACCGGATAGAGGGCTTTCTGAAGAAAAATCATGTGAAAGATAGGGATCGAGTTGTATTGTTTTAAGATCTGTGAGGTTCGGGTCATTAAAATATTCTGCCGTGAAACCATTGCCTTTGCCTTCCGATAATACCGGGGTCAGGCATCGTGCAGGAATGTTTTGCCTTGGTGTGGAAGGGCCGGACCATTCAAGATCGATCATGGCCCAACCGTTAAAGATAGAGCCGTCAGCTTTTCTATGGATATCCAGATATTCTATTGTTATGTTATAGGATACCCCTTTGACAAAATTATAGGTCACCGAAAGAAAATCCTCTCCCGGGGTGGCATTGTTCGGATTATAATTGACGAAGTTATTCATAATGACTTTATCATTTATTGTGACCCTGGTGTAATTATCCGCATGAAGCCACAGTGTATAGGTTTCATTATATTCACTTTGCAGCTTACCCGTCCATTTCACGTAAAAATAATCTGCATTAATAAGGCCTTCGATGGGACTATCATATGCCCAGTAAAATTTAACCGTTTTATCAAGTCTTATCTTTTTCAATGTCCTTACCAGTAAATTATCAGGATTGGGTAAATCATAATAATGACCGGTGAGACCTGTGCCGTTTAAATGAGAATTGGCCGGTGATAATCGTTCCTGCGGGATAACCTGCTTTATGGATTGATAATCCCACGACAGCTTTACAATGGCACCGCCCGTATTTTCATAGTATTCAAGCCGGATTGGGTATTTTTTACCTTTTTCCAAAGCGATTGGCATGGTGCTTGAAACCTCCCCGCTGTGGTCATACCAGGCATCGATGATCAATTGACCGTCTATCCATAAACGAACGCCGTCATCTGACAGTACGTAAAATGTGTAATTGCCCGTACTCGGTGCTTCCACCTCACCCGTCCAGCGAACGCTGAAATGGTCATCTGAAATCAGTGCCTGCGCGGGAGATCCCTTTCCGTCCGTCCATTCAAAATTAATGGACTTGTCGACCCGTTTCAATTTCAATGCATTCAGGTTCATATCGTTAAAATATTCACCTAAAAGACCGGTTGATGTTTCCGGAGAAGCATTGAGTATTGAAATACTCATGGCCGATAACAAAAGAATCACGCAAAATTGAAATACTTGTTTTTTAACCAACATTTTTTCCCCTTTTCTAAATAATGTTATTTTTAATTCATTTTAACGTAAAAATTAATAAAATCAAGCACTCTCAAGCGAATTTATAAAAAATTTATAAATATTATTTGATTACATATTTATTGTAGAAAATGTAAATTACCAAAATTTTCTAATTTTACGCAACCCACCGAAAATTGTAAAAGGCAACAGAATTTCTTATGTTTATGGCGCAGAAGACTTAAATTTATTTCAGGCTTAGGCAATAGAGAATGCCCTTGGCAGAGTCCTTTAAAAATAATCTTTGATCATTCAATATGGGCATACTCCGGAATTGTGTACCGCTTATTTTTGTACTATATCTTTGCGTGAAATGCTTTGATGAAAGATCGGCAATGGTAATGTGGCCTTTCTCGGAAACACAGACAAGATATTCTTTTGTGGAAATAAGGGATCCGAAAGGCAATACCTGGGACCATATTTCCTTACCCGTATCGAATTCAACGCATTTATAACTGGCGTTGCGGTAGGTCACTTGCCCGTCTACCCCGTAGATAAATCCATCAGTGTAGATGCAATTACCAAAATGGCTTTTAATAGTCCTATTCTTCCAGACGAGGACGGGTTTATTATCTGTAAAATCAATGCACGCAGAGCCTTTATTGTATCCGGAATTTATAAAAACCCTTGAGCCGACAATAATCGGATCAGCGACGTTTGCATCATATTCTGTTTCCCATGAAAACGACCATAGAAGTTTACCGTTTTGAGGATTAACGGCATAAAGTGCCTTTTGCCCGAAAATCATCACATTCGTGCTGCCGCCGTAATCAAATAAAACCGGGGTTGCGTATCCTCCGACATCATCACCACTTTTCCAGATAATATCACCATTTTCGAGGTCCAACGCCAACCCATGAGTCATAGCGTTCAGAATAATTGTATTTTCATAAACAAGGGGACTGCCGGCAAAACCATATTCCTGTTCCTTTACACCATAATCTTCCACAAGCTGCTTTTTCCAGATTACCCATCCGGTTCTGGCATTGAAGCAAAACAGGTCACCGAACTTGCTTAACGTGATAAGTTTATCACCGTGCAAGGCAGGCGTTGAATTGGGTCCGGGATAACTGCCGAGTTCGCAATCATAGGAATAACTCCAGAGAATTTTACCCGTTCTATGGTTCAGGCAATAAACGGTATCCTTCAACTCGAAATTTCCCATTGTATAGAGTACTTCCCCGCGTGTGACCATCGAGGAAAAACCGACACCCACGTAGGTGTTCCACTCTTCTTTCAATACCGTCGGTACAGCTTCGGGATTTATTGTTTCATTGGCAAAGATACCGTCAGCATTCGGCCCCCGCCAGACCGGCCAGTCAAACTTCGATTCTTTAAAGAGTTTTTCATCAACGCCGCAGCTACTGAAGAGAAAAATAATAAGTGCTAGAAATAAAAATATTTTTTTCATACATAACCCCTACCCCCATTTAAATGGCCTGAAAAGCCATAGGGTATGAAAATAATAATATGTTTTTCTATTTTCTGCAACATTTTTTACAGGGATTATAAGGAATGTAAATTTCAGACAGACGGAACGATTATTAATATAACAAAATAGTATTTGGCATATATTCGGATGTCTATCAATGCCGGTCTTTTCACTTTTCCCCGGATATAGGGGCTGTCCGGAACCGTTAATAAAAAATTATGGTCTTAAAAGCGCACCCGCTATATTGTAGATCTTTATATTTTTTATCATACAAACAGTTAAAGTTCAGATATTTGACTATAAAAACTTACCTTAATTAATGTTTATTCGCTAATTTATTCTATCCTTTAGAAGAAAGAAGGGGTCATTAAAATATTGCTGATTTTTCCGGTCAGTAACCCTGATAAAAAAGCCAAAAAGGCATTACGTATACCCAATATCACCCTTTCTTTATTGAACGTGGTGACTCCTCCGGAACATAGCGTAAAAGCCATCAAGGAAGAAATCGAAAATATTGATTTTGGTGAGGTTTGCGATTTGGTGGGGATACATCCGACTGTTATGCCCGAAGAAGCTTTAATGCATGCGGACTCAGTTGTAATAGGCGAAGGTGAAGAAGTTTGGCCTGTGCTGCCCAACGATTTCCGTGAAGGCCGTCTGAAGAAAAAATATGTTGGACCACAGACCAATCTGGAATGTTTTCCCTTTATTATAAACCTTGGAAATAAGAAAAGAGATTTTGTCAATGTTATACCGATCCTGACCACATAAGGTTGCCCTTACTCATGTGATTTTTGCAGTGTCAGTACCATTTATGGCAATAAAAATCCGGCATGTTCCCATCCCCCGTATTATCGAGACCATCAAGGTCAATTCCAGCAGCGTCTTTCTTTTTCGTTTAAATAAAAACCTGCATCACCCGCTTGTTTACTTCGGCATGAACTTGGCTTTCCTGACGAGTTCCCGAGAAATTCTCCATGATTATCGATCCAGTAATGGTTATTTTTTAAGGAGTTGATCAGTTTATAAAACCGATGATAGGTATGCCACAAACATGCAGAAAAAGCTGTTTGGTTTCATTTTTCTGTCTTCAAATAATACGCTTTTCAAATTTATTTATATGGCCGCTAAATTTAAAACACATCTAAAGGGGTGCCTGTTTGGAACAGGCACCCCTTTATTAATTTGGGCTGCTTCAACAGCCGGTTTTAGTTTGCGGTCCTGAATACGCTTAATACCCCAGGGGTATCGCCGCAAAGAATCCAGAGATAATAGGTTCCTCCATCGGAGATGGAAAGTGCATTGAATATTTTTTTGTTATTCCCGGGATACCCAAGGCCGGATGTTGCCACCTGCTCGAAATCGCCGGTGTCTGCCGGATTCACGACAAGTGACTTGGTCCGCCATATCTGGATGCCGTCATTGGCATTGTCGAACCCAATGTATAACCTGCCGTCATTGACAATAAGCATGGTTGCGTGTGTGTTTTCCGTATCGCCCATGGATGTATCCCCTCTTGATGCTATGAGACTGAACGCATTTGAGGAATCAGTTTCCCATAGCTGCCACCCGTCCAAGGCTCCTGTATCCGTAATCGTGTTCCGGATAATATAAAGCTTTCCATTGAATTCGGCCATGGCCGGAAACGCACGGTCCGAAGGAACCAGTTTGGCACTCTGGGAGAGTCCTTTATTGAATCGTGTGCCGCTGTTATACCAGGCGGCGTCTCCGGTGGGGGTAATGTCCAGCCAGTCGGAATTGGGATTGCTAAGCCATGCCGGCGGATTACCTGCGCTTGCGCCTGTTGAACGGACGATTCCGCCGTCCTTGTCCGTTTGATTGAGTCCTCCATTGGCCACGTACAGACTCCCGTCAAACGAACCAATGAAATCGATTCCGATCGGATTTCCGCCGTTCTTTAAAAGAAGTTTTGTACCGATCCTTGTGAAATTCCTGCCTTCGAGGTTGGTGAAGGTTGGTGTTGTTTCTATTGTTTCAAGCTTGTGGATGTAGGGTTTGTTGCCACCTGAATCCGGAATGCCCACGTAAAGCCTGCCGTTAAACACATGCATGGTCGAAACTCCGTCCGAACCACCTCCCAATGCACTACTGACATTTATATAATTGAAATTAAGGGTGCTCCCTGTATCCGGTGTATCCTGGGTATAATAGAAATAATTGAGGTCATCCGTCGGGTCATTGGGGCCGATAACGAGGTATTCCGTGACGCCAACTGTGCCGCCGCAAATAAAATCGATGCCGTCTTCCAAGTCCGGACCGGCATCAACGGCGTTCATATTGGTGGATGTGGAATCGCTGTCTGTAAAGGTAAAGGTGATGAGTTGGGGATCACTGCCGTCTGGCTTCAGGCTGAACATCCTGTCATCCGTGTCCGCCGGACCTATATAGACTCTTCCCTTATAGCTTGTGAGGATAGAGTAGCTGTTGGTTGCTTCGTCCATCGGATTGACGATTACCGGGCCGCCTCCCAGGCTAGTCGGGATTCCGCCCTCCCCTATGAATGTGGCCACGTTATTCGGGCTTGTAATGACATTTGTAGAAGCGTCCTGTACATTGGAGACGGTAAGCGTATATAGACCTCCTGTAAAGGTTGAGGAAATGTCGACATACACCTGGCTTATATCCGTTTGACGGGTCGCGCCGGAAACGGCGACCGCCGCATCCAGATTGTTCGCAATCGCATAATTTCCAGACGTCTCGGCCGTAGTCTGCTCCACCGGTTCGGAGAATTGGGCCAAAACGGTATTGCTGTCGATCAAGGCCGCATAAATGAGACGCGGAGGTGTGGAATCACCAGCCCCTATACCGAAGAATTGCTTGGTTTTCGGGTCTGTTAGTACGTTGCCCCCCCTGTCTGTTACATTGGCAACCGTTAAATAATACTGTTGTCCGTCGGACTGTGACGCGGTTACCAGTAAAACTTTAGTATGGTCCGTTAAATCCCTGGTGGCCGATATAACAGCCAAGCCGGGAATAGTATAGTTGGTGTCCGTATTCGCCGTAGTCTGGTCCACCTGTTCCGAACAATTCACCTGCAGGCTGGTGTTTCCCATGGAAACGGCACTGAGGATGTACAGGGGAATGTAATCAATGGACTTGAAATTCCAGGTTGTTTTGTCGGCGATACCTGTAAAATCGTTATTTGATTGATCTTCAAAAGCACCGGAGTCGATCTGGACATAAAAATCGAGTGATGAATCCAGTTCCCCTGCCGGATTAATCGTTATTGTAGTACCACCGCCGCCGGTGACAAGGCCGGAAGTGACGTCGATCGTCTCGAACACGGTGTCATCCAGCGTCCTGTAGATGGTGATATTTCCCGTTCCCTTTACGACGGTTTCGTTGAATGTGATGGACAAATTTGTGTCCTTGGCGACATTTGTTGCGTTATCGGTGGGGGAAAGTGTATTGATAACCGGGGCTTCATAATCCTCGCAGGTGAAATTCCATACGGTTTTTACGGAAATCCCCGCAAAATAATTGTCTGAAGAGTCCTTGAACGCGGTATTCGGTACCTTAACGTAATAGCCGACGGACGATTCAAGGTCGGATGAAGGATCGATCGTAATGGTATCGGTCCCGCTTCCCGTTGCCGAACCAACGGGAATGGAATCAAATACGCTGTCATCCGCTGTCCTGCAGATTTCAATGTTACCCGAATCCGATGTAACGATTTCATCAAATGTTATCAGGATATTCGCATCCTTAGCGACATCTGTCACGTTATCAGCAGGGGAAAGTGTATTGATAACCGGAGCCTCATAATCCTCGCAGGTGAAATTCCATGTGCTATTTCCCGTTATACCCGCATATGGATTTAAAACTTCATCGGTAATGGCCCCTGCATCGATGTTCACATAGTATTCCACCAGGGATTCCAGGTCTGAAGCGGGATTCACCGTAAGGCTGTCTGTACCGCTGCCTGTTACCTGACCCGAATCCACGGCTATGACACTGAAATCGCTGTTGTCTGATATTCGTTTTATCGTGATATTTCCCGTCGCAACAACCACATTTTCGTCAAATGTGATGACAAGGTCGGAATCCTTGGCCACGTCTGTGGCGTCGTCCAATGGGGACAATCCCGAAAGCCCGGGAGCCGTCCCGTCATTGGTGGCCGTGAAATTCCATCCTGTTTTGTCGGATATGCCGGGATAACTATTTAGGGAGATATCGGTGATGGCACCCGCGTCTATAAACACATAATAATCCGACCCCAGGACGAACGGGGCGGTTGGATTAATGGAAACTGTATCCGAACCGAATCCCGTTACCTGCAAGGAATCCACGTCAATTTCCTCAAAAACCGAATCATCGGCACCGTTATATATGAATATACTGCCTGTACCTTTGGCCACGTTTTCATTGAATTCAATCTCCAGATCAAGGCTGCATGGAACATTTGTGGCATCATCAAGGGGCGTTAATGATGATACTTCGGGCGGATCAATATCTAGGACCGTGAAATTCCAGGAAACCTTGTCAGAAATTCCGCCAAAGGAGTTATTCGCCGCATCCTTAAATGCTCCAGCATCGATCTGGACATAATAGGAAGATGTGGAAATGAATGTGCCCACGGGATCGATTGTGAAAGTGTCCGTGCCCCATCCCGTGATAATAGCATCGGTCACTCCAATGGTCTCGAATGGCGTATCATCCGACACATTATAAATTATAATATTTCCCGTTGCCATGACAACAGGTTCGTCTAATTCAATAATAAGATTGGCATTAACGAAAACATTGGGTGTATCGTCCGCCGGCGTAAGGGTCACAATGGCAGGAGGATTGGAATCGGTCACCGTGCCTGTGGAAAAATTCCAGACCGCAGGATCGGTGATCCCGGGATAATAAACATCGCCGGCGTTCTTCAGCGCCGTGTTGCCGATCGTCACATAGCAATCCGCGGATACCGGCAGATCGGAGGCGGGATTGACTTCAATCACCCTGGTTCCAGAACCCGTCACCTGTCCGGAGTCTATGGCAATGCTCTCCAAAAGGGCGGGGCCGGCCGCATTGTATATTTCAATATTTCCGCTGTCTGCGGTTACGTTTTCATTGAAGAAGAGGATAAGATTCGTGTTAAGGTAAGTACCCGTCGCATCGTCGGGGGGTAATGCCGCCTCAAAGACCGGCGGTGAAGGGCTGGGACTCGGTAACGGTTCACCGTCTCCGGTCGGACTCCCGCAACCGATAGCGAAAAGAAGAAGTATGGAGCCAATGAGAAAAAAATAATATCTATGGAACCTTTGCATAATTATATCCCCCTTTATATAAATATATGCGTTTTATATGCCGTTTTCAAATAAAGTTGATGGAAGATATGTCTACGCAAGTTTTATTTTGACTTATTATTAATAATTTACAGAAAAAGTAATCATTGTTTCCTCATTGTAGCTGGCGGTTCCCTTACTTTTCTACATTCACCTGTATCCATTGATCCCATTCATCATAATTTATCTTGGACTTATCATTTCTTATTATAGGCAGGATCTGGAATTGCCGTGAATTTATCTCTTTTAGGGGGATGGCCATTTCAATAACCGTGCCAAGTCCGATGTGGATATCCTGTGGATAACTTGATTTTTTTGTCTTTGCCGTGTATTTCCAGGGCCATTGGGGATTTACCAGGAAAAAGGCAAAATCAAGATCAGAAGTGTTATCATTGTTTTCATCAACAAGGATATCAAAGAAGACATCATTTACCGGCTTAAGTTCCAATCCTGTTATCACAACAACAAAGAGGGTATCCTTTTTTATAAGGTATTGCAGCTTCAACATATCATATCCCTTGACCTTGGCATCATTTTTTTTATCCTCGTAAACAGGTTCAGAGAATAAATACCATTCCTGCGGTTTACCGTCTACGAAAGGGCCGTAGAGGGAAACGGTTTGTGGGCTGTCCTTCGTTGTCGGGTCGAGACCCTGTTTCAGTTCTATCCTGTCCGGGATAAGATCGGCGTCTGTATCCTGGGTTTCCAGGTCTGTTATCAGATTGTATGATTCAATACCGGCCAGGGTGTCAAGGCTCACCGGTATCCAGTGAGTCCATTCATCAAGGTTCTTTTTTTTAGCGTCATCCCTGATTATGGGAAGGACCTGGAAATCCGGCTTGCCGGGCTGCTTCGAGAAATTACCGGAAGACGTCACGGACGCGATCCGTGCAAGAGGCACCTTTATTTCCAGGCTCTCACCCCTTCCCCCCCGTAGATCCGGGAGGATCTCGCTTGTTCTTGTAAGTGCCGTGTAACGCCAGATTATGCGGGGATTCTCAAGCCAAAAGGCAAATTCGACGTCCGTGTTCCTGTCAAAGTCCAGGTCGATCAGCAGATCGAACATATATTTCTTTCTAGGCAATACCGGTTTTCTCGTAGCGGCGTATACGGACAAACAACCGTTCCTCAATGACATGTTGAGTGAAAAAAGGCCAAAATTCACCTGTTTTTCGCCATTTTTTGGTTTTATATAAAATACGTGGGGCAGAAAATCCCATTCCCTGCCGTCCCCGTCAGGAAACGGGCCGTGTTCTGAAATCATTTTCCTTACGTTGTCATCTGATTCTTTTTTTACGGGATTCAAACCGTGCTGAATTTCGAAATTATCGGGAAGGAGATCATTGTCCGTGTCGGACCGGTCGGGACTGGTTTTTAAATAATACTCTTCAACCGATAGAAGGCCGTCTGTGTCCTGGTCCGTGAAACTGTCCATGCTGATGCTGCCGTATTTCCCGGGGAACACCCAGCCGGACAGGAATTTTTTCCAGTTCATTTTTTTATACTTGTTCAACAAATCGATGATCAATTTGTCGGTTTTCTTTTTCTTTATCAAATAATAGGCAGAGACCCATTCCCGGTACTTTTCGGGACCGAGTTCCTTGTAAATGATGTACTGTAGTTTGAATGTCTTGGAATAATAGAGCTGTCTGTCGCCTTCGTCCTGGCCCCTGAAATCCTTACTCAATGGCTTGTCTTTTTTATTATCATTGAACCAGAAACCCCAGTGCCGTTTTACCTCGTTAGCTTCCTTTTCATCGAGTTCCAGGAAGCCTGCTTCCATCATGGCCACTGGTAAAAAGCTTACCAGCCCTTCGTCCATCCAATGGAGATCACTGCCGAACCAGAAATGTCCCGTTTCATGAAAAATGAGACCCGGATTCCCGATGGGACTTATCCCGTATTCCACTTCAATTCGGTCCCAGAGGTTAAATCCTCCAATACGGACGCCGTTCATGGCAGAGTCTTTCTGGTTTAGATAGACTTCATTTTTACCAAAAAAGTCATATTTTCCGGGTTGTGGAAAACTTGTGGATAAATAGTGGATATAACTGTGGATAATTTTTTCCATAGCGGCTGTGGCATAGGCTGCCCACTCCTCCTGCCCCTTGTCATAATGGAGGGTAAAATTGATTTGCTGGTCTTCCACGTTGAAGGATTTGTCCTCTGTAATGCTGAAAACCGGCAGGCAGATTGAAAAAAACACGTAAATGGCCATAAGGCCGATTATTTTCCTGAGCATGATATCACCTCATATATTAAGTATAGGGGTTTCAATGGCCTGATTCAAAGAGAATTGAAACTTACCGGCCTGGAGATTGCGTAAAAATGGAATCGAGTTCCCTTTTATAGTTTTCCATATCGACAACCCGGTTTTCAAGCCTGGCCGAATCTGCGGCAAAAGCGAGAATATGGGCCTCCAATGCCTGGTCAATATCGATGTGGTTTGCCCGGGTGTCTTGATTGCGGACCAGGTCCGTAAACCTTTTCAACAGACCCTGGTCACCGCCGCCGTGACCGCCGGGGGCTTTGGTGTCTATGAGGATTTTTTCCCCTTTGTTCAGGGGTGTATAGAAGGTCAGCCTGTGCCTGTCGGCCAGGAAATCCCCGATAAGGGTTCCCTTTGTTCCGTCAATCCTGATTGTCCGCCCTTCCTTGTGGGAAAAACCGTGCATCGTGAGTGTACCGGTAATTCCATTGGCAAATTCACAATTCACGATCTGGTGGTCCACGACATTATGATCCTTCACATTAAATACACACAGGCCGTAGGGGCCCTCCTTGAGGGCGTTAAGCCTTCCTTCCCTTGACTGGTCCCTGCTGATGACGCTGGCCGGCCAGATGTTTTTGTTCAGGGGGATTTCCTCTAGGTAAATCCGTACGGCATCGTAAAGACAGTCCTTTTGCACCGGGCAACCGTCCGTGCACCGTTCCGGTGCTCCGTGTGGCCTGTTTGCAGGACCGAAATACTTCCGGTTCCCGAAGGAGCTTAAATGTAAGGCCTTGCTTCCTGAAAACCAGCGCATGAGGTCCAGATCATGGCAGCATTTTGCTAAAATCATAGGATTGGCAATGTCCCGATTGTGCCAGTTGCCCCTAGAATAGGAATGCGCGTAATGATAATACGCAACATTTTCCCTCAGGGAAAAGTTGGCAATGCGTCCCATCTCTCCGGAAGTGATGACTTTCTGGATTGTCGAATAAAAATGGGTATACCGTAATACGTGGGCTATCTGGAGAATTCTGTCTGTTTTTCGGGCCTGGTTGACTATTTTCATGCAGTCAAGGGCGGATTTCGCAATCGGCTTTTCCAGGAGAACATGGTAGCCGAGTGTCATGGCGGATAAAGCCGGTTCTACATGGTCCTCGTCAGGTGTGGCTATAATGGCCACATCGGCGATTTTACCCTTTGCCAGCAGGTCCTTCCAATGGGTTAATGAGCTATCGGGTGGTAGAGAGTGACTTGCGGTAAAACCTTCCCGTTTCTCCTTGTCAGGTTCGGCAACTGCGATAATACGGATATCTTCAGGCTTTTTCAGGGCGTAGCTTCCATAGACGTCCGCACCCCTCTGCCCGGCGCCTATCAGGACGGCTGTTATCGGTTTTTTCAATAAGATCCCCTTAAAATATAATAATATAATCTTAACATACAAAAGCGAACTAGAGAACGGGTCATTTAGCCGTATTCTTTAATTTGAATTTTCCAATCTTAAATTTATAATTAATAATGGTATTAATTTTAACCCTTGAAAAAGGAGGGAAAATGAAATCTCTATTTTTTAATTGCTTCTTTTTTCTATGTCTTTTCAGTCTCTGGCCGGAGAGTCTCCAGGATTATATTGAAAAGGAATTGGGCCTGCTTTTTTCTGAAGACAATATCGCCAGGCAATTACCTGCGGCAACCAGGGCGTATCCCGATGATAAATGGGGAAAGTATTCAGCGGAAAGCGTCTTCGACAATAAATTGGGTACGTCCTGGGTTGAGTCGGCATCCGGACCCGGAGTCGGTGAACAAATTTTGTTCGTCGTGCCTTCGAGATCGAATGTCATCAGGATTCTGCCCGGGTATGGCAGGAAAAATATTTTTAAAGTGAATAACAGGGTTAAAAAAATCAGGATGAAGTTAGACAAACGCGTAACTTTTGAGGCTTTTCCCCATGAAGAAAGGGTAACCATTTTGGGGACATGGGAATATAAATCTCCCATTATTAAAATTCATTGGACGAAGCTGGAAGGCATGAAGGGGGTGGGGGAAGTGATCATGGCCAGTGCCGTTAATCAATACGAATCGTATGAGCCCTATTCTAAACAAATAGATAAATGGGAAGAGATAAACTGGCAGGAAATCGCGGAAGAGCCGGATTTTGTCGTGATACAGGAGATTTCCGAATATTGAAAAGTATTTAAAAGACCATCATTTTTTATATGGTAAAAAGAATATATATGAAATTTTGGATTATTATTTTAAGCTTTACCGTTTTTTTTTCTTCCTGCATAACGACCCCGGAAACCGCACAAAAAGCGAATAGTAGTATTCCCTTCCCGGAAAGCAGGTCTTTTAAAATGACCGTATGCCCGATTTTTGTATTGAGTGATATCGAGGATCGGTTTAAGGCTTTGATAAAGGAACTTCCGTCTGTATCGGATGTATATTTTAACCAGTCGGATATTATCTGGGATTTTGAGAAGGGGAGAGATATCGATTCGGCTTTGTATACAATCAATTTTACGAATTTTCTTAATATGACGAAAGCCCTCGAATTAAAAACCGGTTATATCGGGATATCCGTGCTCAATGATGCCCGCGGCGGGATGCGGGACAATCCGTTCTCACAAAGTTTTGCGGATGAAAGGGTTCGGGAAGCATGTAAAAATATGGTTCTCAGGGTGGTAAAGGACTTTCATCCCAGGTACCTTTGTTTCGGTGTTGAAATCTCATCCTATTCCCATAAAAATCCGGATGATTTCAAGAATTTCGTTTCATTATATAATGATGTTTATACTGTTGTAAAAGAGTCTTCAGATGAGATTATCATGTTTCCAACATTTCATTATGAGGAATTCTTGGGGGTTTTGCCCTGGAACAAACATCGGCCTGATTGGAATCTTATAAAGGATTTTAAGACGGACGCCTTTGCCATAACGACTTATCCGTATATGGCTTATTCAATGGATGAAATTCCGGAAGATTATTACATGCAAATAATGGGGCATACCGACCTTCCTTTGATTATAGCCGAAAGCGGGTTTGCTACCGTGTGCTGCGGAGAAGCCGTTAAAGATTTGCACGGCTCTGAACAAGCCCAGGTGGATTATCTGGCTTTTCTGCTTGGCAGCCTGAACAGGATGGAACCGTTGTTGTGGGTTTACTGGTCTTTGTATGATTATGAGCCATTGAGCTGGGGAGGTACGGATAAAAATGACGTATTCAATTCAATCGGTCTGCGGTATCCGGATGGAAAAGAAAAACCGGCCTATGCCTTATGGAAAAAAATTCTTAACCTGCCTTTTGTGGAATAATTGAAAATTTAGTAATAGCTGTCTTTTCTTATTTCATAAACGGTTAAAGGAATCAGGTTGTTATGTTCGAGTATTTGAAGAAATTCGGCTTCTGTTGATTTGACATCGGAAAGCTTTAATTTCTTATATTTTTTCCTGTCGTATTTATTTTCAAAATCGATTTCACAGATAAATATTTTTTTTATTTCCTGTTTTTCCAGTAATTTTTCAACCATTGTCTTTACGGAATTTTCAGGAATATCGGCGTGGGAGAAAAGAATCAAACCGTCGTTTTTCCCCAGTTTCATCTTGAATTGAGGATAAATCCCGGTGCATGTTTTACAGGAAAGGGGGATTGAGCATATCGTATTTGCTACCTGTTCCGGCTATACGGCCCGTTTCTGTATGGACCGGCAGGGATTAAATGCTGTGGCGGTGACGCATGTTTGCGGATTCGAAGAAAAGGGTAAAAATGAGTTGTCTGATTCAACCCGGGCGGAGCTTCTAAGAAGCGGAATAAAGGTGTTGACGACAACCCATGTACTCAGCGGCGCCGAACGGGGCTTGTGCAGGGTATTCAGGGGCATTTATCCCGCTGAGATCATGGCCAACACACTGCGGATGTTCGGCCAGGGCGTCAAGGTTTGCGTCGAGATTGCGGTCATGGCTCTTGATGCCGGACTGATTCCGTTCGGGCTGCCGGTTGTTGCCGTCGGCGGAACGGCGGAAGGAGCGGACACGGCTGTGATAATCAAGCCGTCTCATGCAGCCAACATTCTGGACACATTTATTTCGGAAATTCTCTGTAAACCGGGAAAGATGTGAACAGGGACTTTTTCGTCCAATCCAGGGTTGATGTGCCTTCCCGGAATTTTACACCTGGTCGCCGTTATCCAGTATTATGGAAAATTCAACGATAAACCTGCCCAATACATCGTCGTAGAAGCTTGCCATTTTACCATTCAAACTCTCCACGATGGTTCGTGCCATACTCAGGCCCAGCCCGCTTGTCTCCTTGTACGGGTTGGTAAAGAGGGATTCTTCGATCAGGCCGGGGAGGGGAGCATCATTATTGATCCGATTATTGATGATATCAAGTGAATCCTTGTTGATTTCAGCTTCATTGGAAATTCCGATAATGAGTTCGTTATTTTCACTTTTAAGCTGGGCTTCAAAAAATATCGTTGCATTGAACTGGTATTCTGTGTCAATTTGTTTTACTTTCTTGTATTTATCGATAAGGGATACGTTTCTGAGTTTATTACTGAGTTTTTCGTTGTTACGCAGGTATTTCTCAAAAGGGTAAGTGAAAGCATTATCCACAAGTTCGGATATTATGATTTCAATGGATTCCAGGTGGGCTTCTGCCTTCTTCTGCATTTCCTTGTCTTTTTTCCCGATGGTGTATATGAGCTTGTTTTTAAAATACATCTTCAGGTAGTGAATAAAAGCCTTGTCAAAATCCTCGATCACGGTAACGCACACGACTGTTCCCTGTTTGGGATAAAATAATTCCTTGAGGTGCATTTTTTTCATAATGTTGTAATTTGCTTCGACAATATCCCGAAGAGAGATAATCATGTTGTATTCTTCGATCAAACTGAATAAAACGAAGAAATCCTTTTCTTCTATGTCATTATTTACTTCGATCAAGAGCTGAACATATCCGCGACCCGGTTCTTCCTGGATGTGGATTTCGTAATTCGGGGTTTTATTTGCAGGTGTTTTCTTTGATTTTCTTTTTTTTGCCACTCCCGTTCACTCCCCGGCCGAATTCGTACTCCTTGATAATATGACTGTTTTCGGGGCAATGTCCAGAGCAACTTATATGGAATTATATCCCCTTCGAACTTTAGGCTATCTTAAAAACACTTTTTAGATAGCTTGTTATATATGATAGCATATAATCTAAAAAAGGTCTAAAGCAATATTGAATTTATGAACCCGATGGAGGTGATTCGATTTTACCCAATCCGGTCAGGAATTCGATCATATAAGACTACTTGGCAGGCTGGGGATGGTGTTTTTATACCATCGAATTCACTTTTTGACAAGGATAACATGGATAATGAATTCCTGTTATTTTTTATTTTTCGTTCACGAGTGTGATCCCGTCCCACCCGTCGGGGATTCCGTAATCAATCATCTGTTTGCAGCGTTTGATATAGAGATCCGTCGTCCTGTCGTCTGGGGTGCGTTTTTTTAACGCATGGAAGAGTTTATAGCTGTCCTCTACTTTTTTATTGTGATAGAGCTGAACCGCCTTTTCAAAGTGGCGTTTAACCTTGAGGATTGCTTCCCGCCGGGCTTCCTTAAGTGAATCGAGTACCTCGTAAATATGCATGGGCATAGATTTGCCCTTTACCTTGACAAAATCTATCAGGCGGAAATTGAATTGCGATGGATCAGTCAACTGATCACGCATATAGCCGCTGATGATGATTTGAGATCCATAGATACGAGTCAATCCTTCAAGCCGGCTGGCACTGTTTACAACGTCTGAAATGACCGTGGTATCCATTCTTTCCTCTCCTCCAACCGTTCCGAGGATAAGGCTCCCGGTATGCATGCCGATGCCGGATTCTATGGGTTCATAATCTGAAATACGCCTGTGATCGTTATAGTCCACTATCTCGTTTTGAATGGCGATTGCCGCCTCTACCGCCTTGTCTGTTTCGCCGTCAAATATGGCCATAATGGCATCACCTATGTACTTGTCGATAAATCCGTTATATCTCCTGATTATCGGGGCTATCCGGCTGAAATAAGAATTGATGAAATTAAAATTTTCCTGAGGCGACATTTTCTCCGAAAGGGAGGTGAAGGATCTTATATCCGAAAAGAGAATCGTCATGCTTTTTTGTACCTGGTCTCCAAGCCTGACATCCACTATGCTGTCACGGTTAAGAAATTGCAGGAATTCCCTTGGGACGAAGCGTGAGAATGAATTTTTCAGCTTTATCTGGGTTGCCAGGGATTTTTTCTGCTGCTCGATGAGAACGGCCTGCGCCTCTTCCTTTTCTTTTCTGAAAAGCTGGATTTTGTATCCAAGGGCAAAGGATATGAGAACGACTTCAAAGGCCGTTCCGACGAGGGTTGCATTATATGTAAAAATATTTACGGGAACAAGGCCGAAAACGGCCAGGTAATTAACGATTACCGCTATGATCCAGACGGACCAT
>JAFGKU010000085.1 GCA_016928415.1 Spirochaetales bacterium
CACGGCGGCATCTGAGCGGAGCGAAGTAGAGCCGGGCTTCCTGTGCAGCCCGACAAATGGCCTAAAAAGGTACAGCGCAAAAAACTCATCTATGGTTCCTCTTTTCTTTTTCCTCATTATCCTGTACACTTCCAGGTCATGGAGTTAGTATCACCCGCTGGAAACCTGGAAAAACTTAAATACGCCTACCTGTTCGGTGCGGATGCCGTGTATATCGGAATCAGGAATTTTTCCCTGAGAGCAAAGGCGGAAAATTTCGAGTGGGATGATTATGAAAAGGTGGCATCCTGTAAACCTGCCGGCAAAAAGCTTTACTGTGCACTGAACATCTTTTTTCATAACCTTGACCTGGACCGTCTTTCCGAAAATTTTGACAGGTTAAGCCAATACCCCTTTGATGTGTTCATCATCAGTGACCTGGGAGCCTTGAAGCTGGTAAAAACCCGGTTTCCCAAAGCCCGCCTGCACCTGAGCACGCAGGCCAACTGCATCAACAGGGAAGCGGCCTCCCTTTACAGGGACCTGGGATTTTCCAGGATCATTCTCGGCAGGGAGACCCGCCTTGACGATATCGCCGAAATCAAGGCCAGGGTGGGCATTGAGCTGGAAGTGTTTGCCCACGGGGCCATGTGCCTGGCGTATTCGGGCCGCTGCTTTTTAAGCAGGTACATGGCGGACCGGTCGGCTAACACGGGTGATTGCGCCCATTCCTGCCGGTGGAAGTACCGCGTGCTGGAGGAAGAAGAGAGAAAAGGTGAATATTTTCCCGTTGTTCAGGGGGAGAATTTCACGTCGATCCTCTCTTCAAGGGACCTCTGCATGATCGGGCATCTGAGGGAACTGGAGGATGCGGGTGTCGACGCGGTGAAAATAGAGGGGCGGATGAAATCGGTTTATTACACGGCCATCGTGACGCGGGCCTACAGGAAAGCCCTGGACAGCCTGGGCGGAAGGGATGTTCCGGAACTGGCCTCGTATATCGAGGAGCTGTACAAGGTGAGCCACAGGGAGTTTTCCACCGGGTTTTTCTTTGATAAGGAAGTGATAGAAAAACCGACGTTGAAATCCTATATCCGGAATTATGAATTTGTCGGGTGCATCGGCAGGCGGAAGGGGAATGACAGGTTCGAACTTGTTGTAAAGAATCAAATCCTGGCCGGGGATGTCATCGAGTATATCGGGCCCGACCTGCTTTACCTGGAAGACAAGGAATTCACCCTGTACGATGAAAACGGGGATAAGGTAGTGAAGGCTGATCATGGGAAATACTATGAGATCGAAACGAATAAAAATTTAAAAGAAGGGTATATACTTCGACGGAAATCCTGAGATAAGTAATTATCAGCCGGATAGAATTTTTGCTTTCGCCCATTCCGCCGCATCCTTTAAAACCGGATTCGTTCCTTTTAAACAGGTTTCAATATAAGGAACAAGAGACCCGTCCCGGCTGCCGGCAGCCGCCAGCAGGGCGTTCCTGAGAATGGCGGCGGGCGGGATCCAGTTCCTGTCCAGGGCCGTTCCCCTGAAAAAGGCTTTAACCCCGGATTCGTTCATGGCAAGAATCTTTTTCAGCGGCACCTCCGGACCGGTTTGCCCGCGGACATTTTCCGTGGATTGCGTCAGGTGCCTGTTATACGGACAAACGTCCTGGCAGATCTGGCAGCCGTAAAGCAGCCGTCCCCATTTCCGTTTGATTTCATCCGGCAGAACCGAAAGCCTGGTTGACAGGCTCTGCAGGCATAGATCAGGATCGATGACACCGGGGTGCGTAATCGCCCGCGTGGGACAGGCGTTCATACAGGCAGAGCAGTCCCGGCATCCATCGAACCCTTCGATTGGCTGCACGGGATAATCCGGTTCGAGTTCCAGGGGAAGTACAAGCCCGGCTATCACAAAAAGTGAGCCTAACTCCTTTGAGATTATCAACGAGTTCCTGCCGTAAAAACCGAGCCCGCATGCGGCGGCCATTGATTTTTCGGGGATGCGTGAATTGCAGAAAATCCAGCGGTTCTTTTTTGTGAGTTTCAGGTCATACTGTATTTGCCTGAATATTTTCTTTAGCCGATCCACCGCTTCTGTATAATAATTCCGCTGCGCGAACGGGGCAATACTTCCAGACGGTTCACCGCCTGGTATCCCTTCAGTTTTCTCATCCGGGATGTAACAGGAGAGGGCGCAGACAATGGCGGACCAGGGGCTGTCATTCGATTCGGGTAGATACGGCTTGAGCCGTTCAAGGAAAGCTCCCTCTTGCCGAAAGTCCTTCAGGTTCTTCCTGTTAAAAATCCTGACTTCCTGGAATCCCTGAGATTTTACCCTGTCGATGATGCCCTCTTTGGTCAACACATTGAACAATTTACCGTGTTGTCAGGCAAAGGTAAAGAGTGCTCGTACGGAAGGACGGCCTCTGATGATTAATCCTTGACCGCCGTTAAGCTTTGGTATATAAGGAGGCTATGGATACTCGCTCCCGAATCCTGGAAAACGCGTTAATCCTTTTTTCGGAAAAGGGATATGACGGTACCGGCACACAGGAAATAGTGGATAAATCCGGCATAACCAAGCCCACGCTTTACCATTATTTCGGGAGTAAACTCGGTTTGCTGGAAACCCTGCTGCGTGAGAAAACAACGGATCACATAGCCGCCCTTGAAAACACAACGGAATACCACGGTGACCTGGTGCTCACCCTTACAAAGATAGTCCGTCTTTATTTTGATTTTGCCGGGAAAGAGCCTGTTTTTTACAGGTTTTTAACCGGATTGAATTTTACCGCCCCGGGGAGCAAGGCCTCTCAAATGGCCCTGGAAACATGGCGGCGGCAGTACGGGATTATCAATGACATGTTTATCAAGGCTGCCGGACAGCATGGAAACCTGAAAGGCAAAAACAACACCCTTACTTTCACGTTTATTGGCATGATCAACAATTACGTAACCCTTTTTCTTCAGGGTTCCCTGGAATTAAAGGAAAATTCGATCCATCAGGCTGTAAAACAGTACATGCACGGCATCTTTTCATAACATTTCGATAATTATCTCTAAAAACTCTAATTATTTTACGAATTCTAGTGATTTTTAAAAAATTTGCACTAAATTTATTGATAGAGGGCAATTATGGTCATGAAACTGTATCATGTAATACAGTTTATAGTATTCTCTCTTTGTTTACTGTCAATGAGCGGGTCTATTAATAAATATTTGCTTAAATTAGTGGATTTTTTTACACCGGACGATGGGACTTATGAAACCATGATTGTTCCTTTTGATGAAGGTCTCCACTTTATCCGGCAAATCAGGGGACTTCGGGAGGAAATATACCTGGCAACCCCTATTTTATCCGGGAATACGATGCTGTTTATAGATATCGGGTTTAATGCCCAGGTCACGCTTGAAAATACAACGGTCAAGATTAATGCGGACCAGCTGATGTCCTATCTGTACAGGAACAGGCTCAGGGGAAGGTTCTATTTAATCCATAACCACCCGAAGGAAGGCATATCCCCGCCCAGTTTTCCGGATTATTTCGTCCTGTCCAATTTATTGAAGGATATTGAAAGCTGTGAACTGGATGTGGAACTGGTAGGCATCGTCGTCGCTAAAAAGGATATATGGATATACAATACGACCTGGAAATCCGAGGAAAAAATATTCGAACTGCTTCGGACCCCGGAATCGACATTCCGGCCCGGGGATTCCTATCTCAGCACCTTGCTGCTGCATTATAACCAGGACTGGGACACAACTGCCAAAAAGTATGAAGACGATCCGTATAAACTGATTGATGAAATGGAAAAGAAGGGCGTCCAGCTTCTGCATTACTCTTCCATATATGATTTCACCAGGTCGCTTTTCTATCCTTAAGATAGCGCTGTTATTTCATATAGGCACCTCTAAAAACCTCCTTATTAGAGCCGTTTGCCGAATCAAAACCCTTTTTAAATAGGGGTTTTTAGAGGTTGCCCAGGATAAATCAATAGTTCTTAGAGGCGCCCATATATTTGTCTCAAAAGCCTGAATCCACAGTTGACAGATACCCTCGTCACTTAGTTGATAAAATATCGGCATTCTAGTATATTGAATTCCATTCATGCAGGCATCTTGAAAAGCTTCCTCTTGGGGATTTAAACCGCATTACAAGCTACCCGGGCATCGGGGTTTTCAAGCCGCCCTGCGTAAAAAACAATGTATTAGAGGTATGGATGCGGCATTATTTGCAGGCCCTCAATGAAAAGCAGCAGGAAGCGGTGCTTCATTCCGGTTCGCCCCTTCTCATTTTAGCCGGCGCCGGGTCCGGAAAAACGAGGGTCATCACGACAAAAATAGCTTATCTCATAGAGGAAAAAAAAGTTGACCCCCGGTCCATTTTAGCCGTCACGTTTACAAACAAGGCGGCCAATGAGATGAAAAGCCGCGTGCTGGACATGGTGAGCACCGAGTCGGACATCATGATCCGCACGTTCCATTCCTTCGGGGCCTGGCTGTTGAGGCGGAATTCCCATTTATTGAATCTGGCCCCCCACTTTACCATATTCGATGACGATGATTCCCTCAGGCTGGTAAAAACCATCATGGGCAAAGGGGTAAAGGTTTCCTACTGCAAGTATTTCCTGTCGAAAATCAAACAGGCCAAAAACGAATGCCTTTCGTACAATGACAGCGAGCTGGCCAATAACGAGGAAGACCGGTTCCTCGAAGTGTACAGGAATTACCAGACCAGGCTGGAAAGCATGGGGAATGCTGATTTCGGCGACCTCCTTTCCCGGAGCGTGGAACTTCTTAGAAACAACCCGGCGGTGCGCGACAGGTACAGGTCCCGCTTTACGACCATACTTGTGGATGAGTTCCAGGATTCCAACCTGGCCCAGCTGTATCTTCTGAAGGAACTGTATTCTCCCGGCCATTACCTCTGCGTCGTGGGGGACGAGGACCAGTCCATTTACAGTTTCCGGGGGGCGGAAGTGCGGAATATACTGGACTTCGACAAGATGTTCCCCGACACCACCATTGTCAGGCTGGAACAGAATTACCGGTCCGGTTCCAATATATTACAGGCCGCCGGCAGTGTTGTCAGCTGCAACAGGGACCGCCTGGGAAAAACACTGTGGACGTCGAATCCCCCGGGGGAGTTGATCGACCTGTTCATGGCAAACAACGAGGACGAGGAAGCCCGTTACTGCGCCGGGGTTTTAAGCGACGGCGGCCTTTCGCACACGGCCATCTGCTACAGGAATAATTACCAGTCGCGTGCGTTCGAATCCCTTTTCAGCAAATTGAACATTCCCTACAAGATAGTGGGGTCGGTACGGTTTTATGAAAGAGAGGAAGTTAAAGACGTTCTTGCCTACCTCTATTTCATGCTGAATCCCAAAGATGAAATTTCATTCAAACGGATTATCAATAAGCCTTCCCGCGGACTGGGAGAAAAAAC
>JAFGKU010000086.1 GCA_016928415.1 Spirochaetales bacterium
CTTCTCATCAGCCCGCGGGCCACGTCGGCTGCCTTGACGGCGGCGACACTGCCTGTAATGCAAAGAACAACCCGCTTGCCTGAAAGAAGGGAATCGGTACTGCCTGTGATATCAAAAGACGGGTGTCTATCCAAATTTACGCTCCTTTATTAACGCGGCAATTTCTTTAAGATCCTTTAAAAAGCGATCAATGTGCGATTTACGGACATGCGGCATGATGACGATCCGTATGTGCCCGGAAAAAAGCGATATGGCCCACCCCCGCTTCCTGAGTTCATTGGACAGAATATCAGGACCAATTGTAGGGGAGGCGATTCCAATAACATTCAATACGGGATTCATAACCGCCTCGATATCACCCGTTTCAGCGATTCGATCCTTCAGATAGAAGGTTAAGTCCATGCATTTTTCCACATTTTTTTTATACCCGGATATTCCCAGATACTTTAACAATGCCCATACGGAAAGGACCGCGGCTCCTGATCGTGTTCCCACAATGGTGGCATGGGCATTTTCTCCGCCGGACAGGTAGGGAACCTTTACCAGGACGGCTTCGGACAGCTTCCTGGACCGGTAAAGAATACCGCCGGCCGGTATCGGAGAGAGACCCATTTTATGAGGATCGATGGTTATGGATTGAACCCCGGGAAGCCTGAAATCAAAATCTTCAAGGGCATAGCCCAGATCTTTTAAAAACGGGATGACATAACCGCCAAAAGCGGCATCGACATGAAGATACAGATCATTTTCCTGCGCTATTTCGGATAATGCCGTTATGGGATCGATAATGCCGAGGTCGGTGCTCCCGGCCACACCTACGAGCGCGATCGTTTTTCCGTTTATGGCCTTTTTTACTTCCCCGATGTCCATTTGATTCCTGTCATTCAAACCGACCTTGACCAGTTTCAGGCCCAGCATGTCGCCGGCTTTGTCAAAGGAAAAATGCGCCGTTACCGGAACAATTACCTCATTACCCCTGTTTTTATATGCCTTCAGGGCAGTCCACATGGCAAGAATATTCGCCTCCGTCCCTCCGGTTACTATGTAACCGCTCGCACCCCGATGGTAAAGTAATTCACCTAACATGCCGATCGCTTCATTCTCCAGCAGGCGCGTGGAACTGCATAAGCCGGGGTCTCCGATGTTTTTTTCCAAATAGCGGCTGAATATTTCCCTGGCAAACAGGTGAGGTGCGGTGCACATGGAACCAAGTATCCTTCCGGAATCAAAGGGAATATCATCTCTCAACCGGTCTTCGAGTTCATTTATAATTTGTTGTTTGGGAATTCCATTTTCATTCATAGGGTCAGTATTTAATGTATGTTCCTTTCATGCCAATTTTACCCAGTCTTTTGCCGATAAATTTCATGGCGTTCTTCAGTATACGTATATTATTATACTTTTTACAGATACGACGCAACACGTTTTCAGGAAGAAGGGACATTCTTTGCGTCATTTTAATCAATGCCGGCATTACCCTGACCACATTATCCACAATCGTGATATCCGCTGCCTGTGCCGTTCTGGATAACGGGTTTAAATCAATCGCCGCAACCAATTTTCCCATTTTTTTCAATGCTTCAGTCCTGTCCCCGTCTTCCAGCGGGACAAGGACGGCGTCGGCCTTCAGTATTCCCTCGGGGTCTACGCTCCGTCTCAGGCTTTCCAGTTCCGGAATGGCGGCCCGGGCATCGACACCCAGAATATTCTGAGCGCCGGCATTTGAAAGCACGCCGTGTATGGCCTTTTCCCTGTCCGGGGTGCGGTAAAAAAGATTTATTTCCAGTTTCGATTCAAGACACCTGGACAATTCCACCGTATCTTCGGCGCATAGTGCCGCCAAATTTCCGTTTACCGATATTACCGGATTTTCCGCCAGCAGAAAAGCGGCGACACAGGCTTCCATTGCCGCCACGGCAAACGGCTGTGTTTTCTCTTCAATAAGGTAGTCAAACGCTTCGCCGCGGCCATGGGCAATAAGCCCGGCCATGGCGACAACATTGGCCTTGCATCCCTCGACAATCTTTTCCCTGTAATGAAGGGACAGAGCCCTAGGATGCGAAGCAGGAATATTAAAACTCATCGCTTCTCGCTCCTTTGAAATCTATATCACAAATCACAATCTCTCCGCCGCCGCTATTTTTCCGGAACAGGGCTTCTGTTTCGCCGGTTTTTTCAAGAGGTACAACGGTAAAAATACCTTCCCCGAATATGGGCATACTCACCCTTATCCCCTTGCCGTCAAAGAAATCAAAAAGCGGCTTAAGTCTCCTGGTGATCAATCCCGTTTCCTCCGCAAAAATCCGCGAGCAATCCATAAAATTCTCCACAGTGGGATTTTGCAGTAAAACATCGACGAGGCGGCCTCCTGTTTCATTGATTCTCAACACGGCCTTTTCATTGGATAAATAGCTGCTTGTCGATAATTTACCGAAATTCAGGGAAACGATTTTATAAAAGTTGACTGGCTGTATAGGGACTATTTTTCCGGTCCCGGGAGCCCCCGGTTCAACCCTTATTTCAATGCCTCCGAAAGTTTCACCAATAACCGTACCCAGCCCCGTCTTGCACTCCACCTCCGCCGTATGGGCTATCTCCGCCATTTTCACTGGAGAAAAGTCCGTATGGAAAGCCCGGTCAAGTGCCAGGGAAAGGCTTAAAGCTCCCGCTCCGCTTGTACCGTAGCCGGCTCCCATGGGCACATCTATCGTGTGGAAAATGGAAAGGGAAAAATCCGGCCTGATCCCGGATTGTTTGAAAAAAATATCCAAAACCCGTTTTGAAACAACGGCATTATATTCTTTTACCCCGTTAAAAGAAATACAGACGGTTCTATCAGGCGATTTATAATTGACTGATACCAGTGTGTTAACCCCCCGGGAACAGGCTAATCCCGCTCCTTTTGATCCTTTATGCACAGGTGACGGATTTTGATCACAGATCTGAAAAAAGCCCGTTATATGCCCGGGTGAAAATGCCGATGCGAACACAGTTGACATAAGTGTCACTTACCGTTTGAAAAGCTTTTTGAAAATACGCTTGAAAAAATTGATGATCCTCTGCAGGAGACTGGGATGTATGAGTTTATCGAGCCTGTTCAAGCCGTCTTCTATTTCATCAGGGGAAAGCTCTTTTCGTTGAATGTTTTCCTCAAGCTCAATTTCAAGCTTTTCAATATCCGTTGTATTTCTTACAATAAAGACATTAACCGTGGACCAGCCCAGTTTTTTGGCCGCCTCAAGCCTTCTATGCCCGGCAATCAGTTCATTGTTGACATCTATTATAATGGGGCTGAATTGACCGAATTTCATCATGCTGTTTTCCAGCGAATTCAAATCTCCCAGGTCCTTTCGTATTCGTTTTGAAATTTTTATTTTATTGATCGGCATCTGCATGAATATATCCTCAATTCACTGTCCAGCTACTGCAGTAAAGGATTACTCTCATCAGGATTGTTGGGGATGATGATTATGTCATCTTCCGAATCGCTGCCTTCCGATATTCCCGATAAAGGCTCATCCAAGGGTTCATCTTCGAGTAAAATCGTATTCCTGATTACATTCAGCATTTGATCCCTGTTCTCATTCAACTTTTTATGATAATCACAAAATTCCCTGGGTTCTGTCCCTGATATAAAAATTTCCTGTATAACATCATCGCCGCATGAGCCGTCAGGATTGGGCAGCAAACCGGATTTACTGCATATCTCCATGGTGGAAATGCCGCCCGGCATGTTAAATTCCTCGACCGGAAGGTTCTTATGGGCCCTTGCCATAAACTTGGCCCAGACAGGGCCGGCTGACAGACCGCCGGCAAAATTGATCCCCAATGAATTGCCCGGGTTGTCGAAACCTATCCAGACAGCCGTTGTAAGCTGCGGAGTAAAGCCGATCGTCCAGGCATCGGACCAGTTCTGCGTCGTACCCGTCTTCCCGGCAATGGGACGGTCAAAATGCGCCCATGCATGGAGCGTTCCCCAATCGACACTGCTTTTCAGAATACTTGTCATTATATAGGCCGTTTGAGGGCTCATCAATTTCATTTGATTCTCCAGACGCTTCTGCCTGGCGCGCAGTTCCTTTTCCGGTTCTAAAATGACCTTCCCGTTTCTGTCTTCGATGTACCGGATGCCCAACGGTTCCACCATTTTTCCTTCATTGGCAAACGTGGCGTACGCCCGGGCCATCTGAAGAGGAGACACCTCAATCACGCCCAGGCCTAGGGGGAATTTTCTTGGAAAAATCCGCTCGATTTCGGATAAATCGGTTACCCCGAGCAATTTACTCGCTTCATCGATGGCGGCATCGAACCCGATCTTCTCAAGAACCTTCAGCGCGGGGATATTCAGGGATTGGGCCAGGCAATACCGCAGCAACCTGCTCCCATACCATTTTCCCTTGTAATTCATCGGGGTGTACGGTGTGCCGTCGTCATTCCAGAAAATAACCGGTTTGTCCACGATCAGTGTGGCAGGCGTTACCTTTTCATTTTCTATAGCCGCACAATAATAAAGCGGCTTGAAGGAAGAACCGGGTTGCACCTTGGAATCAACCGCCCGGTTGAACCAGTTTGTCCTGGAGCTGAAACTGCTTCCGCCGACCATGGAGTAGATATAACCCGTTTTGGAGTCTATACAGACCAATGCCCCCTCAACCTTGTTCTTTCTAATTGCCTTTTCGGCGTTTAAATAAGTTTTGGCCGAATACTGTTTAACCGTATTTATATCGAACAAGGTCCCTACCATATCCATGACAGGATTCAGGTCCTCCCGGAAAAATTGCTTGGCCTTTATCTTCTGTTTGCCGCCGGAGACATAGACATCCCTGATATTGAAGGACAGTGAAAGAAGGTTGAGAACCGGGACAAAAAATTCATCGCCGAATTCAAGCCGGTTGGACGTGTTCTCCTTGTATTTGCTGTTGACATTTTCCAGCTGGCTGGTAAGGAGCGAATCTGCTATTTCCTGATAATCGAGATTGAGTGTCGTGTATACCTTTAAACCGCCCCTGTATATATCCACCGCTCCCTGGAAAAGGTCTTCAAGCTCCTTGTTGATATACCAGGAAAACCAGGGCGCCCTGTCATCCCGCTCCGACCATGGATTTCTGTTGATCCTTGTATAATCATAATTATTCCAGTAATCGTTAAAGGACTTATCCGCTTCTGCACGGGATACATACCCAAGGCTTACCATCTGGTCGAGGATTTCTATCTGCCTGGCCCGGGCAATATCCGGATTGAGTATGGGGGAATACAGCGTCGGCTTGGCGTATGTATTGATCAGGAGGACGGATTCAGCCACCGTAATATCCCTTACCGAATGACCGAAATAGAATTTGGAAGCGGCTTCCACACCATTGGTTCCATGCCCCAAAGGCATCTCGTTTATATAAAATTCAAGTATTTCATCTTTCGTATATTCCCTCTCCAGCTGGAGGGCCCACCACAATTCGACAAGTTTTCGTGTCAGGGTTTTCTCGGTCCGGTCGCAGTATCTATGTCCCGCTACCTGCTGGGTTATGGTACTGGCGCCCCCTGAATACTGCCCCATTAGAATGTGTACGCCGGCACGGAAAAGACCCCTTAAACTGAAGCCGGAATGTTCATAAAAATCGCGGTCCTCACGTGTTAAAATGGCATTAATTAAATGATCAGGCACCTCGTCGAGACTCACGAGGTCCCGTTTCTCGTCTGAAAAAAATTCCGTTATCAAACGGCCGTTGACGTCATAAATTTGTGTGGGAAGCGCCGACGATGATGCCGTTAAATCCTCAAGCCTGCCTAAATTGACCGTGGCAGCCAATCCCAGACCAAGGAATATGCCGATAAAAATGGCGAAAAAAAAGGTCGTGCCTAAAAGGATATCGATTATTATTTTACGTTTTTTGGATATGCTCATACAATAAATTAGATATTGCCACAATTATCGTCAAGTCGTCAAGTCTGATTCCCCATATAAAAAAGACAGGCCGATTCTGGGCAGAACCGGCCTTATCATTATTTGTTAGTGTTCGTATAGTAACTGGGAGGGGAACTATAAAAAACACTAACATTATTTTTATCGTCACTATAAAATATAACTTTAATCTTCTTTGATTTCCAAGTTAAAAATCAAAGAAATTGTATATTTTTTTCCGGACTTAACCGAAAACTTCTTCGTTACCGTGTATTCCCCCATTTTTACCCGTAAAGAATGGCTCCCGGCGGTAACAGGAATAACATTTCCCTTGATAAAATCTACCTTTTTTCCATCAAGAAAGACAATAGCATCGGGGGATAAATCGAGCAAAATTCCCGTACTTTCATGGGTCAATGGCACTTTCAAATCAAGGGTACGCCCCGGTTCTATATTAAAACTGATGGTTTCTTCTGTCAATGGCGGTGACAGCACTTTTAAACGGTGAATTCCGGAATCAAGAAGTATTAATTTATCAGTGGATTCCACGAATTCATCATCAATAAATACGGTGTGCGGCGTATCTTCGAAACCCTCAGGTTTTATGATTTTTAGCAAAACATACCCTATTTTCTTCACTTCAGGCCTGATTTTCAGATAAAAATCACGCTGTAATATGGAATTGGGAATATCCTTGATGCCGGGTTGAATCTGGAAGAGAACGGGAAATGACCCGGCTTTTACAATTTGAGGAAGGACAATGGAGTTCAGGGAAGTCCGGATTGAGTCCTTATACAGCTGTTCAAGGGGTATGTAGACATAGAATTTATTGGTGACAGGAAGAATTCCTGAAAATATTTTATCACCCGTGAAGACATTCTGGATATTATCAGGGTCAGGATTAACATTATTAAATAAATAATAGGTAAATCCTTCCGCGTATTTTTTCAATGAAGAAGACAGGGTAATCTCCAGGATAAGGCCGTTCAAAAATTCCGTTTTTTTATCGATTTTCAAGGATATCAGGTCACCTGTCTTGAAGGTAATATCCCGTTCAAAACCGGATGTGGATTCTATGTTTACCTCTTTGGTAAGATTGCCACGAATTTCCATACCCCAGCCGGAAACAGACTGTAACAAAAACCCTGAAAGTAGAAATAGGAAGAAATAAAATGTTTTCATATCGATTTCATGTTAACCCTAAAATACGCTCTTAAACCGCTATTTTTTTAATTTCGACTCCGGATCAACGGCTTTACCGTTTTTTAACAATTCAAAATGAAGATGAGGTCCGGTTGATCTTCCGGTAGTTCCCACTTCTCCTATAATCATACCTGAATTTACCGTTTGATTCAACCTGATCAGGACCTTATTTAAGTGGCCGTAAAGGGTCTGGTAGCCATTGGAATGCGTAATTATTATGAATTTTCCATAGATTCGAGACGTGCCGATTTTGGTCACTTTCCCTTTATTGGCTGCAAAAACCTTGGTGCCGATGGGAGCTGCCAGGTCGATACCTCCATGGAATTCCCTTTTACCGGTTATCGGTCCGATACGCATACCGAAAGAGGAAGTAAGCCTCCCCCTTTCCAGGGGAAAAGTAAAAATGATGCGCAGGAAAAAAGCCCTTTCAATGGCATGGAATCGATCTCCAGGGAAAAAAACCATGTCAATGGATTCCTCGCCAAAATTGACAAGACACGGCTTCCCATAGTCCTTAGTCATCTGATGCCGCGCCGACATTAATTCCTCCAGTTCATTCCTTGTATCCGCCTCTGAAAGAAAAATACCCGGCTGATTCGGTATAATAAGCAGGCGCCTTGCCTTCAGGTCATCCGGATTCAAAAAACGATTCAATGAGGCAAGAGCGTCATACGGTAGATTCAATCGGGCCGAAATTGTGAATATATCATCATTCCTGCCAATACTGTATTGAAAAAAAACCAGCTTTGGCTGTTCGGATTCCTTTCTTCGGTATTTTGCCTTATAAAACCGGGAAATATCATTCTGCAGCTGAATAAACAGGGGATCATCTGAAGTCAACGATTTTATCTCAAAATATTCCGGGAAAAGAAAAGGACATACATTCAGAAAAAAAACGACAATACAGAATCGTATCGTATCAGGATGCCAGTGATTTCTTTTTTCCATAAACCAAAACACACAAGAAAGCCAGCCAGATAACGGAGTACAGGATTCCATAAAACCATTCCCGGCCTGTAAAAAGCACGCAAATAATATAAAGAAATCCGATACCTGCCGTAATCATCAATATCTTCCGGAATACCGGTAACAGGATTCCGGTATTCCGTGACAGTTCCATCGATATGAAGTAATCAAGGGCCAGGATGGCGGAAAGCAGATAATTCTTATGAAGAAAAAGTAAAAAGATACCAATTAAATGTGCAAGCAATATGAAAGAAAACAGTATGGGCAGAAGAGTTTTTGTCCTGACCGACTTGATGATAAAATAGATAAACAATGCCAAAGCCCCTATACCGACAATGACATAATTATATAACTCCGCATAATTTGTCGAGACAAACCAGAGAGGAAAAACAATCACGCAGCTGAGCGCCGCCGTTATGAATAACAGCAGGAGGACATAGAAAATCCCCTCCAGGTTTTTTAAATAATCAAATAAAATACGAACCATTTTCATTCCGGTTTTTGATTTGGCAGTAACAGCCTGAAACTGGCGGCATCGTCCTCTTTTCCCAGTTTTTCGGCCAGTTCAATAATTTTCATGACAACACTCTGGATTTCCTTTTTAAAATCGATATTAGGATATATGACTTCCAGGGAATTGTAAACAAAAAAAGTCTTGTTATAATAGAGGTATGCTTCTTCGAAATTTTCCAGCTTCTGGGAAATAATCCCCATCGCATAATAGTCCTTTGCAATGCCCAGGGAGTGTTCTACTTTCTTGTCATATTCAAGGGCCCAGGAAATATTCTGCATGGCCTGCTCATATTCCCCCTTAAGTGAATAAATGGAAGCGATCATGGAATAATTACTCGCTATTTCCTCTGACAGCTTGTTTCCCAGGTTTATGCCGAGGGCCTTGTAAAAATAATCAAGCGCCAGATCATATTGTTCAAGTTTCTTGTGTACCGAACCCAGGTAATGGAAAATGATGGCCATATCCGGCTGGGGAATTCCCTTCTGGGCGAATTCAAGCGCCTTTTCAAAATATTTCAGCGCCTTTTCGTCATCCCCGCGCAATAAATGGGTTTCACCTATGTTTGTCATGCATTGCGCCTGGTATTTGGCGTTTTCCAGTTTCTCGGCAATTTCAAAAGCCTTTGAAAAAGTGGCCTCCGCGCTGTCCAGTTTGCTCCTTGCCATATATATTTTCCCGATCGAATTATAGGACTGGATAATGCCGGCCTCATTATAAATGGCGCCATTATACGCCAGGGCGAGTTTGAAAAACTCCAGTGCCTGCTCATACATACCCTGGTTATAGTAATTATTGCCGAATTCCGCGTATTCAATCGCCTTATCCCTGTTTTCCGTCACCTGCTCGGTTTTAGGCGGAACGGAGGAACAGGCCGAGAGCAATGTTAAAATCAGGCCAAAGATAATCCATAATTTTAAAGAAAAAATATCTTTCATCAGAAATCCTCATCCCTATAGCTTTGGAACGTAGTCGGTTGTTCCCTTTTCTCCGTTATACCTCCCCGCAGCAATGGGTTGTTTTTCAGGGCTTCCAGCACGTCCTGGCCTTGATCGAGGGCCTGCCTGCCCTGTTCCAGAATGCCGGTTATCTGCGGTGTCATATTGGTTATAAACCTGGCGAACGACTCCAGTTCGGATATTATATTCTTGATCTTGATGAGTGATACTTCGATATTTTTATAGAGGACGTTATTGTCATCCAATATGGTTTTAATGGAACCCTTGGGATCCAGCAGGGTTGTAATGATGCCCTTGGGGTCCTCGGCCACCTTGGCGAATCCGCCCGTGATCACAGAAATATCCTTGACCACCTTTTTTATTTCATCATCCAGCTCAGCAATTAGATTGTTTGTATGCGTGGTGATACCCTGTATATCGCTGACAATGGCCCCGATCTTCGTTGTCCTGTCTCCGGTCGTGATGGCCTTCTGTACTTCAGGCATAATACCCGTGTTAATCGAGTAGAGCAGCTGTTCAACCTCCTGGATAATGGGCCCGACATTCGTGATGAGGGCGCCGATGCTGTCGTCCGTGGCGTACCTGTCCGTGAGGCCCTGGTCTATCAATTCCCTGCCTCCCAGCCTGTACGAAACGATAAATGATCCCTCGGCGAGGGGCGGTAATTTGTTGTCTTCATCATGGCCGGGATGAAACATGAGCGAAGTGCCGAGACCTATGGGACTGACCGCGATTTCAATCACGGAATTCGGTTTGCATATATTTTCGTAAAAATCCTCATAGATGTAAAAATCGACATCCACCAGCCTGACCAGAGGATCTAGGGTTATCTTGCTCAGTTTCCCCACTTCGAACCCCTTCAAAGTAATGGGCATGCCGACTTCCAGTCCGTTTCCGGACAGGAAACGGGATTTAAAATAATAACTTTTAGTGAACCACCTCTGGTTTACGCCTAAAAATATAAAAATGGCAACGATGCCCAGGATGGCAAGAATGATAAACAGGCCAACCAGCTGTTCAATGAAGCTTATCTTCAATTTCATACCATATATAGTCTAGACAATAGTGAACCGGATGTCAACAAGACACCTTGAAAAACCGCCTTCAGTGAAAAATCCTTCAGCCAAAGCTGCCGGTTTTTACGGCTTGTCCGAACCATCGAGCAGGTCCAGGAGGTCTGTATCGTAGCTGGCGGCTTCACCCAATACCTGGGAGAAAATGGTTCTTACATAAGGATTATCGCTCTTCTTGATGTTCTCGAATGAATCCGATTCAACGATTTTCCCTTTTTGAAGGACTATTATCTGGTCCGCAATCTGGGAGATAAGGCTGGCGTCGTGGGTAACGGCTACAATAGTAGCCTCCTTTTCCTTGAAATCCTTGATTATGTCCCTCAAAATACGCGCAAACTCGAAATCCACCGAATCGGTGGGTTCGTCCAGGAAAAGCACGACGGGCTCCGTAATAATGGCCCGGAGGAAGGAAAGTACTTTCCGTTCACCCGTAGACAGCTGGGCCGGTCTATATTGCAGTGAATCGGTAAAATTCACCTTCTGGACAAGCATGTTTATCCGCGTTTCAATCTCTTTCCTGGACAATCCGGGATAATGGAACTGGAGCGGAAGGGACAGGTTCTGGTAAATGTTCAAATTGGCCCATAACGCGGAATCCTGAAATACAAATCCCGTGTTTTTCCTGAAAGCCGTCAGTTTCTTATTATTCAGTTTGAAGAAATCCTCCCCCTTTACCAGAAAACTGCCCTCATCAGGCGGGTATATCCCGGCAATCACTTTCAGCAAAGCGCTTTTTCCACATCCGGAAGGCCCCATAATGACGGAGCATTTACCGGTCTGAAATGAAAGGGAAATATCATCCAGGATTTTAAAATTCTCGGAAATAAAGTGGATATTTTTAAGTTCGATCAATTTTTCCATATATACCTGATTTAATATAATAAAACCTCACATACCTATATATAATACAATAATGTAATGATTACATTGGCCACTATGCATAAGATAAATCCATGACCAACCGCTTTAATTACGATCTGGGGAACTTCCGTGGATGCCACCTTTACCTTTAATCCATGGTAAGTAGCCACGGTGGATATGATAATGCCGAAAACAAAGCTTTTAATGACAGATGTGAGTATATCTTCAAATTTAAGGACGGCCAGCAGGCTGTTAAAGTACGTAAAAAAATCCACCGGTTTAATAAGCTGGGTAATAAAATAGGAACCGAATAAACCGACAAAGTTAAAATAGATGGTCAGGAAGACGAGTGAAAGACTGACACCCAGGAATCTCGGAACAATGAGATAGGATACGGGATTTATACCGGTGGCTACATACGCTTCGATCTCATGTGTGACAACCATATTTCCCAATTCAGTGGCAATGGCCGTACCTGAACGGGCAATGATGATAAAAGCCGTAAGGATTGGTCCCAATTCCCTGGTGATGATCGTTGTCAAAATAACGTATATCAGGTTTCCCTGACCGAACTGGTTAAATACCGTGACGCCTTGAATGATGATGATTGCGCCCATGGCCAGTGCAATAAAGGTGATTATGCTTAATGCCTTTACGCCCGTAAAGTAAATTTGCATGATCAATACCTTAAAGCCGACCTGTTTTCTCTGGATAAAAAAAAGTGTCTCCTTAAGAATCTGAAAAAAATACCCCAATGCGTAGAAAACACTCTTAAACTTGAGAATAAGCCATCGGCCCAGACCGCCAAGCATCTTTATCATGGGTAAAATTATAAAATATTTAATGAATCAATACAAGGTGTACAAAAAAAGGCGTTGGCCTTTTATGGGAAAGCCAACGCCTTTTATGATGGCGGATTATCTCTTTCTTGACCTGGATTTGGATTTGGTTCGTGCCTTTGCCCTGGATTTTGCTTTCGGCCTGGCTTTGGATTTCACTCTGGACTTTGCTTTCGCCTTCACCCTGGATTTTGCTTTGGACTTTGATGCGGATTTTTTCTTGGCCTTTCTGGAAGTGCTTGCGGTTTTCTTGTCTATGGCGTTTCTATGGTAGTCGCAAAGACGGTATAATTTTCCCGTTTTGGGATTCTTTTTACCGACCTTCTTGCCGCAACGGATGCAGAGCCCTTCATCCCGCCGCTTATGATAAAGACGGCTCGTTCTCTCTGCCCCTGTTGCCTTGTACTTGCTGATCTGCAGCCTGAATCCCCTGTAGAGATATGTTCCCCGGGAATCATCGCCGCCTTTAATAAGTTCACCGATAATAGAATCAAGATCTTTTACTGTAACTTTTTTAGGTTCCATCGCTCTCCCTTTTTCCAATAAAAATTTTCGGCAGGTTTGTACAAAACCTGAAAATAACAAATCCCGATTATAGCGTAACACACACGATGCGAATTTGCAAGTATTTTCTATTCAAAAACAGTTGATAAGGTAAAAAAATCGCATTCTCGGGACGTTTTACGGCATCGAACACCGATTTTAGGGTCATCACTCTGTTAGTATTTTACGGTGGATGGGAAACCGGACACATGTCAGCCGGTAAAACCCGCCCATCTTTGATCCGTCGAACGGCGGATTCAGGGGGAGGATGACAGGAAATCCGTGAACGAACGGGAAAATAACGTATTGACAGCGAGGCAAAGAAACGGTATTTGTATTCTTATAAATTTTTTTTTGGAGAATAATAGTTGATCAAGCATGTTTTCTCCATGCTGAAAGCCGGAGAAAACCGAAAATAAGGAGCAGTAAGTGAAGGAAATAACAGTACCCATCCGGGTTAAGCCGCTGCAATACAGCATTTTTATAGGGAACGGCCTGTTTGAACGGATAGCGGAATATGTTTTAAACATGAAAAAACGGAAGAAACAGGTAATCATTACGGACAAAAAGGTCGAGAGCCTTTACGGGGGAAAACTCGTTCAAAGCCTCAAGGACCGTCAAATGGATGCACCCGTTATAGCTTTTCCCGATGGCGAAAAAAGTAAAACCCGGGCCACCAAGGAGTGGATAGAGGATAAAATGCTTGAAAACCAGCTGGGAAGGGACAGTGTCGTACTGGCACTGGGCGGAGGCGTCGTGGGTGATGTTGCCGGATTTGCAGCCGCGACGTATATGAGAGGGGTTCCCGTCATCCAGATCCCGACAACCGTCATTGCCCAGGCGGATTCGAGCATTGGAGGGAAAACCGCCGTCGACGTGCCCCAGGGTAAAAACCTGATAGGTGCGTTTCACCAGCCCAGGGCGGTATTTATAGATGTCGAGACCCTCTTGTCGCTGGATGAAAAAAATTATCTAAGCGGTTTGGCCGAAATAATTAAGCACGGCATTATACGGGACAGGGAACTTTTTACAGATTTGGAAACCAATCTGGCTGATATTCTGAACAGGAAAAGCCGGGATTTCGTACCGCTGTTCATTTCACTCATGGAAAAAAACTGTAAAATTAAAAACGAGGTGGTCTCGCTTGACCCCGAAGAAGCGAATTTACGCAAAATTCTTAATTACGGCCACACCGTCGGGCATGCCATAGAGCTTCTCTCCGGTTTCAAGCTTCTCCACGGTGAAGCCATTGCAGCCGGTATGGCGGCAGAAGCCTTCATGTCGTACAAACTCGGTATACTGGCCAAAGAAGAGTTCTTAAGGCAGGTTAATCTTTTAAAAAAAGCGGGTTTGCCGACAACTGTTCCACATTCCTGTAATATCGACCAGATAATGGATATTATGTGTATGGATAAAAAAGCCCGGAACAACAAACCTGAATTCATATGTATAGAACAGATTGGCAGGGTGAAATTATCTGCGAACGACGAGGTGGCGATAAAAATAGATACCGAAGATGTACGCAGAATTCTTTCGGAATTTATAGAAGGTAAAAATTAACAAGTTTTAGTAGACCTATTCCGAAAAACCTATTAAAGTATTAATAGATGAATTCTAATTACGAGGGTTTCAACGAACCCGGTTCACTTGATACAGAAAACAGGGAGTTTACCACCCTCCTTTTTCTCGATGAATACTCAAAAAAAAATAAAAAAGCGGTCATCCCGTTTCTGGAATTCATTATTTTCGTCAAGAAATATGTGGAAGCCCATGGACAGGATAATCCCGGCATTAAATTATTCGCACAGAATACAAAAGCTGAACTGATTACGGAACTAAAAATTCTGGAATCAGAAGGCAAATGCCAGCTGGAATTCTACAATACGGAAATAACCACCGTATTATATCCGAAATATTGCCATGACATGGTAAATAATGCCTATAAAACACTCGAATCCGATATCCAGCGTCCTTTTCCCACCGAGGAAAACATCGGCATTAAAATCCACCCCAATTTTTTCACCCCTGTCAGCATCAAGAAAGATTTTATTTTTACCCTGCATGACAATCCGGGTAAAACGCGCCTTTATAAACTGCTTTTTCCGGATAATATTCAATCCTTCCTGATAACTTCCAATCTGATAAAACAGGACCTTATCAAGTATTGTCTTTTCAAAGTGCGGCTGTACCTGAATAAACCGAGAAATTCGGGATTCATAGAAAACAAGCTGTTCAGCGTGTTCCGGACCCAGGACTTCAGCCTCAGGGAAATGATTAATAACATTCGAGTTAAGCCCAGCCAGATAATACAGGACCTGATGGAACCTACCGATTTTACGTTCAGGTTCTGGACTCATTTTTCCAATGCCGTGATAGACGAATACAAGAAAAAAAGCGAAATGCTTCCCGAGGAATATAATTACTGCCAGGCGGCTTTTCTTCTCGGTTATTTCAGCATCCATTACAAGGGTGTGGTCCAGAAAGAAAAGGACCGCTTAACGGCTCTTAAAAACCTTGAAAACAATTTCAACAGGCCGCCGTATATTTTTACGTTGAAGAATATCATGGAATTCAAGGATGACAAGGGATTCGTCATCAGCCAGAAACTTACACATGAGACCATCAATAAATTCCTGGAAAACAAGACATTACCGCCCGTATCGGGTGGTTTACCGGAGATATTCATTATCCGCACAAGAGACAGGATGGAATATTATCTGGGTAAAAGAATGGCAGCCGCATTTATCCTCAAAAATCTGGATGCGATATCGGCGGAAATCAGAAACGCCTACATTGACGAATGGGAGTCGGCACTCCGAAATTTTAAAAAACCAAAGCCAATGATTCACGAACTCGCCTTCATCCAGGATGTCCATGACCGCTTTAAAACCACCTATCCCCTCATCGATTCGCTCCTGAATTACAACCTGATATACCTGCTCTGCGAAGAATCAAGAAAAAACACGAGCGCCTGCAATGAGCTTAAAAAAATGATAGATTACAGGAACAAGGATTTATTTCCCCTCATCCAGATCCTGAACCTGGATAAAAAGGAAATATACAACCAGGCAAGATACAGGTTGCCGTTCTGGGCAACACTTCCCGTCATCAGCCAAATTATCATTTTCCTGAAGAAAATGTTTATGGGCTTCGGGAAAACGTCTGCAGGCTCAAAAAGTGAAAATAAAAGCAATGCGGCCAAAATCCTTTTATCGGAAGAGAACGAGCAGAAAATATTATTAGACAGGGATGCCGAGTATAAAAGGGCCGTCGTGGACCTTGAAAATTATTTCGTCGGCCAGGAAGCAAGCATAGACGAAAAACTGCAATACCTGGCCGAACGGTGGAACCCCCTGTTCGAAGAACAGGCCAAGGCCCATCTAGTGGAAGATGTCAATTCCATGATCCGCGATTATTTGCGCAGCATGAGAAGAACATTCAGAATCCGGCCGCCTGACATCCCCCGCATTGAGAGCCTTTCAGAAACCTTCACGGATAACAGGGCTTTTGTAAAAATCAAGAAAAAAGAATACTTCAAGCATTACGTTCAGGTCTATATCCTGAAAATGTTAAAAGCCCGGATATTATAAATCATCCCATTACGGACAACATGAAAACGAGGGTAAAGATAGCCGTCGTTTCAACTATACCAATCGCAATCAGGTAATTGGCAAATCCCTTTCCCGTTTCAGCGAACGCATCCGCCGCGGCAGCGCCGATCTTGCCCTGGAAAAAAGCCGATACGCCAATGGAAACACCGCCGAAAGCGCCTATACCGAGGATGGCCAGTCCGGGGGCCGCTGCAGCCATTACTCCCTTTATTTGAATCATGAGGATGTACCCGTAAATCGTCTGTGTCAGGGGAGCTCCGATAAACGCCAAAAGTAAAAACGGCGCGCTTTTATTCATGGCATAACATTTTTTCCAGGCACCGACAGAGGCCATGCCTGCCATCCCTATCCCGAATCCGGAGCCTATCGCGGAAAAAGCCAGGGCTGCCGAAAAAGCCATTTCACCTATATTCATTAAATCATTTCTCCTTCCTAATTTTCCTAAAGGCATACAACGTTTACCATCAATGCCCGTTATATACCATAAATGCTTATTTAGCATTTATGGGTAAACGCTCTTTTTCAAGCGTTACTTTTTCTCAGAAAACGGTGCGTATTCCGTTCCGGACCATTCCATCCCCAGGTGACTGGAAAATTCCAGCATATTCAGCCGCACGCCATGCACCACTATGGACATGAAGCACATTATGATATTCAGCGAATGCCCGGCTAAAAGAATGAGGACGCTGAACACAATCAAGTGGGGGTTACCGGCGGATAGCTGTGCAGCCATCGAGTTGAAGGCCCTTTCCACGGCAAACCCGGCAAAGCCGACGGCGAAAAGACGGACATAGGAAATAATGTCGCCGAATGAACCCATGCTGTTTAACAATGTTAAAGGAAGCTTTAATAATCCTATAAGCACTCCCTTGATGAAATTACCGTTCTGTTCACTGAAAATCACAAGCAGTCCCACCCCGCTTATCAGGCAGATGATGAGTACCTGCACCATATTTGCAAACAGTTCTTCCTGAAATATCATATTGAAGATAAGCATGTAAAATCCGGCCAATACAAGAATTTTACCAATTTCAGCGAACGATGTCAGCTTCGGGAAATTCTTGAAAAAGGAAACCAGATGCGCCAGGGTAAGATGAACGATGGCGATGGAAAAACATACTTTCATCAATACGGTGGTCGTGTTGATTCCCGATGCGGGATCGGCGAAATTGGCTATATATGGAATAACCAGCCATGAAAACGGAGGCATCTTCGAAACCGCTTCTATGGCAAACCAGGTGCCTGTCATCGCTCCCCAGATGATAGTAGAGACGCTCATGACGGTCATCAATATGAACGGATCGGAGGGTACCTTTTTCAGTTTGATTCGTGCAATGATTGTTCCCAACAGCATCAGGAAACCGTAGCCGGCATCTCCGACAATCATTGCATAGAATATGCTGAAAAAGAAAAGAAACCAGGGGCTGATATCGTATTCGCGGTAACCGGGGACAGTACCCAGCAGATCAAATACCGGTTTGATGATACGGATGGCGCGCGGATTTCTGATCAGGGTAGGAACAGGTTCTTCGGGAGAGGGGTCGTTTAGTATAAGGCCCCAGCCGTTCGTTCTGGCTGATTCCCTGACAATATCCGTCTTGTCGGCAGGGATATAGCCGGACAGCCAGGCTATTTTCTCCCTGTTTACAACACCTGATTTCACCTCCTCGTATTCTATCTGCCTGTTGTAATCTTCCATTGACTTTTTGATGTTACCGGTCTGATCATGATACCCTTCCATGATATCCTGGCATTCTTTTATTTGCCTGTTCAATTCAACCAGTTCGGACTGCATGGCCGAAAGGCTTCTGGCCGGTAAAGCCGATTGGGGAACGGGCATGCTCTCCTCATCCGGCTTCCCGGCAGCCACGATAAGGACATTTTGCCTGTCCCTTGAAATAACGATGTAATCGACCGTATCGGGAATGTTCCTGACAAAGCGGACGGGCACCTTGAAAAGCGTCAATTCAACGCCCCTGGAGGAAAGGTAATGCATATCTTCCGGATTGAAGTGGCCCCAGGAACCCATGCGTTCCATTTCAATATACAGCCGCTCCCTCTCCTCCTGAAGCGCCTTCAGCCTGTTATAATGCTCAATGACGCTGGAGGCTATTTTATAGCCGCAAGTTGCTTCGGCCTGTGCCGAAGACGGTTTCTTTTTTTTGGGTTTGGGAATGAGATAAAGGGATTTTTCCAACAGGTCCTTTTTTTCCTTTAATAGCTGGTAATTGTCACTGTTACGGCTGAGTGTTTCAACATGCATCAATCCGAGCTTTCTCACCTGCCGGACCGTATCCTCTTTCAGGGTTTCGAGGGTGATGATATGCACTCTTTTCATTTTAACGATCATGACCCGCTATTCCTTCTTTATTTTGTTCTTGGCGATTTTTCCCGTAACGACGGCTGCCGTCTGCTGGTCGCCCAGGTAAATTTTTATAACCCGGATATTCTCTTTTGTTTCCGGTATTTTTACCTTTTCGAAAAGGTTCACCCTCTGTGCGGTAATCCTCAACTCCTCGGCCAGCAGCAGTTTCTGTTCTTCAAGGACATTCATCTCCGCCTGGAGAACGAGGATTTCCCTCATCACTCCCAGGCCTGCGTCCACCCAAAGGGGCATCATGAAAAGATCGTAATCCATTTCACGAATGATCAATTCCCTGAAAACAGGGATCTCGATGCCGGCTATATTGCCCGCTTCAATTTCTATTTTTTCAACGGTCAGCAGCGGTGTCAAATCGATCTGTTCGCCGAAAACGGCTATCCATTGCGAAAGCTCATTTTGAATATCCTCGATTTTCGTTTCGATTTCATCAATCTTTAACGATATACGCCTGATTTCCATCTGCAGCTGCTGCTTTTTCAACATGAGGGTAGGCAGGTAACGGAGAAACCGTGAAAGGGAATCTTTTTGTTTCTTCAATTCATTTTTCGTGAATTTGATCCGCGCCATCGCCTTTTAACCTTCAGTTTTCCGGCCAGAATTGGTTCATCAGTTCCGTTCTCAGTCCCGTTTCTTCTTTTGTAAAGCAATCCGATAGAATCTGCCAGCCCAGATCCATCGCCTTTTCCAGGGGAATATTCACGGACAGGTCCATGAGTTTGGACTCGAACAGGTCCCCGTATTTAAGCAGTTTCTGGTCCCATTCCGACATACGGAAGCCCATGGCCTTTTTTTCAAGCGATTCCTTGAAATTGGCATACAGTTTGATCATGCCGTCCATAAGGCTTCGATGGTCTTCGCGTGTTTTCTTGTTCACCAGCTGTTTCAACCTGGAAAGGGAACCGAAAGGCTCAATACGGCCGTTCCTCAGGTAAAACTGGCCTTCGGTAATGTACCCCGTGTTATCCGGAACCGGATGGGTCACATCGTCGCCGGGCATGGTGGTTACCGCCAGTATGGTGATGGAGCCGGCCCCCTCGAAATCGACCGCCTTCTCATACCTTGCCGCCAGCTGGCTGTAAAGATCTCCCGGGTAACCGCGGTTTGAAGGCACCTTCTCCATCGTGATGGATATTTCCTTGAGCGCGTCCGAAAAATTGGTCATGTCGGTCAACAGAACCAGTACCCGTTTCCCTTTCAGGGCGAACCTTTCGGCAACGGCGAGTGCAATATCAGGAACGAGGAGACACTCGACTATGGGGTCCGCCGCCGTGTGTACGAAAAATATCGTCCGGGACAGGGCGCCGCCCTGTTCAAGCGAATCCCTGAAAAAAAGATAATCGTCGTATTTCAATCCCATTCCGCCCAGGATGATCATATCGACTTCCGCCTGCAGCGCGATCCTGGCCAAAAGCTCGTTGTACGGTTCGCCTGACACGGAAAAAATGGGCAGTTTCTGTGATTCCACCAATGAGTTGAACAGGTCGATCATGGGAATGCCGGTACGGATCATGTTCCGCGGAACGATGCGCTTGGCCGGATTGACGGAAGGACCGCCGATCTCAATCAGGTTCTCCGTCAGTTCGGGACCCTTGTCCCTCGGCTTTCCGCTTCCCGTAAAAATGCGTCCCATCAGGTTGTCGGAGAAGGAAACCTGCATGGGGTGTCCCAGGAACTTCACTTCATCGTCCGTGGCTATACCGCGCGAACCGGCAAACACCTGAAGCGACACATTATCGCCGTCTAGGCGGATAACCTCTGCCAGCGATTCGCCGGATTCGGAGGTGACGAGGGCCAACTCACCGTATGTGATGTCCTTTGCCTTGACCGTAATAACGTTGCCGGCTATGTAATCGATTTTACTGTAAATCTTCCTCATTTTTCATTCCACCCTTTACCCTGTGAATCTGCTTTTAAAAATATCATTCAGTTCTTCCCTGGTTTCCTTTACGGTATTTAAAAAAGTGTCTTCAAGCTCTTTTTCAATTTTCTTGAAATTATCGCTTTCCCATTCCGCGCCGTTCAGATCAAGAAATCTCTGGCGCAACTGGTTGAAATAGGAACGGGCGGAGGCCTTGTCAGGCAGAGTGAAGGATGCCAGGAGAATTTTGACCAAAAAATTAAAAATGTATCTCTGCCGGGGAATGCTCGTGGCTGCATCCACCGCGTCAAAGGCATTCTGCTGCAGGTAAACGGAATCGACGAATTCGGACTTCAGGTAGACAATGTAGTCATCCAGAGAAGTTCCTTCCTCACCGACAACCTTCATCATCTGGTCAACTTCGTTCCCGCTGAAAAGAACGGAACGCACATACCGGCTCTTATGCGGTTCGACGGCCCCTTCATACTTGGACCAGCTGTCGAGGGGATGGATGGCGGGATAACGCCGGGCATCCGATCTTTCACGGGAAAGACCATGAAAGGCCCCGACGACCTTCAGGGTTGCCTGCGTTACCGGTTCCTCGAAATTGCCGCCGGCCGGGCTTACCGTTCCGCCTATGGTTACCGAACCGATGGTGCCGTCCTTGAACCTTACGATACCGGCCCTTTCATAGAAGCCGGCGATAACGGATTCCAGGTATGCCGGGAAGGCTTCTTCCCCCGGTATCTCCTCAAGACGTCCGGACATTTCACGCATGGCCTGGGCCCAGCGCGACGTGGAATCAGCCAGAAGGAGAACGTGCAGGCCCATCTGCCTGTAATATTCCGCCATGGTAACGGCCGTGTAAACACTCGCCTCGCGCGCCGCAACGGGCATGGAACTCGTGTTACACACGATTACCGTTCTTTCCATCAATGTTTTACCCGTTCTCGGGTCGGTGAGCTCGGGGAATTCCCTCAATGTTTCAACAACCTCACCGGCTCTTTCACCGCATGCGGCGATGATGACAATGTCTACTTCCGCATGCCGGCTCGTAATCTGCTGGAGAACGGTCTTGCCGGCGCCGAACGGCCCGGGGATACAATACGTGCCCCCCTTGGCCACCGGTACAAGCGTGTCGATTATCCTTATCTTGGTGGCAAGGGCCTCCGAAGGCCGCAGCCTTTCCGAATAAATGTCGATGGGCCGTTTGACAGGCCAGTTGAAAACCATCGTTACGGGAATTGATTTGCCGTTTTCATCTTTTAATTGCGCGATCGTATGGCGTACCGAATATTTCCCGGCCTGTACAACCGATTCAACCGTGTAAGTGCCGTACATGTTGAAGGGGACCATGATTTTATGGGTAAAGATACCCTCGGGAACGGTACCCAGGGTATCACCCCGTACAACCGTGTCTCCCGGCTTCGCTATGGGCGTAAAATCAAATTCAAGCGATTCCGGCAGGGCGCTTAAATAAAACCCCCGTTCAAGGAAAAATCCGCACTTCCGTGCTATCTGCGGCAATGGATTCTGCAGCCCGTCGAAAATCTGCGTCAGGAGACCGGGGCCAAGTTCAACGGAAAGAAGGTCATCTGTAAATTCAACGTCATCCCCTATCCGGATGCCTCTGGTCATTTCAAATACCTGCATTTCGACCTTGCTGCCGCGGATACGGATTACTTCCGCTTTCAGGTGTTTCCCGCCCGTAATAATATAGCCAACCTCGTTCATTCTTACCGAGGAATCGCATTCGGCGGACACCATGTTTCCGGACACGCCTATCACCTTTCCCTTGCTATTTGCCATAAGAGTGCTCCTCCCTGTCGGTGATTATTTTCCTGAAGGCAGTTACCTGCTTCTCGTAATGATTCGATCCCGCGTCGTCACTGAATTTTGCCTTGCGTTCAAGTACCTTCAATTTCAATGCATGGGCGAGTACGTTTTCCAGATTGAAAAACTGACCCGTCTCGATTTCTTCAATGTAAGCCCATCTTGATTTATTGAGAAAATTTTCCGCCATAAGGGGTGTCTCCTGCTGCATTGCCAGCTTGGCCACCGCTCTAGGTGAAAGATCATCCACACAATCCCTCAAGTGAACGGTTCCGTCCACTCCCTTTTTTTTGGCCCGCAGGAGTGTCATCTCGTTTCTCAGGTTGGCCTCCCAGACACGCCATTTTTCCAGGAACCAATGACTGCATTGCTCCGCATCAGGCTCGATGCCCTTAATCGACTTGAAAATTTCAAAGTCTTCAGGGGACAATTGTTCCTTTACGGTTTCTTCAAACTGCTCATAGGGCTGACCCGCATCCATCTCATAGGAAAGGAAGGGAAGGGATGCAACGAGATAATAATACCCGCTCAATGGTCTTTCCCCTTGTCGGCCGCCGATTCCCGGAGATACTCGGAAAGCTTGGCGTTGACAAACTGGGAAAGGCTATCGGCAATGCCTTTATCTGTAAAATCGTAGAAAAGAGAGCTGTTCTTTTCCTGAACCTTGAAACCCGCCTTTATTTCAGGCAGCGGATTGATTTCAAGGCCTTTTTTAATACTGCTTTTAAGTTTATCCATGAAAAACGATTCAAGCGCCTTTAAATCCTCGGGATTCAAAAGGACGGAAATATCCGTCGAATTCCTGCTTGCGTAGCTTTCCACAATTTTGGTAATTGTGTCCATGAGAACCTTTTTTTCCTTCAGGGCTTCTTCCACCTCCGCCCGGATAATCTTCTCAAAGGTTGATTTGATTTCAGCCTGGACTTTAAGGATATAGTCACGGGCGGCATGCTTGATTGCTTCCTTGCTGTTGATCTCATACCGCATTGCTTCCTGTTTTGCCACCGCTGTAATCTTATCCGCTTCTATACGGGCATTTTCCACTATTTTTTGCGCGCTGTTATTCGCTTTGGCCGTGATCTCTTCCGCCATCTGTTCGGAAGTTTTTATACCTTCATTTTTAATTTTCTCTATAAGTTCCTCTAGCTGGATCTCCATTTTCTCCACCTTTTAACAAGATTACTTTTCATGATGACAGTCTACTCTAATGAATGAAAAAAAAAAAATCAAGAGAATAAAGATCATAATTATTTTCCCATTTCGTCCGCACCCGAACAAAGACGGTCCAGTTTTTCGAGGAAAGGCACAATATCATTAAAACCAATTGCCCGATGATCAAAAGCGATGCATAGAGGAAGAATTTTCCTGGCAGCTATTATATTACCATTATTTTCATCCTTAACCACACACGGTCTCTCCTGAACAGAGCCAATGCCAAACGCAACAATGTGGGGCGGTATAATTTCCAGCAAAGTCAAAGCACCGTTAATTTTTCCCGCCACCGAGCCTATATTGGAAACGATGATTGCCGGGGTCATAATATCCTCAGGATTTAACCTGTCGGTTTCCGGGATGGAATAATACTTCTGTCGTTCCTCCTTCCCGGCACGGTGCAGCCTGTTTTTTCCCAGGAGAATCGAGACAAGCCGTTTCAACCAGGTAAAATCCATACATGAAAGTTTTCGCAGTGTATCCTTAATTAATATTCTGAACAATAATTCCTCGATATTCGTATTTTTTAGTTTCAATTTTATCCCTTCGATTGTGACGGCTAACTCCTCGAAAGACTTGTTTCCGGCATCACGTACCACAACCGGAAGGGCCTCCCCCGTTTCAAGAAGCCAGGGAATTCCCAGGTTGATTTTACCCGTCTGCCGTATTGATCCTTCCATGAAAAAATCACTGTATTTTAGTGTAGTATTTAAAACAGGCGCCGCCTTAATACCCTCAACTATAAATTTCAAAACAAAGGTATTGAAGGAAAGGCTTATTTTACATGACCGAAGCAGTTTTTCTTTTTCAGACAGATAAAGTGTGTATAATTCCGTGATATCCGGTTCATAGAGAAAGGTAACATGCGGGACACGCTTCCATGAATTCACCGTGGAGTAGGCTATGATTTTTTTTGCAAGTGAAAATTTTTTGTCCATCTATAGCGGTATCCTTCCATCAATGATCTTTTGCAGTGTTTCAACAAGAAACCGGTGTTCCTTCTCCAGTACCCTGGCAGCCAAAGAGGCCGCATCATCATCAGCCAATACCGGGACCCGGCATTGGCTGATTATCCTCCCCGTATCGTATTCGGCATCCACCAGATGAACGGTTACGCCCGTTACCTTTTCCCCCGCGGCAATGACAGCTTCATGGACATGAATGCCGTACATTCCCTTTCCCCCGTATTTCGGCAGCATGGCCGGGTGAATGTTCAGGATCCGGTTTTTGTAACAGGCAAGAACACGGGGTCCTGTTTTTTTCATGTAACCGGCCAAAATGACCAGATTGACCTTGTGCGCGGTAAGAACCGACAGCATTTTATTGTCCAAATCCTTAAAAAGAGGGAACTCGGCCGCGCTTACATGGCAGGCGGGAATGCCTGCCGCCCTGGCCCTGGTCAATGCCATGGAACCCGGATTATTGCTTATCACCACGACCGGGTCGGCATCCAGGTTCCCGTTCCTGCAGGCATCAATGACAGCCTGCATATTGCTTCCGTTATGCGAGGCTAAAAAGCCGAGTTTCAATTGCCCCATTTACTGACTCCCGTCTGAATAATACGCCATCCTTCCAATTCACTCAATATAAGGAACAGGGCTATAAAGTAAATTTTAAAGGGTTTTTATTCGGCAGACGGCTCCAAAAAAAAGTTTTTAGCGGTGCCTTATCAATAATCTTCTTGACATACTAATATCTCCCACATATACTCTTCATTAAAAGACTTAAGGGAATCATTACATAATATTTTCCTATTAATGTGGGAGGAACAATATGGCAAAAATAAAAAAGTCCAAAAATAAAAAAGCTGGCGTAAAAAAAACAACAAAAACCAAGCCAAAACCCAAAACGAAGTCCAAGGCAATATCAAAGCCCAAAACCAAGTCAGCAGCCAAACCAAAAGCAATAAAAAAACCAACCGCGAAAAAGAAGGTGATCACCAAATCCAAAACAGTAAAAAAAGTGACCACTAAAAGCAGCAAGCCCAAAACTACGAAGAAGGCGCCCGTAAAAAGCAAGCCAATTTCCAAGGCTAAAACAACGAAAAAGGCGGCGATCCCGGCCAAAAAAAAACCTTCCATTGATGAAATCAAGGCCATCGTTAAAAGGAACAGTCCCATATACTTTAAACCTGTCGGTGAAGAGATCGAAACGGGGGAGAAGAAGAAGATAGACGCCATCATAAAGGCTCTCTCACAGGTTTCAGGCGGCAGCTTACTGGTTTCCGGCTATACGGCAAGCGCCAACAGCCCCGATGTGGAAAAACCATTGAGTGTCAAACGGGCCAGGAAAATCCAGTCTCTCCTCTCCGGTCTGAAAAACTTCAAAATAACGGTAAAAGGCTGTGGAGCACCCAAGGGTGCCCACCCCGACCAGACAAAAGCGGAGAAAAAACTGCTCAGGAAAGCGGAAATCCAGGTACAGTCACTGAAGTAATCCCAAACAGCGGAGAAACAGGGTAATACCCGTCAGGGATTAACTAAAAATCTATATTGTTTCATTTCGTATGGAAAAATATGAGTTGGATTATTTTTGGACTGTTTATCTATATTTTCTTACTGATAATTCCAGGTATTTTAATTATAAAAAACAGATATCCAGACAGGCGATCCGGTTTTTGATTCTATCCTGTATATTGAAGGGGAAAATACATCCTGGCTTAATAGCATATTTGATTATCAGTTAAGGAAACGGCTTTTATCCATCAATAACAAAGCAGTGATATTTGAAATAGATCAATATAATGCGCATGCTGCTTTTCTATGGGATGATGTAAGCAGGTATGATTTCATCATTCAATCGGTTAGGGATTTGGTAAACCTCAGTGATTCATTGAATGACGGAAAACCATCTGTTGAACGTCTCAAGATTATTGCCGAATCCGACCTCCTTCCTTCCGTCAGGCTGAATGCATTTGAGACGCTCGTCAACCGGTATCCCATTGACGACTTTATAAGGCAATTATTGGAAAAAGGCATGAAATCCCTCAACATAGACGAACTGATCTTCTGCGCCGGTCATTCCGGCCGGAAAGGTATGGAACGCCTTCTTCATATAATTAAAACGGAAAAACTCAAACACAGACAAATCCTTTCAATCATCAGATATTTTCAGGAAAATTCCTTCAGTGAAAGTACATATTTATTAATGAGTGTCTATTCTGAAACCGAAGATCTGGAAATCAAATTTGAAATTTTACAATCACTCATCTCTTTCGGAAAATTAAAAGAATTAAGCATGGATGATTTCCTGATTAATCTACTAAGAGATGAGTGTGACGCTTCTCTGAAAAATAAAATTATTGAATGCCTTGGGGAGTGCGGTACCCTATCGGTGGTGGAAACGCTTCTTACAATGCAAAAATCCTCCCTGAATCTCATCCGGAATAATGCCCTTAAAGAAGCCATTAAATCGATCCAAAGCAGGAATGCAAAAGGGGAATCAGGCATGTTAGCTATTGAGGATGATAAAACCGCAGAAGGAAAACTGTCGTTTCCCGAAGACTCGGGAGATACTCCTGACATAAAAGAAGATTAACCAATATCGACCGGTAGTCCCGGTTAATTTCTTAAGAATAAATCCGCCGAATTCACCACGGCAGCTCCCCGTGCATGGATATCCTTGTGCACCTTTTCAATCGTTTTCAATGGTTCCTTGGCCATGTTGCTGTGCCCATCGGCAACGAGCACCGTTTCATAGCCCAGCTTGAGCGCGCCGATACAGGTACGCTGCACACAAAGTCCCGACAGCAGGCCGCAGACAACAACCCTGTCTATATTGAGTTCCTTGAGGCGTTCATGGAGGGGTGTTTCAAAAAAGGAATTGCCTTCTTTTTTGCCAATGAACAAATCGTCCTTCCCGGGCAGCAGGCCGGGATGCAGCTCCCAGCCGGGTGAATTTTTTTTTAGGAAGCCCGAGCTTTCATGCTGGATAAAAACAACGGGGCTGCCTGTGTTATGCGCCTTGTTTATAAGTCCGTTTATCCGGTTTATCAGGGCATCCGGTTCGAAGACCGGTTTTTTTCTATTAAAAATACCTGTCTGCACATCTACTATCAATAAAGCCGTCTTTCCCATTCCAACCCTCCTTTTTCTGCTACCGGGCAGTTCTGTCAGCTGGAAATAAGCTCTATTATATTTATACCATTGTTATGAATCTTTGACAAACGGCTGCCTTACAACCGTCTTCATCTTTTCAGGCCGAACCTTTCTAAAGTCACTTAAGTAAATTTCGTGGTGTTTCTGAATTTGCCCGTCAAAACGGCCGCCGGATTCTGATATCAATTGATGGACCCTGCGGATGTTTGCTTCTTCAGCCGAAAAAGGTCCGATATGCATGATCTGCCCGCACCAGCCTTCCCTGAATCCTTTTAACCTCAGTTCATCAAGCGCGGGTGAAAAATCTTTTTTTCCCTCCTCTTCAACGGCCCGGTTGACATGGGTCGGCGTTATGAAATCGGGCTGCATTATCATCAATGTCCATTGCCACATGGCTTTTATGCCTTTCTTGAAGTAGTCCATGTCATCCGCCCACCAGAGCCCTTCCAGGGGCATGACGGTATAGTCCTTTCCTTCTTTCTTTTTTACTCCGAACTTGATTTTATACGATACACTGAACAGGGCATTAATGGCCTGCTGGAAAGATTCACTTTCAGGACGGGCATCCATGCCGTCTATCATTAAAAACCGGCGTTCAGGAATCTCGACCAAAACGGGTTCTTTAACCGGAGGATTGTATAAATCCCTGTATGTTTTTTTAAGGTCCAATTTCTTTTCCATAGAGCATCATGTACGCAACTGCTCCAAATTGGTTTTGGAACCCGGTGCATGCCTCCAGATTTCACTGACCTTGTCACACCCGAAATCGGGGCAATCGGCACAGGTAGCATATCCCCTCTCCACGGCACAGGTTCTTATTCCGCATACAAGGCAATGACTGAAAAGTTTTCCCTTGTTCTTTTGCTGGCAGCCGAGGCAGTTGATGGTTTTCCAGTCTATGTCCGCATTGAACATTGCCGACCATTCCCCGGCGGTCTTCTTCCTTAAATCATCACTGTTATCAATGGTTGCCTTGTAAGCGCCGCATTCCATGCAGTCAAGACCGCATTTTGCTATTATTCTACCGTTATTCGCCATTATGGCCTCCTTCATTATTTAAAAGTACATTGAAAATATACAATGGGAAACCTGACACCAGTTTGTCAGCTTTGAATTTTTTTTATATTTTTTTTCCCACAGTGCAGTATGGCTCACTGTTTTCTGAAGAAAATTAATTTACGCGTTTTTTTCACGGAATATCCCGGTCCGGCGCAGTAACTCATTTCGTACCGATTCAGGGCTCAGAACTTCCATGATGTCGGCAAATCCAAGGAGCAATCCGTACACCCATTCGTCGAGGGGATAAACAACCCGGACTTCGATGGTTCCGTCATCATTGTACTTTATACCCTGTTCAGGAAACCGGCCGAACAGTCTTCCCCTCGCCTCTTCAGGAAACCGGAGATGCAGTTCAACCGGAGGGGCGGACCGCCATTCCGTGTCCATGTTTATTGACGCGGGGTCATGTTCCCGGAACGTTTCGTCAAGCACGACCGGTTTATGTATGCGGGATACGCGGAAAAATCTGTAATTGTTTTTTAACAGACAGAATCCCAACAAATACCAGGCGGACATCTTGAACATGAGCTGTATTGGCTCTACCGTCCGTTCAGTTGTTTCATTCTGCAGGTTGGCATATTCGAACCGGACCCGCCTGTGAGAAAGAACGGCCCGGTACAGAGCTGACATGATTTCCTGGTGAGTGGAATCCCTGTCCCAGGAGGAAAAATCAATGACCACCGATTTTTCCGTGCCGGCAATTTCGGGAACAAGGGCCGTCACCTTTTCCATGGCGCTGGATACCGTTTTATCCCTGAACGCCGATTCCACACCCTTCAATCCCGTAATTAAAGCCAGTAATTCGTCCGGTGTAAAAACCTGCCGGTCCATCTTGAAATTGGGAGAAAGCGAATACCCGCCTCCTGTACCCTGTTGTGAAACAATGGGGATTCCGGCAATACACAGGGTATCGATGTCACGGTAAATAGTACGGATGGAAGTTTCAAAATACCCGGCCAGGTAAGGCGCTGTCACTTTTTCACGGTTCAACAGAAGAAGAACAATGGATAGAAGACGGTCTATCTTCATTCATCTATTGTGCATGAGAGCCCCGGATTGGTCAAGACAGCATTTAAAATGGAAATTTCTTGCTTGGTAGTATCGAATAAAGCCTGAAATTTTTATATATTATCCACAGGAGCAAAAAATGAGAAAGATGATTACAGGGATCTTTCTATTTGTCTTGATCTCTATACAGTTGTCCGCCGAAAGCGAATATATTCTTCTTACGGGTTCAAGGCATGAAAGCCTGCCCGATTCTTCTGAAATCCGCACATATCTGACCAACTTTCCGGGAAGTTACGAAGAAATCGCCCTGGTACTCATTAAATCCGGCGATTCAGCCGAACGGATTTACCGGGCCAAAAAAATAGCACAAGAACTGGGTGGAAACGGGGTAATTCCCCAGGAAGAAGAATTAAAGAGTTGCCTATGGTATAAACCAATCTATTCTCAAAACAATGAAGTGGTGGACTATATAAGAATAAAAATTGAATGGATTGAACAAAATTTTGTAATTATTAATAATCAAGTTAAGGATTAATTTAGAAAGGATGATATCTATGAAAAGAATTTTATATTTTTTTATTCCTTTTTTACTCGTCGGATGCATATCGGTAAAATATATAAATACCGGAGGCGAATACAAGGCGCTTCCCGCAACAACGGAAGTAAAAGTCTTTCTTTCCAAACTGCCTGATACCGGTTACGATGAAATTGGAATACTTGTCATCGGCGCGTTGAAAGATGAAAACCTGATGGAACAGAGCTTAAATGAAGCAAAACAAAAGGCAAGGGCCGTCGGAGGAAACGCCCTGATTAAGCTCCCGGGAGTTGAGTGGAAATTCGCGATCGTTAAAATAAAAACTGATTGACGGCAAAGGAGACACCTTGAACAAAATAAACTGCGGACTGGTTCTGGTATGCCTGATTTGTGTATTCAGTTGTTTTAGTCTGCCGGAAGAATTCCCCGATCCGCCCAGCGGAATAACATACCTTGATGAGCATTGGAAAGACAATTTTGATGCTTATAATCCCGAACTATGGGAAAAAGTGGACAATTATTCCTGGGAGAACAATGCATCGGTAATGAAAAACTATAATGTTGAGTACGTTTCCGGTTCGGTTTGCATATCCTTCCTGAAGAACGACGGACCGTTTTCCACAAACTATGGCACCCGCTATCATTCATGCGCTCAACTTTACACCAGGGCATTTATCCATTCAGACCATTATGATTATAAATACGGAAAATACAGCGTGCGTATGAAAGCGGCCACGGGAAGCGGAATCGTCAGCTCTTTTTTCCTGTTCCGCTGGGCCCCCTGGCAGGAAATCGACATAGAATTCCTGGGAAAAAACACGACAAAATTCCACATCAATGTATATTACAACAGCGGGACCGGAACAGCACCTCTCGAGGATCCGGAAGTCATCGACCTCGGTTTTGACGCGGCAGCCGATTACCATACATATGCCATCGAATGGGAGCGGGACCATATTACCTGGTATGTTGACGGTTCCGCCGTTGGAACCAGGAAAAGCCCCCAAAAAAACATCCCAGATCAGCCCATGTACCTGGCAATGAATATCTGGAACTGTAATTCCACCTCCTGGTCAGGACCGCTGTTTGCCGATGAACCCGGTAAGCGTACCGCCTTTTATGACTGGGTTGAATATTTCCCTTCCCGGTCTTATTAATCGAACCGGCGGCCAGCGGACATTATGCGGATTGGCTTGATAACTTGAGAATGACATGATATTACGGTGATTCAGATGAACGAATTAACCGGGCGCACCGTATTATTCTGAACAGCACAGACATAATAGCCTGGTATTATGTAACGCGTTTTTACAATAACTGACGAATTAAAATGAATCCAATGGCATGTTTTTAAAGTCTTTTCAGTTTATCCAATTAATATGCAAAAAATGCTAAATCCGTAATAGACAAATCCGGATTGCAGTATATAATATCAAGCAATATCTATAATTAATACCACCCTGATGGAGGATTTACATGAAAAATATAACTATGTGGTTAGTCGCCATTTCTTTAATTTTATTTTTATTCCCGGCATGCCAGAAAAAGGACGGCACCCTGATTCTCAGCTATTCCATTTTTTTCCCTCCCACGCATGTGCAGGCGGTTGTTGCCGCACAATGGGCAAAGGAAGTGGAAGAAAAAACAAACAACCGGATCAAAATAAATTTATATCCCGGGGGTGCTCTTACTAAGGCCGAGCAATGTTACGAGGGAGTGATGAACGGCGTTTCCGATATCGGCATGAGCTGCTTTGCGTATACCCGCGGCCGGTTTCCCCTTGTTGAAGGGCTTGATCTTCCGAATGGTTACTCCTCCGGCCTGGCCGCCACGAAAGTTGCCAATGCAATGATAAAAAAATACGCACCCGAAGAACTAAAGGACGTCAAGGTGCTTTATGTCCATGCCCATGGTCCCGGCCTGATTGCCAGTAAAAGCCCGGTAAGGACAAAGAAGGATCTTATCGGCATGAAAGTCAGGGCGACCGGACTTTCCTCCAAGATCATCGAAGCATTGGGCGGAACCCCGATAGGCATGAGTCAGCCGGAAACGTACCAGGCATTGGAAAAAAATGTGGTGGACGCCACGTTATGCCCGATTGAAACGCTCAAGGGATGGAAACAGGGAGAGGTCATTAATTATGTCACGGATTCCTCCGTCATCGGTTATACAACGGTTATGTTCGTCGTCATGAACACAAACACATGGAACAAGCTTCCCCGGGACATCCGTGATACCATTGACAGCCTTAATGAATCCTATGTTCTCAAACATGGCGAAGCCTGGGACAGAGCCGACGAAGAGGGCCGTGAATTCGTAACCGGGCTGGGCAGGGAAATCATACCCTTAAACGAACCGGAAAAAGCGGTCTGGAAGGCGGCGATGGAACCGCTTTTCAACGATTTTATCGCACGGATGGAAGAAAAGGGGCTGCCGGGCGAGGCGCTGATCGCGGATATCCGGACGTCTTTAAGCGAGTGAGAAAATACGGTCGTGGTAAAAATGTTTATATGTAATGCAACGCCTTTTTTAAGAAGAACCGTCAAGGGCATGGGGTTTGTTTCCGGGGCGGCGATTCTCGTGATGATCATTGTTCCCGTTACGGACATCCTGCTGAGGCTGTTCCGTCTATCCATCACCGGTTCCTATGACATCGTCAGGATGGCTGGGATTTTAGCCTTGTCAGCCGGCCTGCCTTACGTTACGGCGGTCAAGGGCCACGTGGCCATAGAATTAATTTATCACCGGTTGCCTAAAACGGCTAAGGTTATCGTCGGTATAATCGTAAACATGGCCAGTATGGCCTTTTTCGGTATTATCTGTTACCAGGGCGTTCTTTACGGATTATCGCTGTATCAAAGCGGAGAGGTGTCGGCAACGCTTCAGTTCCCCGTTTTCTGGATACCCTTTGTTCTTTCATTCTGCAGTGTCATCGTGGTACTGGTAATACTGTATCTGACAGCCCACCCGGGGAAGGAACTGATGAAACCATGACCCCCTTCGAGTACGGTATAATCGGCTGCCTCATGCTCATTGCCCTCCTGTTGACCAGCATGCCCGTCGCCTATGCGATGGCAATCTGCGGGTTCGCGGGTTTCGCGATTGTCGTTTCCCCCCAGGCGGCCTTCACGATGGTGGTTCACGATCTTTTCGACACGTTTTACTCGTACAGCCTGACGGTGATTCCCCTTTTCGTATTCATGGGACAGATTGCCTTCCACGCCGGCATTTCCCGGCGCCTTTTCAATACCGCCTACAAGTGGCTGGGCTCACTTCCCGGCGGACTGGCGATGGCCACGGTGGGGGCCTGCACCGTCTTTGGTGCCATATGCGGCTCGGGGCCGGCCACGGCCGCCACGATGGCCGCCGTGGCGCTGCCGGAAATGAAACGCTACCGGTATTCGGAAGAACTGGCAAGCGGTTCCGTGGCGGCCGGCGGGAGCCTGGGCATGCTCATACCCCCTTCGGTGGTTTTCATCGTCTATGCCATCCTCACCGAACAATCCATTGGCAGGCTTTTCGTTTCAGGTATACTGCCGGGACTCCTGATCGCATGCCTGTTCTGCCTGACTATTTACCTGAACTGCAGAATCAACAGGAACCTGGGACCTCAAGGCCCCAGGACAACATTTCTTGAAAAAATCAGATCGCTGTCGGGTGTCGCGGAAATCCTCATCATTTTCGTCGTTATGATGGCCGGCATGTTTTTGGGTTTTTTTACACCCACGGAAGCGGCTGCGGTCGGCGCCTTCACGACACTCGTTGTTGCTTTTATAAAAAGGGAAATATCGATCAAAAAGGTAATCCAGGCCCTGTTCGAAACAATCAGGACGTCCTGCATGGTAATGGTTATCGTGGCCGGGGCCGTCATGTTCGGGCATTTCCTGGCCGTTACGCAGATTCCTTCCGAACTGGCCACATGGCTTTCCGGGCTGCCTCTGCCGCCCTGGCTGATAATAAGCTTCGTGATTCTTTTCTATTTCATCGGCGGCTGTTTCATCGATGCGCTGGCATTGATCTTATTGACCATTCCCATTTTCTATCCCGTCATCACGAAACTCGGGTTCGACCCCGTCTGGTTCGGTGTGATCATTGTCGTAATAACCCAGATGGGTGTCATCTCACCGCCGGTGGGCGTTAATGTATATGTGGTCAGTGGCATGGAACGGGACATTCCCCTGCAGGTAATATTCAAGGGAGCACTCCCGTTCCTCTACGCATTGTTCATCGCCGCGGGAATACTCATCATATTCCCGCAAATCGCCACATGGCTGCCCAATCTGATGCATTGAGAACAGGGGGTGTATTCATGGAAATGTTCGAATTTAAAAAAATCATGTTCTGCACGGATTTTTCACCCGCCTCCCGGCTTGTGTTTTCATGCGCCCTCACCCTTACGCAGGACAGCCGGAACGCCGAACTCGTCATTTTTCACGTCATACCGGAACCGGACGCGGAATTCTGGAAAACGTACATCTATGAAGTTGATGATGTGGATCAGAAGGCCAGGAGCGATATTGACGACAAACTGCATGAAGCTTATTTAAAGCATATCCCGGCCGGAGTAAAATATTCGGTAAAAGTCAATATCGGTGAAGTGGATGTTCAAATCCTGGAATTTGCCCGTGAGAACGATGTGGATTGCATTGTAATGGGAAGGCAGGGACGCAGTTCCTTCAGGACAATCCTTTTCGGCAATATAACGGAAAAAATCACGCGAAAAGCCTTATGCCCCGTGCTTGTTATTCCGGCCACTTACGGGAAGGAAAATTTACGATACCAATAGTCATCGAATATGGCGATTGGAAAAAAAATGTTAAAAAATATTTCACAAATCATAAAAACTACGGTATAGTAAAGATATGAAAGCCAAAGGGGAGAAAGTATCTGATAAATCAAAGATAATTCTTGAGAAACTGGCCAGGCTTCACCAGATCAAGGACCTGCATTCCCTGCTTGACAACATACTGTACGAAAGCCGCGTGCTTACCAATGCCGATGCGGGATCCATTTTTCTCGTGGAAAACAACCGTCTCAAATTCAGCTATATCCAGAATGACACCATTTTTAAAAACGATATCCTGTGCAATAAATATATCTACGCCAACCATGAAATCGAAGTCGATGAAAAATCGATTGCCGGGTATGTCGCCAAAACGGGTGAACCCCTCATTATCGATGATGTCTACCATATAGACAAAAGGGCCCCGTACTCATTCAATGCGTATTTCGATGAAATATCGACGTACAGGACTAAATCAATGCTCGTAGTGCCATTGAAAACGATGAAAGGCGAAGTATTGGGGGCCATGGAATTGATAAACAGCCTAAACAAGGCGGGTAAACCCATTCCCTTTTCATTGGATTACCAGCTGGTCGTGGTCCAGTTTGCCAACTACGCGACACTGGCCATTGAAAGGGCCTTTATTTTAAGGGACATGGTTTTCAAGATGATAAAACTGTCCGAAATGCGGGACCCGGAAGAGACGCAGGAACATGTGGAAAGGGTGAGTACATACGCGATTGAAATTTACCAGAAATGGGCGGAAATGCATAATGTAGACAAGGCGGAAGTGGCGTATTACAAGGATATATTACGTATTGCGACAATGCTTCATGATATCGGTAAAATCGGCATTCCCGATACCATCCTGAAAAAAAAAGCCGGCCTTAACGAAAGGGAGTATGAAACAATCAAATTTCATACCATTTACGGCGCACAGCTGTTTCAAAACGCAAAATCAGACTGGGAATCGATGGCCAGTGAAATTGTGATGAACCACCATGAAAAATGGGACGGCACGGGATATCCCGGCAAAATACCGGATATAAATGCCGAAGATATCAGTATAGAAGAAGGTAAAAAAGGTGCGGAGATTCCCCTGTCCGCCAGAATCGTCGCCCTCGCCGACGTTTATGACGCCTTGATCAATCAACGGGTCTATAAAAGCCCGTGGGAGGAAGATAAGGTTCTCTACTTCATGAAAGAACAGTCGGGAAAGCATTTTGATCCCGAACTGGTCGCCGTGTTTTTCGAAATTTACGGCACCATAAACGCCATCCGTAATAGATGGCATAAACCTGTCCCCAATCCCGACCGGGAATAAAAATTTACGGAATATAAACGTTTTTCCCGTTTTCCTTGAATCTGCCAATGGATTGAGTTACAATTAATGAAACAATAAAGTAATGGAGGTGTTCATGAAAAAAATATTGTTATGTATCATGGTCCTGCTTATCGCTGCGGGTTTTCAGGCCTTTGGCGAGAGTTTGAGCATTATTGTTAAGGAAACACAGGCTCGCGAAAAACCGTCTTATTTGAGCAAAGGTATTGCCAAGCTGAAATACGGCGACAAAGTAGACACGCTTCAGTTGCAGAAAGACTGGTACAAGGTGAAGCTGAAAGGCGGCAAAACAGGATGGATTCACTCTTCCGCTGTGACAAACAAAAAGATCGTTCTTAAATCCAGCAAGGCCGATGCGGAAAAATACGCGAATTCCAAAGATGTCGTGCTTGCAGGGAAAGGATTCAACGAGCAGGTGGAAAAGCAGTACAAGCAGCAGTCAAAGCTTGATTTTTCCGCCATTGATAAACTGGAAAAAATCGATGTAACGCCGGAACAAAAGGAGGATTTTCTCCGCGACGGCCAGCTTGAAGGCTGGGAAGGAGGCGAGTGATGAGGATAACACTTACCATATTTGCCCTGCTCGTCGTTTTCCTGTCTTTTTCCTGCATATCCCTTGAAAATTTAAGTGTTGATGACATTAAAAAGGTCGTGGATACGGCTGACAAGATCCAGAAAAGCATGGAGGATTTTACCCCGGAACAGGAATACTACATCGGCCGCGCGGTAGGCGCGCAGGTTCTTGACCGGTATAAACCGTACAACAATAAAAAGGCGAGTGATTACATAAACCGTCTGGGCCAGACCCTTGCCGTATTTTCAGACAGGCCGGAAATCTTCGGCGGGTATCACTTCATGATCCTGGATTCCAATGATATCAACGCCTTTGCCACGCCGAGCGGACTGGTTTTCATAACACGCGGGCTTCTCCGCCTTGCCGAATCTGAAGACGGCGTCGCCGCTATCCTCAGCCACGAAATTGGCCATATCGTGGAAAAGCACGGCCTTCAATCCATAAAGCAGGCCCGTGTAACGGAGGCTTTGACCAGTGCCGCGATTACGGCGGCGGATACGGCCGGATTCGAGGAGCTGTCCAAGCTGACAGACACGTTCTCCGATTCCATAAATGACATCGCGAAGACGATGATCGTCAATGGGTATTCCCGGGACTTCGAATTACAGGCGGATGGCATTGCCGTCAAAATTTTAAGCAGGGTCGGCTACGATCCCGAGGTCCTGGTCGGTCTCCTGGAGTCTTTGGCGGAAAACTATAAATCGGGGGGGCTCGATTTCGCAAAGACCCACCCGGAACCGAGAAAGAGGATTGACAACGTGAAAAAAGTCATGAAGGATTATAAACCGGCATCCAATGCCGGCGCCGCCACGCGTGAGAAACGCTTCAAGGCCTTCATAAAAGAAATCTGACAGGCGTTTTATGAAAAAAAAGTTATTGAAAATCCTGTTAGGGGCTCTTATCGGACTTGCCGGGGGAGCGGTAGGCATTATCCTTTTTTACACAGGTATTCTCTCCGGTTTCGAGGGGCAGACATGGGATATCCGGGCGCGTTTGCTGGCTGAACCAGAAAATGCGTCAGATGAGATCGTACTGATACTCCTCGACCAGGAGAGCCTGGACTGGGGTGAAAGTGAATTAGAGTTGTCCTGGCCATGGCCAAGAATTACTTATGGAGCTGTCACAAAATATTGTGAACGGGCGGGAGCCAAATGCCTTGCCTTTGATGTTATCTATTCGGAACCGTCATTTTACGGTGTGACAGACGATGAAATATTCAGGGATTACCTTAATGAATTCGGCAAGGCTATAGGTGCCTTAGCTTTAAGCGAAAGCGAAGGTAATGACAAGTGGCCGGAAGAACTGGCAGACAAGCTGCCTGATATTGAAATTGGGGATGGTTTTTCAGGGGAAACATACACCCACGCCACCTTCCCAACGGAAGACCTGGCTGCCGCCTTTGCCCGGTTCGCGAATGTCCAGGACTCACCCGATCCCGACGGTATTTACCGCGAAACCAGGCCCGTCTCCCTTTTTAACGGGAAGGCCGTTCCCAATCTTTCCCTGTCCCTTTTCCTTCTGGCAAATCCGGATCTTCCTGTAAAAGTTTCGCCCCAGGGAATATCTGCCGGCAAGAAATATTTTCCGCTTGATTCCAGGGGAAATGCCATATTGCGATTCCATGGACAACCGCATGAAAACTATACAACCTATAATGCATCGGCTATCATACAAAGTGAAAGCCGGGTAAGCGGCATAAGCGAAGGGGAACCAATAGTAAAACCGGAGGAACTGAAAGACAAGTACGTACTCTTTGGATTCTCCGCTCCCGGGTTAAAGGACATAAGACCTTCTTCCGTCGATGAAAAAGGCGCCGGTGTCGAAATTCATGCCGCAGCCCTTGATAACCTGTTAAATGAAGGTTTCATGATCGAGTCTCCGGTACTGTACACCATTCTCATCATCCTTTTGCTCTCATTATGTATAGGGATTGCGGCCTCACTCCTCCCGAAAACATTACCTACGGTTCTTCTCTTTCTTCTTGCAATCACACTTCCCATTAGCGGCGGGGTTGTAACGTATCTTATGGGCATCAAGTTCCCGGTTGTTGCTCCTCTGTTAAGCCTGGTACTGACGATGGTAACGGTGAGTGTCTATAACTTTTCCACGGAGGGCAGACAAAAGCGGTTTTTAAAGAGCGCTTTCAGGCAGTACCTGAGTCCCGCACTCATAGAACAGCTCATAGCCGATCCGGATAAACTGAAACTCGGCGGCGAGAGGAAGGAACTGTCAATTTTCTTCTCCGACCTGCAGGGTTTCACCACGATTTCCGAGGCCCTTTCTCCCGAAGAGTTGACGGCATTGCTCAATGACTACCTTTCCGCCATGACGGACATCATCATGGAAGAGGGGGGAACGGTGGATAAGTACGAAGGGGACGCGATCATCGCGTTCTGGAACGCGCCGATGGACCTCGAAAACCACGCCGTTCACGCCGTGCGGTCCGCCCTCCGCTGCCAGGTGAAACTCGCCGAACTTCGTCCGGTTTTCAAGGAGAGAACCCAGAAGGAAATGTATATGCGCATCGGCATGAACACGGCGGATGTTGTCGTGGGTAATATGGGTTCCCGTGACCGGTTCGATTACACGATGATGGGTGACGGTGTGAACCTCGCGGCCCGCCTGGAGGGAATCAACAAGCAGTTCTATACCTACACGATGATCTCGCAGTGGACCAAGGCAAAAATCGGGGATGCGTTCCCGACACGGGAACTTTCCCGCGTGGCTGTTGTGGGCAAAAAGGAAGCGGTTACCGTCTATGAACCGATGTATCCCGAGGATTATGAGAAAAAAAAGAAAATCATCGCCAACTTTCTCGAAGGGCTCAAGTACTTCTACGACGGAAAGTTCGAACAGGCAAGAACCATTTTTGACCGCTCAAAGCAGGGCGACCCCGCCGCCCTGGCCTACTCGGAAAAATGCAGCGAACTCATCGCAAAACCACCTCCCGGGTGGAACGGCGTGTGGGTGATGACGTCAAAGTAAATGATTACAGGCCCGGCGGTCAAGCCGGGCTTTTTTTACCGCCGAACACGCCAAATAACGAATGAATCAGTTGGGAATAAATCAAGGGATAAGTCGGTCAAAATCCAGATCTGCTACACTATCTTTCTTAAATATATCGGTGCATTCCTCAATTGAAGTCCTAATTTTGAAAATTTTTCCGACTTTACCGTCCTTTCCCTGCATTCCACTAAAGCCCGGCCGCTGGCTACCTTTGTATCCCGTTATCCAATTACCGCTATCACCGGCTAAACCGCCTTTTCCTCCAACCACTACGGCTGTTATATATTCCAATATCTTATCCTCTACATACAACAGCCGGATTTCTCCCCCGTTACCTCCAGGGGCGCCATCACCACCGTCCCCGGGATTTCCCGCATTTCCTTCTATTGTTACTGTTTCTGTCGAAGTGCTGAAACCGAGTTCACTAGCCATTGGGTCGGAAGGATTGTAATTGGTTTTAGTATTCAATTTGGTGTACCGGCCACCTTTACCTGCATTCCCCCCTTTGCCGCCCCGTCCACCTTGTCCTCCGGAAGCATTAATAACGATATTCTGAACTTTTGTCAGATAAATTTTTTTATTCATCATATTATAAAATAATAGCATACGAGGATCATCTATATTTTCAATTCCCATGCCCTCAACATTGTAGAAAAGAACAAGCATCTCTACTATCTTTCCACGTGCTCCCGGGTATCCATCGTATCCATCTTCTCCATCCCCACCGTCAACGTTAATCTCGTTAAAATCTGAACCGTCGCTCCCATCTCTTCCGTCCCTACCTTCCTCACCTTGCATACCGGAATAATCGAGTGTGTTATACTTTCCCCAATCAATATACCAGGTATAATTTTTACCTTGAAATGAATTTTCCTTTATACTCAAATGCAGCGAATAATATCCGTTTTTTATAAGGAAAAACACATCCATTTTGGTTCTAATAATAATTTTATCAAATTGAAAATCCAAAATATCCAACGACTGATTGGGAGTTGTAACGTTGAAATTCCTGTAATCCGGATCGGTTATTTCTTCACCATCGGTAGTGATAACGGATACTTTCAGACCGTATAATTGACCTGGAACCATTGCCGTTTTGCTCGTTCCGTTTATGATATCAGTAATTTCCGGGGATACCGAAGCTATCGACAGTTTTTTAATATCAATTCCCATACAGGAAAAAACCATAAAAATCAATGTAATTATGACAGTAAAAATCATAAATTTTGTAATCAAGACTGCTTTCATAAATTCTATCATAATGATTTGAAAACTGAATATCAAGATAAAATAATTTTAAAGATTTCTGTGGTTTGACCACCGGAGAACCAGTGAATAAGACAGGGAATGTATAATATTTAGCATCAATAAAAAATAGATGTAACAATACGGCCTGAAATCATCACAGGGTCTTCATTTATTCCTGTACCGCAGGGTCAGGCCCCTGAGAAAATTCCGCAGGAACTGGTCGCCGCAGACTTTGTGATTTTTATGCCCTTCTTTTCTGAACAGGGCGGAAAGTTCCGATGGGGACAAATTGATACCGGCCAGCTTCATGATGGCTATCATATCATCCGCTTTAAGCTCCAGGGCTATCCGGATTTTTTTAAGGATTTGATTGTTGTTCAGCGTTGTTTGGGGACCGTATTTCTGTGCAGGGGCATTTCCCTTTTCCCCGCGGTAATAAACAATCAATCCATCAAGGAACATTGTCATGATGACGTCCTTTAAGGGAATATAGCCTTTCTCTTCCTCTTTTTTCAGAAAAACAAGCAGTTCCGCCCGATTTATGGAATATCCGGCGTTCCCGAATATCGTAATCATGTCAGAATCCTTGATATTCAAAGCGTACCGAAGACTTCTTAATACATCATTATTTTTCATAAAACCTCAATTGCACATAATATATACAATAAAATAACAATAATTTCACATATAACCGCAGATTATTTCAATTTTTTCACTAAAAAGGGAAGTATTTTTATTAAATATACTATACAGTTACAGCAGAATAGTTTTGTAACTGATGCAAGGCTTTCTGAATTTTTATAACGGGATAAATTATGAGACAAAATTACAACGCTGAAAAGCGGCGAAAAGAATTAAAAAAGAAAAAAAAGAAAGAGGAAAAACTTAAAAAGAAGTTGAAACGCAGGGAAGAAGAAAGACTCGGCATTGTCCCGGGTTCTGAAACTTCCGAAAATGAAGACATTGTCAATGATGACAGTAATCCTGAATCAGATACAAATATAACGGAAAATTAAACGGGCTGCTTTCTTCGGTGTTAATCGCCGAAACTCAAGCAGTCCGCCGAAAAAAAATCTTTGCTAAAAAAACTCACGGCGGGCTGCCCGGTTATCGGCGCCATTTCGGTGTTAACCGGCTCCGAAATGAAGCCCCCCCAAAGGGCTTGAATACACATTATTTTTTAAATCGAATCACATTCCATGAATGCTTTCCCAGAACGACGGACAGTTTCCCGTCGGTCATTTTCGCCCCGTACCCCGCTGCCGGGACGACGCGGTCCGGGTCATTTTCCGTATTGACCGCCTTCAGGTCGTCATGCGTCATCAATGTATGTTCCTGCAGTGAATAGCCGGTGAACTGCCGCAGATCGCAGGTCACCTCCATATCGTTTTCCAGGTCCTTGTTAACGGCGAAGACCGTCAGCTCCCCGGATTCTTCATTCCAGACGACCACGGAATCAAGGCTGGGTACGGGACCGAATGATCTGGTTTCGTACCGGGGCGACTCGACAATCGTATTCATCGCTGTCCCGTTCCCGTAGCGTGATGCGTGGAGAAACGGGTAGAAGATTGTCTGCCGCCAGGCGCCTTTATCCGAGGTCATAATAGGGGCAATCACATTCACCAGCTGTGCCATGCAGGCTATTTTTACACGGTCTGCATGGCGCATAAGGGTTATAAGGAGACTTCCCACAAGGAGAGCATCCTCAAAATTATAAACATCCTCCAACTGGTGAGGTGCCACGGACCATTCGTCCTCCTTATAGGAAGTATCCGGAAAACTGTTCCAGATATTCCATTCATCAAAGGATAGATTAATCCGTTTTTTCTTTTGTTTTTTTGCCCTGACCGAATCACAGATGGCAATGACGGAATTGATAAACTCGTCCATGCCCATGTTATTGGCCAGAAATTCTCTTGTATTATCCGCTTTGTTATTGTAATAGGAATGCAGGGAAATGTATTCCACCGAGTCATAGCAGTGTTCCAGAACAGTGGATTCCCATGAACCGAAGGTTGGCATCAGAGGCCCGGAGCTTCCGCAGGCCACCAGTTCTATGGCCGGGTCCACCGCTTTCATTGCTTTTGCCGTTTCATTAGCCAGACGCCCGTACTCCCGGGCTGTTTTGGCGCCGGTCTGCCACCAGCCGTCCATTTCATTCCCGAGACACCACATCCTGATATGATGCGGCTTTGCATAGCCGTGTTTTTTCCTCAGATCGCTGAAATATGTGCCGCCTTCGAAATTGCAGTATTCTACGATGCTTTTCGCCGCCTCGATTCCCCGCGTACCGAGATTCACGGCCATCAAGGGAGCCGTTCCGGCCTTTTTAGTCCACTCCATGAACTCGTTCAGGCCAAACTGGTTGGTCTCCACGACCTTCCAGGCCGTTTCCGCCCTCCTGGGACGATTTTCTTTCGGACCGACACTGTCCTCCCAGTTGAAGCCGGAAACGAAATTCCCGCCGGGGTACCTCACAACCGGCGTGTTCAGTTCTTTAACGAGTTCTATCGTATCCGTACGGAAGCCGTTTTCATCCGTATGGGGATTGCCGGGTTGATAGACTCCCCCGTACACGGCGCGTCCCATGTGCTCCAGAAACGACCCGTATATTCTCCTGTCGATTTCTCCTATGGTGAAGTGCCTGTCTATGATGATTTTCGCCTGCTTCATTTTGATTTATCAGTATAAACCCGGTAAGTTGAAAACACGATGTCCAGGATTCCGAAAAAATTGACTTTTCTTCCGGTTTATTTTGTGGTATGCTGGATTATGTTTAGTTTGAATTACTGCGGATACAACATTTCCAACAAGGACAAGGACAGAATAGACCGTCCCGTGGGAAGCGGTGATTACGACCTGATTTATTTTATAACACCGATGAACGTTCATCTGGACGGCAGATTCCAGACAGCCGGGGAACACTCTTTTCTTCTTTATACCCCAAAACATTACCAGCTTTATCAGGCCCCCGGCAAATTTAAAAACAGTTTTGTTCATTTCGACTGCGATACCGATTTTTACAAGGAATTGAAAATCCCGGTGAACTCGATTTTCCAGCTGCCAGATCCGCCGGAAATAAACGAGTTAATCAAGAACATCGAGATTGAATACTATATTCATGGGAATTACTATGAGCAGACAGCCGACGCCCTTATAAACCTCCTGTTTATCCATATAAACCGGCAGCTCCACCATAAAGGAAAATCAGACCGGCTCCTGTCAACCCAACTGGAGCGCTTTAAAAAGATCAGGATCGAGCTTCTGACAAACCTGGAAAAGGAATGGACAGCCGATTCCATCGCCGCCCTGGCAAACATGAGCAAAAGCCAGTTCTACAATTATTACAACACCTTTTTCCACCGGTCCCCGAAAGCGGACCTCATCGAGGCGCGGCTGGGAAGGGCCAAGTATCTTCTGACCAACGCCGCCCTGCAGGTCAGCCAGATAGCCGAATTAAGCGGCTTTACCAATAATTACCATTTTATCCGTTATTTCAGGAAATGCTTCGGCTGCACACCGGGACAATTCAGGAAGAAGAAGGGGTGAAAGGATATCCTGCTACCCCCCCCTTCTTCTCCTTATACCGCGCCATGTATTCAAACGCCTTGACGGGATTCAACCCCTTCTTGTCTTCTTCGAGTTCACAGTATAATGCCGCTACGTTCGCGGCCACTCTTTCTTTCTCGCTCCAGGCGTATTTCTCAAGGTCAATATCCAGGGCCGCATCCAGTACGGACATGCCCCTGTCGTAACGTTTCCGCGTCTCATCGTACAGGTAGAGGTAAAATTCCTTCATCTTTTCAACACCTTTTTTATCCGTTACGGGACCGTGACCGGGAACAACCGCATCCGGTTCAAGGCCGAGGATCAGGTCGCATGCCTTTATAAGGTTTTCAATGGAGCCTTCCCAGAAAATCGGCATCATGTCGATAAAAAGAATATCGGAGGCAAAAACGACTTTTTCTCCGGGCAGATGGACTATAATATCTCCTTTCGTGTGGGCCGGCCCCACTTCGATCAATTCAACAACCGACTTGCCGAAATCAATAGTCATTGTACCGGAAAAAGTCCGGGTCGGCAGTGACAGTTCGATGTCGCTGAAATTAAACCGGCTGAAGACCTTTTTCGCATACCCCCCCGCCTTGCCGAATAGCCATGATGTTCTCATAAGCAAATTCATTCTACTCGGGGGCATCGTTTTCATTTCTTCCCTGCATGCGTCGGATGATATAATGACGGCACCTCCAAAAAGGGCGTTCCCGTAATAGTGGTCGCCGTTTGCATGCGTATTTATCACGTAATCAAAGGAAACGTCATCGCCTAACTTCTGATATATAGCGTCAATCATCTCCCTGGTATGACCGTAATCGTAAAGGGTGTCAATTAACAGGGCTTGATTGCCTTTCACAACCAGTCCCGCATTACTCAAACCCCATGCGCCGTCAGGCTGAAGGTATGCATATATATCATCCTTAACAGCATAAAGCCCTTTAATAAAGGGGATATCTATCATGGAACCTCCTTGAATTTGCAGATATTCTTATTAATTTTCCTTTCATGAACTTTCAATACATCTCATAGGCATATTGTACGGCGGAAAACCGGGCCCCATCCTGATTGACAGAGATCTCTTCTAAAAGGTATCCGTTTCCATCATACAAATATGATGTTGTGTATCCATTATCTCCCGATGTGATTGTTTTCTGGAGCCTCCAGTTATCGTCATACAAGTACTCGGTAATAGAAAAAACGCCGCTTTTGGATTCGGATTTTGTTCTCAACAGGTGTCCCTTCGGATCATACTCATAAGTTGTCACGGACTGACTGATAACATTCATGACGATCATACGTTTAAGAGGTTTACAGTTGTTATCGTTCTCATACGTGACGGCAAAAGCATAGGTGGATGTGGACGCGTGGTAATATTCCCTGGAAAGACACCCATTCGCGTCATAGGTATAGTCCTTTATCCCTTTCTCGCCGCTTGAAAACTCTACAAGGCTTTGAATGAGCTGCCCGACTTTGTTATAGACGTGTTCGGTAAGCGTAGTATTGCCGTCAGAGGAATAAAATTCCTTCTTTACGCGGTAATTGCCTGGACGGGATGTATCGGTGGGTTGAAAACCTACGCACCCCATGTTAGCCAGGATGATAAAACCTGTAAATATGGAAATAGCGGCTATGGTTTTATAATTCATTATTTTTTATATCTCTTCCTTCAGTCAAATCATAAGGCATATGGGAACGCAATTCAAGAAGACCCGGGGGTGGAATCGCCCTGGTACGCAACCACGCGGTTCCTGCCGACCGATATTTCATTCGAACCGCACTTGGGACAAAGACCATCCTTGAAGTCATCATTATCAATGGAGCTGTATCCGCATGACCGGCATTGCGTGCTCTTGGCCGCATAAAGCGCCCTGTCGGCGAATTGAATCAGAAGCCTGAGAATTTTTCTTTTTTCGGCATTGATCATCTCCCAATCAGGATTATCATCATTACTTACTTCATACAATGAGGCAAGGCTTTTGATTTTTCCGGCGTCAATGATCTCGCCTTCATTGTCGATGAGGGAAGAAACGCCGAAACTCGCCGTTACAAACAGCGTTTTTCCATCATTCTCGACAGGCGTGCTCCCTATGATTCTCCTCAGTTTGTCTGCCACGATCAGGGCATTTTTCATATTAGTCTCCGGAAGGGCAATCAGGAATTCCTCCCCCCCGTACCGGCCCGCCGAATCATAATTCCTCAGAACGGCTTTTATCTGGACTCCCGTGGCGGCGAGAACCTTGTCTCCCACCTGGTGCCCGTATGTGTCGTTGAGCTTTTTAAAAAGGTCCAGGTCCATGAAAATAATGGATAAATGCCGCAATGTCCTCAATGATATTTTTTCCAGGAGGTTCGCGTCCATGTGGGCCTTGTTGTAAAGACCGGTCAGTTCATCTATGTTGGCCTTCTTGTAAGTTCTCTTGAACCCCATGTAGTGTTTCATGCTTGACCCGATCGTTGCCAGGAAATCATTCATCTCAATCGGCTTTTTTAAATAAGCGACTGCGCCCTTTTTCTTCCTCTCAACGATTATATTGGCATTGGAAACGGCGGAAAGGAATATAAAAGGTATGTTGGCAAAATCGGGGTTTTTGGACAATTCATCCTGCAGTTCATCCCCGCGCATCTCCGGCATATTGAAGTCCGTCAGGATCAGGTCCGGCCTGAATTTATAGGCGGCCTCTACCCCCTGACGCCCATTATGCGCAATAACGAAATTCTTATACCCGTTCATTGTCAGGTATTCCAGTTCAATATTCCTTATGAATGAATTGTCTTCTATGATGAGGATGATGCCCTTGTAAGGATCGAATTCATTTTCCCCGTTGGGATCATTTATGAAAACCGTCACCTTGCCAGATTCCAGCTTCTCCCTTATTTCCATGTTGACAAGCCGGGAAACGTAATCGCGCTTTCTGCCCTCTTCCCCATCCTCCAAGTCCTGATTGGAAAAATCTTCCCTGTTGAACCGGTCTTTACCTACGGGTAATTCCAATATAAAACGGGCTCCCTTGTTAACCCCCTCAGATTCGGCCCATATACTGCCTTTCAGGTATCCTGCCAGCTGTTTTGAAAATGCCAGGCCGATACCCGATCCCTTGTACATGGATTTCATGCCCGATTCGGACTGCTCGAACCGTTCAAAAATTCTTTCCAGCTTTTCCTCGGGAATACCTACTCCATTGTCTTCAACCTTGATCCTGATTTTCCGGTTTTCCACAGTCAGCTCGATAGTGATCCGCCCATCCTCCGGATTTATGAATTTAAGGGAATTGGATATGACATTGATCAGTATTTCCTCGAGTTTTTCCCTGTCGGTATAAAAATCATCAGGAACCGAATCAGGAATTTTTTTGTCGATTTTGATCTTAGTCCACAAAACGGTGGACCGGTAAAAATCGACAATCTCGGAAATGAAAGCCCTGATGTCCATATGTTTTACATTGAGCTTAATGCCTTTGGAATCCATCCTGGCAAGGTCGAGAAGCTTGTCGATCGTGTCCTTCAGTTTTATAGAGGCGTTGGAAATGGTATTGTATCTCTGCCTGACCGCTTCCGGCGCACCCGCATCGTATTTGATGCCAAGTTCCGAAGTGTTGAGAATGATCATGAGAAGCGAACGGAAATCATGCGTGATGTTGGCAATAAAATCGTTTTTCAACTGGTCCAGGCTGTGAAGACGTTCATTCGATTCCTTCAGCTGTTTTAAAAGCCGCTCCGATTTCAATTCCGCTTCCTGCAGCGCCTTGAACTGCCTGGCTCCGCTCAGCAGGCTGGCCACGAGGCTGTTGAGAAATTCATACAGGAATCCGTCATGCCTGTCCCGCTCATACAGGATATACCCAAATTGAGTGTTACTGAAAAAAACGGGGTAGGCATGAAGGGCAAAGCATTCCTTTACGGGCAGCAGGGATTTGGGAATGATTTCATCCGCCGGATTAAATTTCTGCAAGTCATCGGGAATTTCACGCTTTTCGCCGTCAATGAGCGCCATGACCAGACGTGCGCTTCGGGGTATGATAAAGATGTCACCCGTGTTATACGGCACCTCGTTCTCATACAAAACAAGGAAGCAGTGCCTGACATTCAAAAGGGGGAGATGTTCGCTGAGCCTTGCAAACATTTCGTCGCCGCACGTTATGGAATTCATGCCCTCGAAAATGGTGCGGAGGTCGCGCAGCCTCATGAAGCCTTTTAATCTGTTCTGCGCATGCTCCATCTTTATCTTCTCGCTCAGGATCCGTTCCGCGCCGGAATACACAAGCAGCATTTTATTCACGGCATCAGGGTCTCCGGCGGCTGAAATGACGCCGGAAAACAGCCTTGCCAAAAGGACATGCCATATTTCCAGGTCGCATCCCGCATCGCAGACCGCCTGAACAATCCTGTTCATGCTTTCCAGGAATGTTCTCTGAATGTCCTTCCAGTCATGCTTCCCGGCCAAGATCTGCAGAAGCAGGTCCGCCTGTGATTTCAGATGGATGAGAATCTGCTTCTCTTTCTTCCCGGGAAGGTCCAAATCCATACCGGCTTCCCTGATGATCTTTTCCATATCCGGCCCGGCCGAGATTTTTCCGTCATCGGGTTTTATGACAAGGCCGGTTTTCGGGAGGCATCCGCATGAATACCGGATAACCGCTTTCGTGGAAAGATAGGTTTTATGCGGGAGCTCGCGGCCGTCAATGAGGTCCAGGAGGTAATCCACCCCCATTCTACCCATTTCGTACAGGGGCTGGTTCACTGTCGATATGGGGACATTGCTGTATTGCGCCATCTCGATGTTGTCGAATCCCCCGACGGCCACCTCATCGGGTACCCGGATGCCGTTCCGGACAAGTATGTTCATCGATGCGTAGGCCATGTCGTCATTGGCCGCGATGATCGCCTCGAATTCCACCCTCTTGTCATTCAACAGCTTCTGGGTCACGACCTCCGCGCTTCTCATGGAAAAATCACCCTGAAGGATCAAATCGGGCAAAACGGGAAGGCCATTATCCCTCATGGCTTCTTCAAAAGCCCGGAAGCGTATATCGGCTTCGGGATTGTGATCCGGACCTTTCAGGAAACAGATCCGTTTATACCCGTGCTCCCTGATAAAATGCGTGACCAGTTCATGCATCCCCGTCCTGTTGTCGATCAGAATACTCGGCCTGTCCTTGATCTCCACGCCGAGACTGATACATGGCAATGCATCATACTGCCTGAAAAATCGGAGGAATTCATCGTCGGAAACATAGTTGAGCAGGGTTCCGGTGGTGAAAATGCAGCCGTCGATATTATTTCCGTTTATAAAATTATAGATAACATTATTCCGGGCAAGATTCCCGTAAGGGAAATTCAGGTTGTAACCGGGATAGACGATGAGGTTTACATCCCTTTCACGGGCCCTTTCACTGGCCCCCTGGAAAACGCAAAAGGAATAGCCTGACCCGCTCTGGTTGATCTGGAGACCGATTGTCAGACTCTTTTTATGCTTTTTTTTTGCCATTTATTACTGCCCGCTGTACCCGTATTCATTGTAATGGCATATACGGTGCATTGCAAGAAATAAAACCGGCGTCATGTAAAAGCTCCTCCAGATTCAGGAATTTGCCGGCTTCTTTACATGTACATCCGAAAGTCAAAGAAGCAGGGTGCGGTCTTATAATCTCGGTATTTATTTTTTCCGTTACCGATTTTATATACAGGAGGGACGCCTGAATTGACCTGCTTATCTGTTCACGCAAATACTCATAGAGAAGGCCTGTCCGCCATTTTATATTTCATTGATCTCCCGGTTACAGTATATGTGTTTCGTGCCCTGGAATCAAGGAAAAAACCGATAGTCCGGTTTTAGGGGAAATTATCCGCTCAAGAATTGAGAAAAATACTTTTTTATTGGAATCATGAACACATTTTTACTATACTTACAGATAAATATTTAAGGAATAAAACATGAAATATAAATATATTATCCCACATTCCGCACCTAATTTCGTGGAAAATATATTTTTTCGACCTGTTTACCGAACGCCTTGATTATTGTTTTGTGTTCATC
>JAFGKU010000087.1 GCA_016928415.1 Spirochaetales bacterium
ATTTCGGGTCAAAAAAAAGGGACCGTCCGTTTAATGCGTTTTAAAAACTCTTGGGGAGGAAAGTTCATTGAAAAATTTAATTCCGCTGGTGTTTCTAATCTCGACTATATTTGCATGTGCTTCTGATGTTAAAAAAGTGTCTTCAAAAGCGCCTTACTATGAATTTTATTTCTCGGCCTATGTAACGGATAATAATATCATCGACGATCATGTTACCTTTGAATACGATGAAGACGGCAACCTTAAATCAGTTCTCCACGGAAACAATTGATTAATCCCCGTTTTTATAGTAATTTTGCCCTGATATGAACGATACATTCATTCTGGGCGAAAAAAGCTTCTCTTCCAGGCTGATTCTGGGCACGGGCAAGTTTGCCTCTGCCGGTGCCATGCTTGAGGCCCTGAATGGCGCCAACGCGGAAATGATCACCGTGGCATTACGGCGCGTGGATTTGAATAACCCTGATGACAACATTCTTTCGGTTATAGACAGGACCAAATACATCATTCTCCCCAATACTTCGGGTGCGCAAAACGCCGATGAAGCCATCCGTCTGGCCCGCCTGGCGCGCAGAAGCGGCATTTCAGACTGGATAAAGCTGGAAGTGACCCCGGACCCGCATTACCTTCTGCCGGACGGGAACGAGACATTAAAGGCCGCCGAGATACTTGTTAAGGAAGGATTCAAGGTCATGCCCTATATTCAGGCCGACCCCATCCTTGCCAAAAAACTGGAAGAAGCGGGCACGGTCAGCGTCATGCCCTTAGGCTCTCCCATTGGTTCCAATATGGGTATAAAAACATTCGAATTCATTAAAATTATTATAAAACAGTCACGGATACCCGTTGTTGTCGATGCAGGAATCGGCAGACCGTCCGACGCGGCAATAGCCATGGAAATGGGGGCGGATGCCGTACTGATCAATACGGCCATCGCCGATTCACCCGAACCCGGCCGGATAGCCCGTGCTTTCCGTCTTGCCGTGGAAGCGGGCCGGCTGGCCTATAAAGCGGGAATGGGAGAAGTATCGGAAAAGGCCAACCCGTCCAGCGTTCTGGAATGGGTCAGCAAGATTCAATAAAATAGATGGATACCTACTTTGAGCAGCTTATAAATAAGGATATTGATTCAATACTCGCATCAAAGGATGAAAGCAGGATAAACGGTATTCTTGCCGGGGAAGACGTGAGTTTCCAGGATTTTCTTCACCTCCTGTCCGAAGGCGGCATAAACCGGCTCCCTGAAATGGCTGCCGCGGCTCAAAAGGCCACGTTACAGCGTTTCGGCAGGACAATCTCTTTTTACGCCCCCATCTACATTTCCAATGAATGCAGCAATATCTGTCTTTATTGCGGGTTCAATGCAACCAGGTCTTTTCCCAGAACCACCCTGAGTCCCGAACAAATTGAATCCGAACTCGTATTGCTCAAGGAAACTGGTATGGACAGTGTCTTGCTGTTGACCGGTGAATCCGCCAATGCAGCCCCGGTCGAATATATTGCTGAGGCCGTTAAACTGGCCAAACGGTATTATACCTTTGTCGGACTGGAAATATATCCGCTGGACGTGGACGGGTATAAAAAAATGCTGGATGCCGGTGCCGACGGTCTGACCATTTACCAGGAAACATATGACAGGAAAGCCTATGAGTATTTTCACAGGAAGGGTAAAAAACGGGACTACAACTGGCGGATAGAGACTCCGGAACGGGCCTTCCAGGCGGGATTCCGCAAGGTGGGAATCGGCGTGTTACTGGGACTCTCCGATTACCGCAGGGAAACCGTGCACCTGGCCGCGCATGCGGATTACCTGTATAAAAGGTACTGGCGCGGTGAAATAGCATTCAGCTTTCCCAGGATCAGGCCTTTCAACACGGATTTTGATATACCTTATCCTGTTTCGGATAAAATGCTTATCCACATGATGTGCGCCCTCAGGTTATACCTGAAAGACGCCGCTTTCCTTCTTTCCACAAGGGAAACACCGGAATTACGGGATAAACTGATAGGTCTTTGCGTCACCCAGATGAGCGCCGGATCAAAAACGAATCCGGGCGGTTACGGATCCGACAATGACAGCGAGGAACAATTCTCCATATCCGATTCAAGAAATCTCGATAAAATGATAGAGGTGGTAAGCGCCAGGGGATATGAACCCGTTATCAAGGACTGGGACAGGGATTTCAAATCTATAAAGTAAGGAAATATTTATGACGATTACCATAAACGGTGAAAAAAGGGAAATCACGGAAACATTGACGGTAATGAAACTCCTGCAGGAGCTGAAATTAAATCCGGACGTCACGATCGTTGAGCAGAATGCCGAAATCGTGAGCCGTGCCGACTATGAAACCCGGGCGGTCAATGAAAATGATTCCCTGGAACTGCTTCGGTACATGGGCGGCGGCTGATGGCGTTTGAATTCGGCCTGTATCCCGTCATTACAGAGGAATTCTGCGGTGGACGTTCGAGCATTGAGGTTTTAATGGCCGTGTTGGCATGCGGTGTAAGGATTGTTCAGCTCCGTGAAAAAAACAGGACAAAAGCCGGTCTATATGCCCTGGCGATGGAATACAGGCGGCTGACGGCGGAAACGGGCACAAAGCTGATTATCAATGACCACATCGATATTGCCCTGGCCGTCGGCGCGGACGGTGTGCATCTTGGGCAGGATGATTTACCCCTGGAAGCAGCCAGGGGAATGGCACCGGACCTGATTATTGGAATATCAACACACAACAGAGACGAAATTGAACAGGCGGAGAAAAATAACGCCACTTATATCAATATAGGCCCGCTTTTTGAAACACATACAAAAACCACGGGTTTCCGGCCGCTTGGGCTGGAATATCTGAAAAACGTTAAAACCGTTCTGCCCTTCTCTGTAATGGGTGGTATAAAAAAACATCATCTGCCTTCATTGCTTGAAGCAGGTGTAAAAAACATAGCCATGGTCACTGAGATTACGCAGGCTGATGACATCAGGGCAAAGGTAACAGCCATTCAGCGGATCATAACGGATTATTTATAGCAGGATGATCTGCGGCCTTTTTTCAATCAATCACGACAGAGGCCGGATCGTAATCAATTTTAGGAAACTTTAAAGCCATATCCTCCAGGATATTTACTATAACCCGTGCTACCAGAAGGTCCCGGAACCATCTCGTTTCAGCCGGAACAACATACCAGGGGGCGTATTTTTGCGAGCACCGCGATAAAACATCCTCAAACGCCTTCATGTATTTGTCCCAGTCCTTTCTTGTTTCCAGGTCTTCGGGATTGAATTTCCAGTTTTTTTCCGTTTTATCAAGCCGGCGGCGGAACCGGGCCTTCTGATAATCACTGGAAATATTGAGGAAAAATTTGACAATCCGCGTGCCTTCGTCTGACAGCATCTTCTCGAAAGCATTTATATGATCATATCTTCTTTCAATCGTATCGGCAGGGACGAATTTCTTGACCTTGACAATAAGGACATCCTCGTAATGCGACCTGTTAAAAACCGTAATATACCCCCTGGCGGGAGTATTTTTATGCACACGCCAGAGATAATCATGGCTTAATTCCTCGTTATTAGGGGCCTTGAAGGAAACGACATTACACCCTTGAGGGTTCAACGGGCCGAAAACATGACGGATGGTTGAATCCTTGCCGCCGGCATCCATGGCCTGCAGAACAACAAGCAGGGCGTGCTTCCCGTCGGCATAAAACACTTCCTGCAGTTCCTGCATGCGGTTTACCAGTTTCCTGAATTCCCTTTTCCCTTCGGCTTTTCCCAGTTTTCCCTTGTATTCAGTGGCGCAATCCTTGACCGTGACCTTTTTCCCCGGCTTTACAAGGTACTCCGCTAAATCCATACTCATTTTCCCTCCTTATTTTCCCTTTTAATTATAAGGAAAACGGGACGGCAAAATCCAGGCATGCAGGGAAAAACCCTCCCATCTAACAAAAATAACAAAAAAAAATCCAAAATTTAAAAAAATTTTTCCATCTCTTTACAAAAAAAGTCATTTGTTATATACATAAAGGTAAGGTCTGCTTTAATTCTTCTTTAGGAGATTCAGATGAAGAAAGTAATAATCGTTGTACTTTTAGCAATAGCAGTATCAACTTTTGCCATGTACGCAAGCAAGGAAAACCCGAATTCCCTTAATGTCAAAGCACACGACACTCCGGTAAACGCCATACCGGCAAATAATACACATAAATAATTTTTTAAATTCACAAACTAGACTGCGCTTCTACCTTAGTATTCCCTATAGCCTTAAATCATGGGGACGAAAAACACCAATTAATAAAGGAGTTTTTAAGGAAATTCCGGAATATATACCGAGGCACTTGAATAAAATACCAAAATCTTACAGTATAACAATGTAAAAAAATATTGTCTTTGGGAGGGGAACAATATGGGTAAAACCAAAGTCGCCTATGACGAAAAAGCCATAAAAACCCTGGATGCTCTTGAACATATCCGCTTGAGGACCGGCATGTATGTCGGACGGCTGGGAGACGGCAGTCATCCCCAGGACGGCATTTATATCCTGCTGAAAGAAGTCATAGACAACAGCATTGATGAATTCATCATGGGCGAGGGGAAGAAGATCGTTATTACCAGAAATAAAAATGAAGTAACGGTCCGGGACTACGGCCGCGGCATACCCCTTGGCAAGGTGATTGAATGCGTCAGTAAAATTAATACGGGCGGCAAGTACTCGGATGACGTATTCCAGTTTTCCGTCGGTCTGAATGGCGTGGGAACCAAGGCCGTCAACGCGCTCAGTTCCGAATTCGAGGTAATCAGCTACCGGAAAGGTGAATTCGTGCAGGCCCTCTTCCGGCAGGGAAAGCTGATCTCGAAGAAAGAAGGCAAAAAGGCAAAGGAAAAAAACGGGACATTTATCCGCTTTGTTCCGGATGACCAGATATTTAAAAAATACAGGTGGGATGAGGAATACATAGAATGGCGGCTAAACTTCTATGCATACCTCAATTCCGGATTGACAATCCTCTATAACAAAAAGGAATATAAAAGCGAGGAAGGGCTGAAAGACCTTCTTGCGGCCGAGATAGGAAACGAACCGACCCTTTACGAAACCGTATATTTCAAGGAAAATAAAATCGAATTCGCCCTGACGCACACCACCTCCTACGGAGAAAACTACTTCAGCTTTGTAAACGGCCAATACACCATTAACGGGGGCACCCATGAATCGGCCTTCAAGATGGGTATTTTAAAGGGCATCAATGAATACGGGAAAACCAGTTTCACGGGCGAGGATGTAAGGGAAGGACTGGTGGGCGCCATCGCCATCAAGATGAAAGATCCCGTATTTGAAAGCCAGACAAAAAACAAGCTGGGTTCCACTGAGGTTAAAACAAAAATAGTTGATACGGTAAGGCAGCAGACAATTATCTGGCTTCAAATGCATCCGCAGGACGCCAAAAAGCTTCTTGAAAAGATAAAAATTAACGAAAAATTACGCAAGGAACTGGCCACAATTAAAAAGGAAGCCAAGGAGCGGGCCAAGAAGGTGGCCATCCGTATTCCCAAACTGATTGACTGTAAAATTCATTTCGACGATTTAAAGCAGAAGCGACGGGAAGAATCCAGTATATTCCTTACCGAGGGTGATTCCGCCGGCGGTGCCATGATACAGGCGCGGGATGTCCATACGCAGGCTATTTTTTCCCTGAAGGGAAAACCCCTGAATGTCTACGGCCTCAAGAAAGATACGGTCTATAAAAACGAGGAGCTCTATAACATCATGAGCGCCCTGGGAGTGGAGGACGGCCTCGATGGTCTGCGCTATGCCAAGGTGATTATTGCCACGGATGCGGACGTGGACGGCATGCATATCAGGAACCTCCTCCTCACCTACTTTCTCCATTATTTTGAAGACCTCGTTTTTAAAGGTCATGTCTATATCCTGGAAACGCCCCTTTTCAGGGTAAGAAATAAAAAAGAGACAATCTACTGCTACAGTGAAGAGGAACGGAATAAGGCGGTCAAGTCTCTGGGAGTGAATCCCGAAGTGACGCGTTTCAAGGGACTGGGCGAAATAAGTCCCCTGGAATTCAAGCAATTCATCGGGGATGATATGCGCCTCATTCCCGTCCAGATAAGCTCCATGGGGCGCGTGCATAAAATACTGGAATTCTTAATGGGTAAAAACACACCGGAACGCAAGGCTTTTATCATAAAAAATCTCAGTATGGAAGTATTATAAAAGGGAACGGGGGAAAAATGAGCGAACTTAAGCCCTTAATGGAAAAAAATTTCATAGATTACGCCAGTTACGTGATCATCGACCGCGCCATACCGGACATCCGGGACGGCTGCAAGCCGGTCCAGAGACGGCTTCTCTACACGCTCCACAACATGGATGACGGAAAATTCCACAAGGTGGCAAACGTGATAGGGGAAACGATGAAACTGCATCCCCACGGGGACCTCTCCATCACGGATGCGCTGGTCGTCCTGGCAAACAAGGAATATTTCATTGAAAAACAGGGGAACTTCGGCAATGTACTCACGGGCCATAACGCGGCGGCGGCCAGGTACATCGAATGCCGTCTCACACCCCTGGCCAGGGAGACATTGTTCAACAGGTCCATGACGGAATTCCTGCCCAGTTACGACGGGCGGAGGGATGAACCGGTATACCTCCCCTCCAAGCTGCCCGTTCTCCTCATGCTGGGTACGGAAGGCATTGCCGTCGGCATGAGCACCAAAATTCTGTCACATAATTTCATCGAACTTCTGGAAGCGCAGATAAAAATACTTAAGAAACAGGAATTCCAGATATATCCCGATTTTTTCCAGGGAGGCTATATAGACGTTTCCGAATATGAAGACGGTCTGGGAAAAGTGAGGATAAGGGCAAAAATAGAAGAGGCAGGTCCCAAAAAACTGATCATCCGGGAAATCCCTTTCTCCACCACAACCACCAACCTGATTGCCTCCATCGAATCGGCTGCGCAAAGGGGAAAAGTGAGCGTCGGATCCATAAACGATTTTACCACGGAAAAAGTGGAGATTGAGCTGAACTGTTCACGGGGTGCAATGGCGAAAGATGTGATCAAGGAGCTGTACGCTTACACGGATTGCGAGGTAAGCATATCCTCCAACATCGTGACCATTTCAAAAAACCATCCCATGGAAATAACGGTATCCAAATACCTGCAGATGTTCACAAAACAGCTGAAAGACCAGATCAAGGCGGAACTGGAATGGGAACTGGCTCAACTTACAGACAGGCAGCATTGGCTGACCCTGGAACACATATTCATTGTAAACAAGGTTTATAAAAGAATAGAAAAGGCGAGAAGTGAAAAACAAATTTTCACTGAAGTTCGAACCGGGATGCTCCCTTTCAAAAAGCAGTTCATCCGGCCAATCAAAGAGGAAGACATAAAACGGCTGATCGAACTGAAGATCAGGAGGATTTCCGCGTATGACATTAAAAAGCACCAGGACGATATTGATGATATAGTCGCCAAAATCAGGGAAACCGAGAAAAAGCTCAAGGCATTGAACAGGACGACCATCAATTACTTAAAAGGGCTGGCGGACAAGTACAGGGAACAGTATCCAAGGCGGACGGTAATCACCTCGTTCCAGACAGTGGATAAAAAGCAGGTTGCCAAGGCGGATATACGGATGAATTACGACCCCGAAAAAAATTATTACGGTGCTGATGTCAGGGGGTCCGAATTCAAGCTCACAGCCACCGAATTCGACAAAATTCTGCTGATAACGGACGACGGCGCGTACAGGATCGTGGCACCTCCTTCCAAACTTCTCCTGACCGGCAGGCTCCTTTATGCCGATATATTTAATCCGGACAAGGGTTTGACGATTGTTTTCATTTACCTGGACGACAAAGGGCATCCCTGGGGTAAGGAACTCACGATCAGCAAATACATTACGGATAAAATTTACAGCCTCTTTCCTCCAAGCCAGAACGGTATTATCTTTTTTACCCACGAACGTCCTTTACCGAAAATAATTCTTCATTTCAAGAAAAAGGCGAGGCAGAAAATCAAGGAAGCGAAATACAATCTGAAGGATATTAAACCGGCCACTAAGGCATCGAGGGGAACGAAGATATACGACAAGCCTGTCGAATCCATCGAAATCATGGAGAAAAAATAACGATACTACTACGCGCCGAATTTCTGCAGAAGAAAATCGGACAGGTCATTAAGCGTGTTACCCGTCTTCACGGATTCCTTTGGCAATTCCATGGCCTTTTTGAGGTTTTCCGGCATTTCCGGGACGGCGCTGGTTGCCGATTCAACCGTTTCCAGGAATTTGGCGGGGTGAGCCGTTGATAAAACCATTATCTGCATGGATTTATCGGAATGGGTCTTTAAAAAACGTTCCGCTGAAAGGTAGCCGACGGCGGTATGGGGATCGATGAACAGGTTCTTTTCCTTGTACAGGCGCGCCATCGTTTCCAGGGTTTCCGCATCCGTGACCGCTTCGCCCTCCACCATTTCATGCATCAAGTGCCATTTCCCGTTGAACAGGACCTTCATCCTTTCAAAATTGCTCGGGTTGCCGACATCCATGGCATTGGAAAGCGTTTTTTTGGAGGGTCTGGCCTTGAATATCCCCGTTTCCAGGTATTCAGGTACAACATCATTGACATTCGTGGCTGCCAGGAATTTTGTTACCGGCAGGCCCCATTTCCAGGCATAAATACCGGCCGTCAAATTCCCGAAATTCCCGCTGGGCACACAAAAAATAAAATCATCCGTTATTCTCTCCTTGATCTGCGCATAACCGTAAATGTAATAAAATGACTGGGGGAAAAGCCGGCCAAGATTGATGCTGTTCGCCGAAGTGAGGATAAGCTTTTCATTCAGGGTCCTGTCCAAAAAGGCTTCCTTGACAAGCCTCTGGCAGTCATCGAAAGCCCCGGCCACTTCCAGGGCGGTAACATTTCCGCCCAGCGTGGTCAATTGCTTTTCCTGCAGGAGGCTTACCCGGCCTGAAGGATAAAGAATTACCACGTCGATGTTTTTCTTTCCATGGAAAGCCCTTGCCACGGCACTGCCTGTATCACCCGATGTGGCAACGAGAATGATGATTCTTTTATTTTCTTTTGCAAGGAATTCCTCCATGGCGGCGGCCATGAAACAGGCGCCAAAGTCCTTGAACGCGGAGGAAGGGCCGTGAAACAATTCCAGGATACTCAATTGGTCACTTACCCTGTTAACCTTCGGGAAAAAGTCGAAAGCCCTTTTTACTATCGATTTAGCGCTTTCCTCTTTTAACTCATCTCCCAGCAATCGGTGCGTGATTGTTTCCGCGATGGAGTTAAAATCCGTTTTTTCATTGAACGCATTAAAATCATCCTTCAAGTCGGCAAAGGTGACGGGATGATACAATCCGCCGTCCGGGGCCAATCCCTTGAACAGGGCCTCCTGAAAACTGACTTCTTCCTGGCCATCACGGGTGCTTTTGAATTTCATGCTATCCTGAACTCCTGTTATCCTTTTGACTAGAGTGCCAACCTTAACTTAAAACTTAACAAAATTCAAGCTGCCAGGCAAATTATGGGGACTTCTATAAGGCGGCTTTTAGGGGTGCCTTTTTCAATAACCCATGATCTTGTAGAGAAGCACCAGGAATTTGAAGTAGAGATAGGGGAAAATTTTCAACAACCGCCAGGGTTTACCGGATAATCCTGAAAGGGATTCAAGCCCGACATCAAATAATTTTTTCGATACATTTTTTTCCTTGCCTGCAAAAATATCAAGGTAATTATCCACCCAGATAAAAATACCCGGCTTAAACGCATCCTTGTTCCGGAAAATCCACTTCTCTTTCCCGGAAACACCTTTCCCCACAATTAATAGGGAAGGTGATGATTTTTTTATGGAAAGAAGGATGTTGGGTTCCATGTCCTGGCCGAAAAATCCGGAGAAACGGCCTATTATCTTGATCTTGGGAAAAGACACCTTGAGATTTTTCTCCGCTTCTATCAGATAGTTCTGCTCCGAACCGAGGAGATAAACGCTTTTATTTTGCTGTTCCATGATGGTCAGCAGGTGGATAATGAACTCATACGGATAATACCTGGTCAAGCTCACACGCCTGTGGAATTTGACGCCTTTCGCAATTGCCCTGGAAACCGGCAGAACGAGCGTAGCTTCACGGAGACATCTTCTGAATTCACTGTCCACCCTTGCCTTGAGAATTTTATCCACGGTCAGAAAAACGAAATGGTGCCTGCCTGAATCGTTCAGGCATTCCAGAATCAAATTGGTCGCGGTTTCCTTGTCAACCGCATCAACCGGTGTATTCAGAAAAATAACTCTTTTCACATTAGGATTTTTAATATTCAAATTACTCAATGCAACCTCCAGTCATGTCGTTCAAACAGGATAATTTTAATGGATGCCAGGGCAAACAAGGCGGCTGTTTCCGTTCTTAACACGTTTTGGCCAAGATACACGGGTTTGAATTCTTTTTCAAGAAGAAAATCGATTTCCCTGCCGCTCAAACCGCCCTCGGCACCAATTAAAAAACTAATAGACGAAGGAACGTCGCTTAAATATTCATGAAGAGACTCCCCTTTCAATTTTTCATTATGAAAAAAGAGGGAAATTCCCCTGCCGGCAGGCTCCCGGGTCAATTCAGTCAAAGGCACAGGTTCCCTCACCTCGGGAATAAATACATTGCCGCTTTGCTGGACTGCTTCACGAACAATGCGCTGCCATCTGTCGTTCTTTGACCGCGCATCCCTGCCGCTTTCATAAACCGGAACCGTGAACTCGCTGATGACAGGTATGATTTCCGATACACCCGCTTCCGTGGCCTGGCGGACAATCGTGTCCATCTTCTTTCCTTTCGGCAGGCATTGGCAGAGTGATAAAAACGGCGCCGGTCTTGCAACCTTTCTTTCAAAGCGGCACTCTGCCGTCAACCTGTCTTTCAGGCATTCAACAACCGTCAGTGAATAAAGGTTACCTTTTAAATCAATTCCCCTGAAAATATTCCCCTTTTTAAGACGCAATACATGATGCAGATAATGGAAATCCTTGTCGCGAAACTCATGTGTTTTCCCGCCAGAATACCCGGGCGGCAGCATAATCTGCCTCATGCCCCGCTGTCCATTACAGTAACGTAAATACTCCTTTGTCTCGGGCCGTCAAATTCACACAAAAAAATTCCCTGCCAGGTGCCCAGGGCCAGATTGCCCTCATGTACCGGAACCATGGCACTGGAACCCATCAGACTGGCCTTGATATGCGCATCGGAATTGCCTTCAGCGTGCCTGTAGCCTTCCCTGTCCGGTACCAGCCGTGACAGCCTGACAAGTATATCGTGGACCACATCGGGGTCCGCCGATTCATTAATAGTAACCCCGGCCGTTGTGTGGGGTACATAGACATGACACAGACCTTCCTTTATGTTGGAACTGCGCACGTATTGCAGCACGGTACCCGACACGTCTATGAACTGGGAACGCTTGGTGGAACGAATAGTAAAAAAATAATACGGCATCTTTATTAAATCCTGATCCATGTTAACGGATTATTTTTTCGGTTTATTTCCTTCATCAGGCTGATCTTTCCGCAATTCCCAGACAGCCTCCTGCAGAACAACATCGTAATCAAGATCATACACGGGAGGCTTGGGATTCAGCCTGTTAACCTGGTTAAAGACAAGGCGTTTTATATACCTGTCTTTCAGCATGATCCCCTCTCTTTTCAATCCCTTTATAAAATTTTCAACCTGCTTCTCGGTGGGATGAGGTGTCTTCTCCACAAAGTTTTCGACGGATTTTTTCTCATAGAGATCATTGAGGGCCGTTTTCTCTTCCTCGGTTAATTCCTCTTCCTTGACGATCTTGTCAGGTGTTATTCCAATTTTATTGATAGTGATATTGGAGGGAGTAAAATACTCCGCAATCGTGAGCCTGAACCCCCCGTCCCCCGCGTAGCGCACCTGCTGGACGGAGCCTTTACCGTAAGATTTTTCACCTATTATATAGGCACGGCCCGTATCCTTCAAAGCGCCCGTTAAAATTTCAGATGCCGATGCGGAATACTTGTCTATAAGAACAACTATGGGAAGGGACTCAGGCACCATGATATCTTCCTTTGCCAGGTATTCCCTGTTTTCATTGGGGATCCTGGACTTGGTACTGACAATAAGGCTTCCCTTCGGAAAAAATAAATCGGCAATATTTATTACTGAAGAAAGAAGACCGCCCGGATTGCTCCTGAGATCAATAATCAGTGAGCGGTACTTCCTGGATTGGAAATACTCTATGGCTTCCACAATTCTGTCGTATGTTAAGGGGGTAAACTGAATAATCTGAAGATAAGCGATATCATCCATAATCATGTCCCTTTTTACGGTCGGAAGCTCGATCATGGCCCGTGTCAATGTCACGTCAAATTTAAGGGCCTTACCCCGTAAAATAGTGACGGTTACATCTGTTCTGGGTTCTCCCTTCAACCGGTCCACAACCTCATCTATGGTCAGTTCCAGAACGGATTCGCCGTTTACCGCGATGATGAGGTCGCCGGCCTGGATTCCCGCACGGAACGCCGGTGTACCGTCTATCGGCCTGGCCACTTCAATGCCGTTTTCCACTTTGAGAATATACAGCCCAACTCCGCCGAATTTGCCGGTCGTCGTTTCTTCCATATCACTCATATCTGTGGCCGTTAAATAAGCCGAATGAGGATCATCCAGCGATTCGAAAAGGCCCTGGAAGGCCCCTTCCATCAGATTCTTGACTCCGACCTTGGATTCATCCACATAATTTTCGCGGACAAATTTAATTACCTCCTTGAATAAGGCCAATTCTTCCTGAAGTTCCATGTCATCCTTGGAAAAATCAGTTAAATCCCCGCTGTCTGCCAAAACAGTGTTCGAAAACGACAAGAGAACTATCAATCCCGAAAATACGATTACAATCGCCGCAACAAGTATCCGCTCAAAAATCGCTTTCTTGTTTTTTGTTAATGTATTGTTTTCCATTAATTTCTCCAGTTCCTATTCCAATAGCTTAACCACTGCCGCCGAAGGCGGCTGCTTATTCTCCGGTTAAACGGCATTTCCGTTAATTGTACTCCCAGTATCGTATTTGTCAATAAGCGTACCGGATATACTTGACTGAATTAACCATCAAAAGTTAAACTCTCACGAAATGAAAAATAGCAAACCCGTTTTTATTTTTGGTACCCTTTGGGAAATATTACGATTTTTTCTTTTTTTCTCAATGATCATCGTGATTTTTAACGAAAAGACGACCCTCTACCGGTTTGAAATCCTGTGGTTTCTCATTCTTTCAGCGGCCCAGTTGATTATACCCGGCTGTTATCTCCTTCTCATTTTTTTCCCGGACAAGTACAGGGTGATTCTCCAGCCGCTCAGGATGGGCAAAATATTAAACCTGCTTTGTTCCGTTCTTTTCATTATCGACGGCCTTTTTTCGGATCAGACGATCAAATTAAGGCTTGACCTGCCCTTTGCCAGCATACCGTATCTTATTCTCATTTTAGGAACGGTTTTTTTTGATTTGATTTTCCTGTATTTTTTACTATCATATAAAATAGGTACGAATGGCAATGATAAAGGTCTGGTAATCAAAGAGGAAGTCGTTGATATTGAAAAAACGGATATTTATGACGTGTACAAGGACACAAAATATCACTGAACCGGAAAAAGCCCGGATACCGAAAAGCTGTTGTGTTCCAGTGACAAGTTCAGGGCACCATTTAAATTCTTGATATTTATCGCGAAAAGGAGTTGTCCATGAAAATTCTGCCTATCGCCAGCGGGAAAGGGGGAGTCGGTAAATCACTGATCGCCACAAACCTGGCTATTGCCCTTGCAGAAGCGGAAAAAAAAGTGGTTTTGGCCGATTTGGACCTGGGAGGCTCCAATATCCACATGTTTCTAGGCTTAAGGAGTGTCAAGTCGGGCATTGGCACCTTTTTATCCGGTTCCCAGAAATTCGAAAAGATCATAACAAATACGGATTTCAATGGATTGCGGTTCATTCCCGGTGATGCCGAAATTCCGGGCATAGCGGACCTGACGCATATCCAGAAGCGCAAATTGATCAAAAACCTGCTCGCTCTTGATGCCGATTACCTGATTATTGATCTTGGAGCGGGAACGAGCTACAACATCATGGATTATTTCCTGATTGCCAGCTCCGGAATCATCGTGACAACACCGACACTTGTCGCTATTTTAAACGCTTATCTCTTCCTGAAAAATGCCATATTCCGTATAATGTATGCCGCTTTTCCAAAGAATTCGCAAGCGTATAAATACCTGGGAAAAGTGAGGGACAAGACCTCCGAGATACAAAAAATATACATCCCTAAATTTCTTCAAAAGATCAAACAGATAGATAAGGAAAGTTATCAGAAATATACCAGGCAAATCAGTAATTTTTCTCCATTTCTGATTCTCAATATGCTTGACGATCCTAAAAACACCGATAAAGCCGGTCAGCTGCGAAGGTCGGTGAGGGAATACCTGGATATTGACCTGGAGCACCTGGGAGTCATTTACAAGGATGCTCTCCACGATGTGGCGCTTAATTCCCGTATCCCCATTATAAAATACAAACCGAATTCCATCATTTCACAGGGAATTTACAGGATTGCCGACAAGATCCTCCAGCTGGAAAGCGAGGAAAAGGAAGGCCCCATAGACTTAAAAACCCTGGATGAAAGCTATAAAATAGCGGAGATGGAAGCGGAAATCGATTTCCAGTCCAAGTTGAACTACATAGAGGAATTGCTTCATTGCGGCGAGCTTTCCAAGGGCGATTTAATAGAGACGATAAAGACGCAGCAATTTGAAATTGAAAAACTCAAGAATGAAAATAACCTTCTCAAGAAAAAGCTTGTAAGAGCCATCCAGGAAGGATTTTCTGCTTAACCGTTAAAAATATGAGAAATTAAGGGGTGCCCTCGTGCCAGATCAGGGCAACATTTTTCTAAAAGGCAGCTTTCAAATTCAAATAACGGACCCGGCATTATCCGCTACATTGGTCTTCGAACCTGACAGTGCGGGAGAGGAATGGAATTCAATCAAACTGTACCGGCTGCTTCAGGAAAAGAGGCTCAATTCATACGCCAGTACGGCTAAACTGGATGAATTTCTCTATCAATGGATGAACGCAACCAAACAGCAGCAGGCGGTTATTGCACGGGGCAAAGAACCGGAACTTACCATAAACGATGAGATCCGGTGGGAAGTAAAGGAAATTCCGGACGATCTTGTAAAAACCGCGCAACAAATCCTTGAAAAGGCGCCGCCGCCTAAAATTTTTACCCGGATTGTAAAGAAGGTCAAAGTTGAAAAAGTGATAAAAAAAGCCTCTTTATTCGGTAAAGCGGAGACGGTGGACGCGTGGGAGGACAAAAAAACAGAGGTGGAAGTTCTGATAAATGAGGAAATAAGGGCTACATGGTACATAGAGGAAGGGGATATAGCCGGAGAAATAATCCGGGGAAGGCCAGGTAAACCGGGACGTGATATTTTTGGTATCCCGGTCAGGGCGGAACCGGTTGAAAAATTAACCGTTTATCCGGGCAACGGAATAAAATTCGCCAAGGATAAATATATAGCCGATATTTCCGGGTTTATCCGGCAGGGTGATAACTGGATTGATATTGTGCCGTACAGTACCGTAAGCTTCAAGGTTTTTATGTCGGATGAAGACGGGTCATGCCTGCTGAGCCTCATACCTACGGGAGAAAGACCTGATGAGGATGAAATATACAGAAAAGCGGTAGAACTGGGATTTCGGGAAGCCGAACTGATTGAAAAAACACAACTCAAGGCGATGATCGATGACGCCGTATCGAAAAACAAGCTTGTCAAAGGCGTCAGAATATGCAAATCAAAGGACGGAGAAGTCAGGATCGACATTTCACCTGACAAATGTAAGGCTTTTCTCAATATCAGGAAGGGCTGCGGGAACGGGCGCCTCATCTCTTTAAAAGATGTGGGGAACGCCATTAAAAAATCAAAAATTATTCCCCATGACAAGGAAAAATTGAAAAAGGATATAATCGATTTTTTCAAAAGTTCTCATCGGCTGTTGAAGGAATACGTACTTAAAAGCGGAAAAACGGCCGAACGGGGGAAGGACGGTTCACTCCATTTTTTTTGCTCATTTCTAAATGAAGAAAAAAGGGATACGATATTAAAAAACCTGAAGCTCCTCAATGCGGGTCAAAAGGAATTGCCCTCCCTTAATATTTTCCCCCTCTATAACGTAAACGAACTGGCCCTGGTGAAAAAGGATCAAAATATCGCTCAAATCATAGCCCCGGAAAAAGGCAGGGGAGGACTGGATGTTTTCAATAATCCCGTTCAACCCGTACGCGGAAACGATCCTGATTTAAAACTCTATGAAAACCTTAAAATCAACCGGAATATCGTCTACGCACAGGCGGATGGACTGCTTGAAAAGGGAAAATCCGGAAAGACAACTCAGCTGCGTGTGCGGAAATACAGGGATGCCCAGGTGATCATTAAAATTGCAAACGATTCGATGGAGGCTTATCTCTCCCTCGTTCCTCCCATAGGCGGCGGGAAACCCGTCACAAGGGATATGATCGAGGTGGAATTGAGCAGGCTGCAGGTTAACCGGGGAGTCGATAAAAAAACGATACACGAAAACCTCAAAAAAGCTTTAAAAAATGAAGAAATAAAAGATGTACTGATCGCCTCGGGCCGGCCTCCCGTGCACAATACGGGGAAACGGCTCATGTTCAAAGTTATGTCGGGGACCAATAAGGAGGAAACAAAAACGGACCTGGAAATCCGGAATCAGGTCATCCAGGTTAAAAAGGGAAATGTCATCGCGGAACTGGTTATACCCAAAACAGAACCGGCGGACGGATGGGACATAAAGGGCAATGTGATCAAATACAAGGAAGTGGCTCCGCTGAATATCACGTACGGCAGGCACATCATTCAGAAGGAACAGGATAACGGCAACCTGCTGCTGCTGGCGGAAGAGAGCGGCGAGCTGTTCTATGACGGAAATCTTCTCGATATTAAAGACAGCCGCCGGATAGACGGCAACGTACAGCCGGAAGACTGCCCTCTTGCAACACCGGGTACCCTGAGGATATCCGGTAATGTTCTTCCCGGCTGCAGGATAAAAGCCGGGGGAAATATCTACGTGGAAGGGGATATACACGACTCGGTCCTTTCCGCCGAAGGTTCCATCTTCGTGACCAGGATGTGCCTAGGGAAAGGAAAGGCTTATTTAAGGTCAAAAAAGGACATCAGTGTGGATTATGCCAATAAAGCCACCCTGCTGGCAGTCGGAGATATCCTGCTCAATTCCGGGGGCAGGGATTCGGTATTGAAATCAAACGGGCGGATTTATGTCTTCAAAGGCGATATCTCATCGGGCAGCATCAGGGCCAGGAAAGGGCTGGAAGTGGTCAACCTGGGTTCGCCCCTGAAGGAAAAACTGACCATTTCCTTTGGGCAGGACTATCTCATTAATGACCAGATCGAGCTTGAAGAACGCGAAATTGAGAAATTGAAAAAACAGATATCCATTATTGACAGGCAGATAAAAGGTGCAGGCAGTCAATTACAGGCACTGAGCCAGGCAAAGTTCAGGGCCTTAAAAATAGTTGAAAAAAGGATTTCACGGCTTTTTACCCTGCGGGAAAAATTCGAGGAGCATATTCCGTCGGAAATTGCCGTATTAGGGACGGCATATCCCGGAATTGTACTGGAAAGCCATGGAAGGTACCTGGAAATAACGGAAGAATTAAAAAAAATTAAATTCCTATTTGACACAACCCACGGAAAAATTGTACAGACTAATTTGTAACATAAAAAAGGGAGAAGCAATGCTGAGTTATATAAATTTTCCGGATTGGATCAAACCTGAAATTATACCCGGGCTGCCGGTGCGCTGGTATGCCCTGATGTATGTGATTGCCCTGTTGGTGACCTATTTTCTTTTTAATATCCAGTACAAGGAAAAAAAACTGGGAATCAAAAAGGATATGCTCTACAACCTGTTTTTCTGGGGATTTTTAGGCCTCATCATAGGGGCGAGGATATTCGCCGTTACGGTGTATGATACACAGGGTAAATTCCTGAGAAATCCGTTATTGGCCATTTCACCGTTCGAAATCGTGAACGGTGAGCTGAAATTCACCGGTTTCCAGGGAATGTCCTACCACGGCGGGGTGATCGGCTGCGCCATCGCCCTTATCATCTACTGCCGGGTTAAAAAACTGAATTTCCTGCTTTTAAGCGATATGATCCTGGCAGGCCTGCCGCTCGGTTATTTTTTCGGCCGGCTGGGTAATTTTATCAATGGAGAATTATACGGACGCGTCACCGAACTGCCCTGGGGCATCCTGTTCCCCAATGCAAGAAGCATTTCCACCAAGGAACCCTGGGTAAAGGATTTTGCCGCCCAGGTTGGTATAGATATTACGGGAAAAGATCTTGTTAACCTGCCAAGGCACCCGTCCCAGCTCTACGAGGGATTTTTTGAAGGCATTGCCCTCTGGGCCATTATATGGTTTCTGTTCAGGAAGAGGAAACCGTTTGACGGTTTCATCCTCGGCATATATTTAATCGGTTACGGCATAGCCCGGTTCTTTATCGAGTATGTCCGTGAGCCGGATATCGGGAAATTCGTTATTCAATTTGAACACAGCCAGACAATCTATAAACTGCAGAGTTTCTTTAACTTTACAATCGGCCAGATTCTCTGCTTCCTGATGATTATCGGCGGCGGAATCTGCCTCTATGTTTTCTGGAGAATAGACAAGGCTAAAAAACTGGCTGTTGAATCCGGGGAAGAAAAACCGGATCTTAAAAAACTCAGGAAAAAAATAAAATAACGGAAACTATACCGATATTTTAAAAACGGTCTGATAATGCATCAAAAAGCGCAAAGCGTTCTTCAAACAGGCTGTGTTTTTCAGGCAGTAAAATTTCCTCTTCAGTGACAATATGACCGGCGGCTTCCTCAAAATGTGAATATTCACCAAGGTAACAGAGACCGGCTGCCGTGTTGCCGGTAATTTCCGCCTCCTTGTTCCCGGGAACCCAGATTTTTTTGCCCGTAATATCCGCTTTAAGCTGGTTTAAAAATCGGCTCTCCGCGAGCCTGCCGCATACCCTCATTTCCGATACGGGACATCCGTTGGATTCAAAGATGGTAATCGCTTTTCTTGCCCAAAACGCCATTGATTCACAGACAGCCCTGAAAAGGTGAGAACGCTTATACATCCTGTGCAGACCGTAAAAGACACCTCCTGAGTGAAAGGAAGGATAAAAGAGGAACAGGATATCCAGGGATTCCGGAGAAATTCCTTTAATTTCAGAAAAAAGCCGTTTATAATCCATCCGGGGTTCGCTGACGGCTGATTTAAGCCGGTTAAGCATTCTTCCGGAAAAAGGCAGAAGGAGGGCGTTGTTAAGGAAATTCTGCCGTGGATGGGGAGAAATCCGAATCATTTTATGATGGATCGACCGGCGTGAACAGAGATTAAAGCCTTCGGAAGTGCCGGTCCTGTCACAGAGCTGCCCCGGTTCATACGTGTTTGTACCTATCAACGCCATGAAATAATCCGGTCCCGTTGCCAAAACCGGCACGCCGGCTGGTAAACCGGTCCTCGTTTCTGCTTCCCGGGATACTTTCCCGGCCAATTCCCCCGTGCGTATAAACGGCGGGAAAAGCGCCCCATCCATACCGAGTTTGCTTAGAACAGCATCGTTCCAGTAATAACGTTCAAATTTTTCATTGGGTAAAAAAGTCCAGGAATTACCTGTTAAATAAAAGGTGACATATTCGGGGCAGCCAAGGAAAAAGGCCGTTTTTTCAAAAACAGACGGATCTCTCCTGCTGAGTGCGTAAATACGGGAAAGAAAAAAGGCCGTGTCGATTTCGGATCCTGTTATTGACTCAATCTCTCCGGAATACCTCTTGAATTCCGGTCCCGTCCAATCCATGATACTGTTGAGCGGCTCACCGGATTTTGACACGGGAATAACGGTGGGTCCGTGTCCGCTTACCAGGATTGCCCGTACTCCGGTTTTATTCGTGATTTCCAGTTTTTGCACTATTATGCGGATGGCTTCCTGCCAGCGGACCGGGGCAAACGACCTGTCTTTGTCTGCCGGCAATGGGTACCGGGTAAGTATAAAGGATCCTGTTGCAGAATTATAAAGGCTGCCTTTTACCGTCGTGGTTCCAATATCAAAAGAGAGAATCATAGTGCTACGTATTATAAGCTATCTCAAAAATGTTTATAATCCCTTTAATGACAATTATAAAAATAATATTACCTGAAAATAAAGTTTTTTTGAGATAAGTTTTGTTACTGCCTTAACTTGTGTTTATTTTGAAACAGCTTCTAATTAAACCGTTCTTTAAAAATATCGCTTGCAAGCACCTCGTCGAGTTTATCGCCTGCGCGTATACCGGTCAACTGCATCCCGTCCCTGGTAAATTTATAAAGCCGGATCCAGTCCTGCATTTCAGCAATTTTAAACAGCCGGTCAATTTCCTCGGGTAAAAGCCGTTTGACCTTGATCACATGTTTTTTATATTCTTCAAAGTTTATGGGTTTGCCCCGCTTGATGAATTTATCCCAGATTTTTGAGGATATGAGAAGTGATATAATGTCTTTGGCTGACTCTAGGTCATCGTCATTAAATTCAATTTTTTCTTCTTCCGAGTCGGTCCTGTTAATATCTTCCAGACTCAATCCCAGAATGTCCTCTATGTATTCATGGAAGTTGGGGACGTTCATCATACTCCGTTCAAAACCAGTCCTGGTTGTAATGAGATACGTTATTTTGCTTGCCTGCTTTATGGCCTGAATCAGCGGGAGCATATCGCGGTCCGAGGACAGGACGATAAAAACGTCTATAATATCGCATGTATACAGGCTTTTCATCGCATCCACGACCAGTTGTATGTCCGATGAATTCTTGCCGTTGTTCGGGGTATGCTTTGTCGCCACCCCCAGGCCCTGCAGGTATGTTTGATGATAAGAAGTATGAAAATCCTTTTCATCAAAATTGGCATAAATGATAAAATCGACGACATTGATTCCTTTTTCGAGGAAGTACTGCTTCATCTTTTTTACGAGATTCAATTCGATGATATTTTTTCCGTAATCCTGAAGACGCTTGTATATATTCTCGTAATCAACGTAAATAACTCCATTGGCAAGCCCCTTTAACGCCTTGAATCCATTGGAATCATTCGTATTCTTCGACTTGATAAGATCAGAACCCATATAAAAAACCCTCACTGGTTGATATTATAATATAATATCTTCCGTCATTTTCTGCAGTAACAATTATGTTGTACGTTCACTTATATTTAAAACTGCACACTTTAATATTAAATACAATAATAAAACAATATCACATCATTCGCGGACAATCTAATAAAATCAATAGAAATTGTAAAGCTATAATTTTCAATTTGCATGAATATTAAAAAAAAAATGAAAACCCCTGTTTTCATGCCGGTTTTTCGGCAAAAAAAACAGCTTTACGCCTCCTTTGATCAGAATTGAGTTTCACCACGCCCCTTAATTAATCCTAATTGATTGCTAAGAGAATATAACGTATACATTTTGGTTGTCAAGTGTAAATTTTATATAAAAAAAGGAATTCAATGCCTTTCACGATTTCATCAAATCATTAAAAACACGGGGAAGAGAGTAAACATCCTGCATTGAATCAACGAGAATTCCGCCCATTCCCAGGGTAACCGGTAATTCCACATCAACCGCCATTCTGTCTCCTATACTGACCATCCGGTTGAAAGGCATTCCCAACCGTTTTGACAACAACTGCAACGGCTTGATATGCGGTTTTGACACAAAAGTGTCATCAAGACCTATCACGGTTTTAAAAAATTTTTCAATGCCCAATGCCTTTAAGGTTCGCTCCCCTATTGACTTACTGTTATTGGTAATGGCCGCTATTGCGTATTTCAGATTCAATTCCCTCAATACCTCCATAAGCTTTAAATCCTTTAAAAGGTATTTTTCAGGTGCAAACAATTCACTTCGCCATCGGGCGTTTTCCTCGATCGAGACGCCGAATGTCAAAAAAACATTTCCAAGAGAAATTTCCTTCCCGCCGTTCCCGGCCATCATGTCCCGCTTTTTTTCCTCAACCAGCAACTTTGTTTCATCAACCGTTTTTTTTATTTTCCCGGACAACCGTTTGACAAGCAGGTCCGTCTGAGACCGGTAATAATCACGACTGTCATAAAGCGTCAGATCGATATCGAATACCAGAGCCTCGATAATTTGCGGCAGATAAATGACTTTCATAATGCACAGTATACCGTGTCCCTTCACAATAGATCAATATTCCTTCATCCTCTCTTTCATGCTCTTGATTATCCTCAGGAATTTAAGCATTATGGGAACGGGAAGAGTGCGATGAACCTGGAATTCCATTATTACACAATTTATCTCCTTTGCAAGGAAGCCGGCTTTGACGATTCCGAAAGCCATATCATTGCCTATTCGTCTCAATACATCGACAACAACCTTTCCTCCATCCGCGTTGAAACGGGAAAGGGTATTTATGAAACGATACCAACGCAAAATTACGGATGGTGGGACGACTACTTCCCCAAAAACGTCTATATTCCCTTTCATTTTTTCCCGGGCGACACGGAATATGAAGGATCAAGACGGAAGGACGGCAGAAAAAATCCCTTGAATACAACACCAGGTTCCGCACGGGTAAAGGAACTGCTCATCACAGGACTGAAAACACGCAATCCATACAGGGTGGGTATCGCCCTGCACACATACGCCGATTCCTGGGCCCACCAGAATTTCTCCGGGTATGAAGAAAACTGGAACGTGGTCAGGAACGATTCCCTCATTCCCGGAATTGGACACGCCCAGGTACTCACTTCTCCCGACGGATTTACCGGAACGTGGCAGGACTCCCGCCTGACAAACGGATATGAATCCGTGGACAACAAGACACGGTTCCTGGAAGCGGCCCGGATGATCTATAAATACTTGAGCACGTATAACAGGAAAGGATTCGATGACCACGAGAACGTCATCCAGAGATTGGGGCTATTGACCAGGGGAGACTCCCGGGAAGAACGCATTCTCAATTACATCATCGAGGAAGACATAATAAAATACGATAAATACGAATGGTACCGGGAAGCGGTCTACGACAATGAGGCGTATGACGACGGCAATGGGTTTGTCGGATACGACAAGGTTCAGTGGCTCAAGGACGCTTTCCTTTACAGGACGGCCCTTTCCCGCAAACCGGTAAAAAAAGCGCGGGAGGATTTTTATTCCTCCCATTACTATCAATGGAGCGAAGCGGCAAGGGAGCACCTGAAGGCGGCGAAGAATATAGTAAAAGACCTGATATAGGAAACCTTAAAAAAAATCCCGGCTTTTTTTGCCGGGATTTTTCGTAATATACCTTCACCATGAAAAAATCAGGTACATGAATTAGTCTGCAATCATTCCATATTATCCACGATCACGCCCAGAACAAAAACGAACGGTGCGTTCCAGTTTATCGCCACTTCATTGGAGGCGTAGCTGTCCACGACATCGACATAGCATTTCTCAGGCTTGTCTATCGGGTAATACTGTTTGTCCTGTTTCCCGTTGTTAGGTCCGCCTACCACGAAGCCGGGGAACACGTCTTTGACACCGTCGCCCGTGCTTGCCCTGTGATGGATACGCATGGGTGATTTTGTCCCGAATCCCGTGACAAACGACATCCCTATTGCATTCTTGCCAAAGAGGTAGTCGGCCGTTTCAAGCAATGCGTTCAGGTATTTCCTGTCCGAGGTCAGCCTGTAGGCATAACCGAGGATCACGCCGTAATTGCACAACCCGCCATTGGAACCCCAGACAAAATCCTTTCGGCTCATGGGGATACGGTATGGTGAATTGTTTATATTGCTGACAACAACGTCGGCATAACTGACAATTTTATCTTTTATTTTCGTAAGAATTTCCGGGTCCAGGGTATTGGGACGGGTGGCAAGGGAAAAATATCCCAGGTTCGTCATCCCTCCCCAATAGGCAGGTTTAGTGATTGCCGGGGAAGTAAGCAGGTTCCCCAGGTTAAAGCCCGTATCACCAACAGCTTTTTTGCCTGTCAGGTATTCTTTATAAACGGGTTTACCCGTTGTAATGAAAAGCTCCGCCGCGGCCCAGAAAAATTCGTCCTTAAAATTGGTATCCATGTATTCACCGGAACCGCTCAATCCTTTCGGATTTATGGCTTTCGGATTATTTACCGCCCACACCCAGGCTTTTTCCGCCCGGTTGACGGCATCCTTGGCGAATTTACCGTCATATTTCGCATATACCCTGCCCGCCTGCGCCATGACCGCGGCAAAATTCAACGTGGCAGAGGTGGACTTGCCGATCACATACCGCTGCTGCGTGTCCAGCCTGGGCAGGACCATACCCGGCCATTTGAGACCGGCAACCTTGAAAAACACGCCCGAATCATCGGGGTCCTGCATGGTTTTGAACCAGTCCAGTTCATACTTCACCTCATCAAGAAGGTCCGATTTGCCGTTTCCCGACTCGGGAATGTTCAGATCATCATCAAAGGCCTTTGGATACAGTTCATACAGTTCAAGCAGGGTGGCCACGGTAATTCCTCCATTGACCATGTATTTGCCGAAATCTCCGGCGTCGTACCAGCCGTATGGAGAGGATACTGTTCCGGTTTTGCCGGTTGTTTCATGAAGAACGCATTCCGTGTCCGGGTGGCCCGCTTCCCTGGCCCATTTACCCGCATATTTCTCATCGATGGCCATGGACGCCCTCTGGTAAAAGTAGGTCCGTAAAGATTCCTTTGCAGCCTTGTCATATACATTGGCGGATATCGTGAATTCCAGGCTTTTATCCATTCCCTTGACCGAGAGGGCATATTGACCGGGTTCCGTGACTGATGAGAAGTCGCCTGTTTTCAAGGCCAGGGAATCCCCTTCCCAGTCCGGCGCCTTTTCCAGGGTGCCTTCAAAGACTGTTTTATTGTCTTTCAGGCTGGTTATCGTAAAGGCGGAAAGCTCGTCGAATTTTTCCGTGTTTTCCACTATCACGTACTTGGGTGATGCCGGGTAATATCCCACCTGGTTGATGCTTATTATTTCCTGGGTAGGTCCCTTAGCCTTGGAGGCATCCGCAGCTTCCGCGACCCACAGGGCCGGGCTGGTAAGCATGAAATTTCCCTTCCCCACAAACCAGACCTCGAAACGCGCCGCTTCATCGGTGGCGTCACCCATTGTGAAGGAAAACTCCCCGGTTTTCCATTCCGTTGAAAGGGCCAGGTAATAGACTCCCTCTTTTATGTAATTGGTCCATCCCCTGGAACTGTTGCCGCCTACCTTTATTCCCAGCTGTAGTTTGTCTTTTACGCCCTGGGCGTCCGTTTTGCCTTTAAACTTGACATTATACGTATTCCCTTTCTGAATGAGGACCGGTGACTGGATGAGCTGAACGGCCCAGTCCGCTGTCCCGGCATTGGTCACGGTGGCATTGATCTGCTTGCCGCTCATGGCGGCGGTTGCTTCCCCGCTTCCGGAAGGTGAACAGCCGAAAATCCACGAACCTTTGGTTTCAAACGCCCCATGCCCCCAGGCCTTATCCTTGCCGGGAGGAAAACCGGTTTCCTTGCTGAAATCCGCATTCCCCAGCATATTATCAATGGCTTCTTCCTCTGCCCCGGATGTGGTCTGGCACGAGAAAATCACTGCCAACAGCAGTATTATCATAACAATAAATACATACCCGATATTTTTTTTCATGAGTACTCCCCTTAAAATAAGTGTTTATTTAAGACACCTCTAAAAACCTCCTTATATAGCAACCTATCGAATAAAGACCATTAAAAATTGGGGTTTTTAGAGGTTGCCCAAAAGAAAGAAATAGTTTTAAAAGACCTGTTAAATATAGCTTATTACCTGAAATTTATAAAGGATAAAAATCTTATGAAACAGGCCTATTTTTTATGAATAATTTCAAAGGAATATGCGGCTGAAAAGAAACTGTGGTACAGGGCATGACCCTGTACCACAGATGAGAAACATGCGTTATCTTGTTCCAATATAGAGGCCTATATTGGCATACTGCAATTTGCAGTCGGTAAACAATGTGGGATGCGACCACAGATTTTTAAGCCAGGAAGGCGCAGACGTATAACTGTCATTCATGGCTCTCTCATAACCGGCCCTCAGGCAGTAGCCGAACTTGCCCTGATTATTCAGCAATAACGTGATCTGTTCGGAAGTCAGCCAGATCTTTGTTATTTTCTGTTTTTTAAACCCGTAATCCTCCCTGTATTGCGTGGGATAGAAGGGATCATTACTGGTAATCCTTTTATTTCTGTAGGATCCGGTATTTATTTTTGTCCAGGATATTGTACCGTCATAGGAATAACTGATATCGGCTGTTGATCCGGCTATAATCTGCTTGTTATATTTATCAATATTGTTATTGACAGTGGACACCCCGTTCATAATCTTGTCAAACGAACCGGTAATGGGCAGATGCAGATAGGCGGTATCCAGATGATCATAGTAATACACGGTTTTGGAAAACGCCGTAATCAATGCACTGTTTTTTCCCCCGTTCAAGTCCGCGGCGATCAGGGGATCACTGTCGCCCGTTATGGCAAGTTCCACATAGGCACCCGCAATATAGATCCAGTTACACATTACGCCGTAAATTAGTCCCGGTTCAACGGCAAAATGCCCGAAAACCTTTCCCGAAACAACCGTATTGTCAGGGACATCGTCCAGATAACTATAGAGTGTAAGAGAATCGGATTTCGTTACCTCGTCGTCCGATTGAATAACCGATTCACTGACCGGTCCCGCAGGCGGCGGTGCGCTTGTTTCCATTTGCGGACTTGTGATATTGCAGCCCGCGAAAAACAATAACGTCAAAAATAAAAAACTCACGATGACCAGAAAATTCTTCCTTTTTTTCATATTACTTACTCCATGAATATTAAATGTACCGGCTCATCCAACGGATGTTTTATTTGACGGAAAGACTTCCGGCCTAAAATAAATCGCCAGTCAAATCAATAGAAGCAAGTATCGTGCCAAAACCCGGTCAACAAGACATATTCAATAAAAAAAAGTTAAAGGAAGCGATATTTTTTGATTGATATAGAGAATTACGTTAAGGGGACCTCTAAAAACTATCAGTTTATCCTGGGCAACCTCTAAAAACCCCGATTTTTTGCAGGTTTTCATTCGGATGGTTGATAAAAAAGGAGGTTTTTAGAGGTGCCTTTAATATATTTTTTCCTGTAATTCTGAACAGGGTGTAAACCACAATAATCTACGATAGTTGATGCAACAAAAATTGCTTTTCTCATTATGCAATCTCAACTTAGGTTGCATCTCAAAATATATTTATCTTAGGCCCCTTGTACAAAATCGTAACTTAAGATACATTCATGAGAAATAACAACGGAATTTATTTTTATTTTAAACAAGCATGAGGAACCGAGTATGCCCCAAAAAAATATTTCACGCTTAATTATACTGTTTATTATCGCGGTAATGACGGTAACCTGTTCCGACCCCGGTCCGGCAGTACCGGAAGCCCCCAATTCCTGCCTGGCGAGCCTGACCCTCTCATCGGGCAGCCTCGAACCTTCATTCGACCCGGAGGTTACGTCCTACACGGTCTGGTTTGACATAGGCACCACCTCGGTATCCTTTATACCGGTTGTTGAAAAAGCCTCATCGACCCTTCAATGGAAAACGGATGGAATGGGGGCCTTCACCGAAATTGAATCGGGAAATTCCACAGGTTCCGTTCCCCTGGCCGAAGGCGGCAACACCTTTGAATTCAAGGTGATATCAGCCGGCCTGACCGAAACGGTTTATACCGTTACCGTCAACAGGATGTACCTGAAAAAATGGGACGCATCAAACCTTAACTGGGATGATGAAGGCCTGGTCTGGTATTAAAAAACATATGCAAAAGCAGCATTAGGAGGATGAATATGCAATCTAAAAAAAGGTTCGTCGTGGTTATCGACACGAAAAGTTTCAGGAAATTGTTCACAAGCAGGGGATTCTGGATAGGCGTGCTGGTTCTCGTATCAGCGGGTATGACGATGTTTGCCGTATCGCTCACGCTCAACAACATCCAGTCCGGCGATCCCGTGAGCGCGGCACCCATCATGGCGAATTTCAATATACTGAAAAACGCCATCGAACAGGGCCAGGTCCCGGTGGGGACGATCCTGGCCTGGCATAAATCGTTGAACCCTTCCATCACCCTTCCGGACGACTGGGTGGAATGTGACGGCCGGACAATCACCGACCCGGACAGTCCGCTTGAGGGTTATGCCATTCCCAACCTGAATGGTTTTGGATATTTCCTGCGCGGGGCAACCTCCTCGGGGACACTTCAGCAGGACGCCATCGCCAGCCATGCGCACGGTTCCGGTTCGCTTGCCGGCAACACGAATTCAGCCGGCGATCACATACACCCTTACTCCGCATCCGGTACAACGGACGTTTCAGGAAGCCATTCCCACGGTATGCAGTATTTCATGTCCGGTTCCGGTTCTTCTGGCCCCCTGGCAGGGGGCAATGCGGGGGCCACGACCATTAATACCTATATAAGCGGGAATCACACCCATACTTTTTCGATTTCGGGAACAACGAGTGCCGCGGGCGGGCATACCCATTCCGTGTCCGTTACCTCCGGTATTACCGGTTCAACGGGGGATTCCGAAACACGGCCCAAAAACATGGGCGTCGTGTGGATCATTAAAATCAAATGATATCAACAGTCCGGCGGCCATCATCCCTGGCCGCCGGGCATTGCCATTAAATCCCTTTTCTAGTATAGTAAATCACTCAATCCAGCAAAACGGGGCAAAACATGAAAGAAATGGAACTGAAAACCAATCTAGGTACGGAAATCGATTTTAACGGCCTGGCCGAAAAGGAAATCGAGCTGACGGGGATGATCCAGAACCTCCGCGTGCTTGCCTGGGGCGCCTTTCTCATTTTAAGGACGCCCAGGTACACCATCCAGACTGTTATTGACGCGAACAACATCAATATTCCGCCGTCGGAACTTAAGGTGGAATCCGTCGTAAAAATCAGGGGAATCGTCAAGACGGCCAAAATCAAGGACAAGGCGATTTCACCGGCGGACCATGAAATCCATGTCTCGCACATCGACGTGATCTCGGCACCGACCCTGGAAGCCATGCCGGTTGATACAACGAAAAAGGAAATGAACCTGGGCCTGGATACAAAATTCGACCTGCGGCCCCTCACGCTCCGCCATACAAGGGAACGCGCCATCTTCAGGATCGCGGCAACAATCTGCATGGAATTCGGGAACTACCTCGACTCCATTGGTTTCACCCGGATCAATTCACCCAAGATAGTCTTTGCCGGTGCGGAAGGCGGGGCGAACGTTTTCAAGCTTGAATATTTTGAAAGGAACGCGTTCCTCGCACAATCCCCCCAGTTCTATAAACAGATGATGGTGGGGGTTTTCGGCAGGGTCTTTGAAATAGGCCCCGTGTTCAGGGCCGAAGAACACGATACGTCACGGCACTTGAACGAATACATCTCGCTCGATTTTGAAATGGGCTTCATCGACAGTTTTTACGACCTCATCCAGGTGGAAGCCAACTTGCTGCGCGCCATTATTGCCAGGATCGCCAAAGACTGCGCGGCCGAAGTGGCGCTCCTGGGCATCACGCTGCCCAAACTTGAAAAGGTTGTAACCGTAAAATTCAGTGAAGTTCATGAAATTATATTCAATGAATACAAGAAGGATTACCGGAACGAAAAGGACCTGGCGCCGGAAGAGGAAAAACTCATCTCCGAATACGCCCTTAAAAACTGGGATACCGAGTTCCTGTTCGTCACCCATTACCCGACCGTGAAACGGCCGTTCTATGCCATGGAAGACCCGGAAAATCCGGAAGAAACCCTTTCCTTCGATCTCCTCTTCCGGGGAATGGAGATCACGACCGGCGGGCAGAGGCTTCACCTCCTGGACACCTATCTCACGAAAATGAAAAAACTGGGAATGGACCCGGAAGCGTTTGAATCGTACCTCCAGGCGTTCAGGTACGGGATGCCTCCCCACGGCGGCCTCGGCCTCGGCCTTGAGCGGCTGACGGCCATGTTCTGCGGCCTTGCCAACATCAAGGAAGCCAGCCTCTTTCCCAGGGACCAGAAACGGTTAACCCCGTAAATCAGGAACAGTCTGGCCGCTCACTTGCCGTTGATATCCACGCCTGAATGGTCCTTTTTCAGGAAATAATTGATCCACGACGAGGTCTCGAAGAGCTGCCAGTTTCTCGGCACCACGATTTTCTTCAACAAATGCACCTGCTTCCTGTTCACCGCCCGCCTGTACACCTTCACCCAGAGGCAGTCGCGCTTGGGAAACACCTCGCATTTCCCGCCCACGCGGCTTCCGCCGCAGGGACCGTTCCGCATGCTCTTGGGGCATTGGGATTCGGGGCAGAGGTAGAACAGTTCAAACAACATGCAGTCGTCGCACCGTTTGCACCCGAACAGCATGCTTTTCACGGAGACCTCGAAAGCCCTCAGCAACACGAATAAAAACCTGTTCCTTTCGGCCACCTTCGATATAAAACGGAAAAGGCCGTACCCGGGAGTCTTCTTGATGAAAAACAGCTTGTGAACGAGACGCATGGCCCAGAATTTCGGTGATAAAAGGACACCCCGTTTCCGCTTCACAGCAGCCACCTGATCTTTTTTTTCTTTGTTAACCGCGCCGACGTTCAGATTGCTGAAATAATAAAACGGCTTTTCAGGTGTATAATCGAATTCCTTGTAAAATTCCGGCCAGTCGTTTTCCATCAGCACGGATTTGCCTATAATGTACTTCACGTCTTCCACCTGCAGGTTGAAACCTTCAATGTGCGCCCCGGTAAATCCCAGTCCTTTGAGCACGGCAATCTGTTTGGCGGCCCGCAGCAGCCTGGCCTTCTTTCCCTTGTCCTCGGAATTCCTTTCCTCGCGCACGGCATTTAAAAGCCCATCACTCACGTAACAGCCGGGAATCTCCCCCGAGTTCATCATTTTCGCCGCACCTGCCGAAAGCATATAAACGCTTCCCAGGACGGGAATACGGGAGCCAAGATGGTGCCTGATGTAATGAATTGTCTCATGAAATTTTCTGGCGTCATACCCCAGCTGCGTAATCAGATAATCACTTCCTGCCGCTATTTTCTTCTCAAGCTTGACATACTGCATGACGGAAGATCCTTCATCCCATTTGAAGGGGGAAACGCAGGAACCGATGAAAAAATCAGTGGGGCTCAATTTATCCGATTTGTTGCGGAGCACGACCTCGATGCCCTTGTTCATCTGTTTGACATAATAACAGAGCGTGACGGAATCCATGTCAAAAACGGGCTTGGGAAGGCCCAGATATCCCGTGAACGGGAAATCTCCCGTAACAATCAGCAGGTTGGTGATTTTAAACCGGTGAAGGGCCATGATCCTCGCCTCGAGGGCATTCCTGTTCATGTCCTTGCAGGAAATATGAATAATCAAATCAAGACCCATATCCAGGATCTCGGGACCGAGTACATCCGGTGAAAGGGCCGGGTTGCCGCCGGCATTATCGGTCAAGCTCACCGTCCTTATTTCGTCCGATGTACTGGCATCCTTGGCGAACCGGAACACCCTTTCCACGTCTTTGCCGATATAACCCCGGCCCGGGACAAGCTCACAGGTAATGGTAAAACCCCTGTTATCCAGCAAGGAACTTTTAAAGCAACCCATAGAGTGCACTCA
>JAFGKU010000088.1 GCA_016928415.1 Spirochaetales bacterium
ACTAAATTTTTTTATCATGTAAAAAATGGAGGTTTTATGATTAAAGTCAAATTCAAAACAATTGGTTTGCTGATTATGTTAACAATAACATCATTGGCTTTTCTCGGCTGTCCCCAGCCTGGTTCGGACACCGGCGGCGGGCCTGAGGAACCTGCTGCCACAGCAACACCTACACCGGATATCAATCAAAGGTATGTAATTTATGCGAATGATATCGTTGCGGACAAGCAGCCCGGTTCAGCAACCTGGAATGTCTGGTCAATCGGCGAGACCCTGACTGTAACAGGTCTTACGTCCGGCACATTTGAAGGTGCTGATGCCAATCAACTTACAACACTGGCACCCGCCGGCTGGTTCGGAATGGGCATTGAAGTGGCTCCCCACGATGATTTATCCGCGTACGCAAGCGGATATTTGATTTTTGCAATAAAAACGACATATTCACATGAAATTCAGGTGGGATTTCAATCCGGCACCTGGAATGACGATTCCGATTTGAGTACCATCAAAGAAGTATGGATGACACTTGTGAACGGCCAGTACGGCTATCAAAATGACGGAAACTGGCATATCGTATTCATCCCGATTGGCGCTTTTACCAGTATAGGCGAAATGGACCTGTCCGATATTTCGAATGCCTTTACCTTACGAGGAGTTACTGATGTTTTAATCGGCCAGCAAATATCCCTTGATGCCATTCACTGGGGAGTCAACTCTGCGGCAACACCGACCCCAACCCCTGAAACCGAAACACCGAGTCCTGCGGTTCCCGATCCTTTTCCTGGTCTTTTTTCCGAAACAACCATCAATCTGGATGCCGGAGTAAACGGCGGTTATAACAGCTGGGCGCAAACTTATACCGGGGTCACCATTAACACAGCGGATTCATCTGAAGCGGCGGACGGTATGGTTTCCTGGTCATATTCTTCAACCGGCACCACACAGGGCGGTGGCGTATATGCCTATTTCAGTGATACCGGGGATGATGGAGCCAAAACACCAAAGGATGTTACAAGCTACAATAGATTGGTATTTTCCATTAAATCCACGGTTACATTAACCTATTTGGAAGTCAAAATGGAAGATCACGATACAGGTGTCGTGGTTCATCTCAGTGACTATACTCCGACTACCGTATATACCGGATGGGATACATACAGTATTCCTTTTTCAGATTTTACGGGCGTTGATATGACGGACATAACGGTTCCCTGCGGATTCTGGCATCCAAACGGCTGGAATACCGGATTTGCAGGAACAGTTTATATTGACGATGTTCATTTCGAGTATATTGATGCAACTCCGACTCCAACTCCAATTCCGACTCCGGTAACTACCGACGAAGTACCTCTACAGGTTGCAGGTGTGGGTGATGCAGGCAGTACATCAACTTCGGTGAAAATAAACTGGGGTGCATGGGGCATAGGTGCACCTGCCGGCGATTTAAATAATGACGGGTGGGATGAAAGTTTATTAAGATATGAAGTTGTCAACTCAATAAGCAGTTCCGACGATCCCGATACATTGACAATACTCGAGGTTTCGGTCAATGCAGACGGCATCCCCGGTTTCCCCGTAACGGTTTTGAACGGCACGGCCACGGAAGATACGGATTATTTTGTCTGGGTCAGGGCCGTGAATTTAAACGGCAATGGCGACTGGTCGGCAATGGTGACAATCCATACAGCATCATCTTCAACCCCTCCCGGTCAACCGGCTGGATTCGTTGGATGGACGGCGGACAACTCCGGAGAGATATTTTTAGCGTGCGGACCCAATCAGGTAGACGGTTCAACCATTGTATACAAACTGTTTTATGCAACAACATCGTCGGCAGGCGGCATAACCGATCCAACAACAGAAGCCATTGAATATATTTTTGGAAGTACGGCAGGTGATGGAAATGGCGGGGCCGCTTTCGGATTTAATCTGGGCGGATTGACTCCCAATACCGATTATACGGTTTGGTTATACCAGTATAATGTACCCGGAAGTTTATATTCTCCGGCATCATCCATTACTGCATTATCCCAAAGTTGATTACGGGTGCCGAAAGGCACCCTTTTTTTATATACTTTCTACAGCCGGTCTCTTGCCAAAGGCAGAAAACCGGGCCTTTGCAACGGTGTTAATCACCATCAGAACCGCAGTTTTTTCTTGACTCCATACCGTGCATAAATTATCATTTATACCAGGACCGGATGATGAACAGGTTAACCATTGGATTGATTTTCGAGACGCTGCTTGATAAATACCAATCCGCCATTTGGGAAGGAATCATAGACAAGATTAAAGAGGCAGACATAAACCTTATCTGTTTTTGCGGCATAGCATCACGGGGCAGGAACATACCCATCAATCTTGCCGGGAAACTGCTAAGCCACATCGATAAAAACACGGTTGACGGTCTCATTTTTTTAGGCGGACCTTTTTCAATTTTTCTGAGCGAAGATGAGTTACAAAAGGTTTTCAACCTGTTTTCAGATCTTCCCCTGGTCAATGTCGGTATCCATCGCAAAGGCCTGCCCTCATTGGTCGTTGACAACGGGTCCGGCATGAAGGAATTGATGGTCCACCTCATCGAGACTCATGGCTATAAAAAAATAGCCTTCATAAAAGGCCCGGAAACCAATCAGGAAGCGCAACTCCGGTATGACATTTTCAGGCGGACAATGGATGAGTATAAAATTCCCATTAATCCGGATTTCATATTTAACGGGGATTTCACCGAATTAGCTTCGGTAGATGTCGTGGCAACCATTCTCGACAAGCTCCCCCAAAGGCCCGAAGTGATTGTAGCGGCCAATGATGACATGGCCATAGGGACCATAAACGAATTAAAGAAACGGAGCATACGGATACCCGATGATTTAGCGGTTGTGGGATTCGATGACAGGGAAGACTCCGAGTTCACAACACCGGCGCTGACAACAGTGCATCAGCCGTTATTTGATCTCGGCAGGGAATCCGTCCGGTTATTAATCAATATCATCAAGAGTAAAAAAGAGATAAAAGAGGTGAAACTGCCCACCCGGGTCGTATTAAGGGATTCCTGCGGCTGCAGCCTGTTACGCTCAAACAAAATACTGGATATCAATGAGATGTTCTCTCCCAAATCTGAAGCGGAGAGCATTACCAGGGTTAAACAGTCAATCAAGCAGGAAACACTGGCCCAATTTACTTCAAGTTTCAGCAGGTTCAGGAACGAGCCTCACATTTCCCGCCTGATCAACACAATGATTGATGTGGTTTTTAAAACCCTGAAAACAAAAAAGGAAAAGGAATTCAGCCTTATCTTTCAGGACATTATAGAAGAATTAGTCTATAAAAGGATGGACCTCCGGATAGTCAACAGCATATTTACTTCCATGTTCCTGAAAATAAAAAGCGAACTGGATAACAAGGACGACATGCTGTTGATTATGCATATCATGTTCAAAGCAGAGGACATAAAAGCGAAGATCCTTGAGCGCATACAGGCGTCCCGGCGTCTTTCCAATAGTTACGAATACATTGAACTATACAGGTTTCAGCAGTATCTATTGGAAAGCTATGACATAAAAAACATAGAGAAAGCCATACGTTCAAACCTGTCCAGGCTGGGAATCAGCACCTGTTATATAGCCAGCTATATGGACAAGCATGATAAAGACCTGCCATCCCGTCTATTAATAGTATCCGAACCGCAGGACCTCACTTCCCCGGCAAACAGGGAAACGACGTTCCCGGCATCATACCTGCTTCCGGGAAAATGTAAAAAACTGGATAAACGATTTTCCTTCATTACATACCCGCTTTTCTTTGAAAAGGAAGCGATCGGCTACTTGATGCTTGAAATAAGTCCCACAACACCCATTTTCTATGAAAACCTGAAATATCAGATAAATAATGCCATCAACAGTACAATGCTTTTCGACAAGGTCCAGCACTATGCCAGTATTCTGGAAGAAGAGGTGAAAGAAAAAACCAAGAACCTGAAAGCGGAAATAAATGAAAGGGAAGAAATCGAGAAAATGCTCAGCCGGGAGAAGGAAAGGGCCATCGTAACCCTCGAATCCATTGGTGACGGCGTCATTACGACGGATACCGAAAGCCGTATCATGTACCTGAATCCTGTTGCCGAATTACTCACCGGATGGACGCGGGAAGAAGCGGTCGGAAAGCACCTGAAAGAAGTATTCAATGTAGTCTATAAAATGAGTCACAAGGCGGTTGAATACACCGTTGAAAGGGTTGTCAAGGAAAACAGGGTCATCAAATTGTCCGGGAAAATAATCCTGAAAAACCGGAACGGACAGGAGTTCGAAATCAACGAGTCGATAGCCTCCATCCGGGATGAAAACAATAAAATCCTCGGCGCGGTGATTGTCATTCATGATAAAAGTGAAACCCAGAAAATGTCCCGGAAGCTTTCCTACCAGTCAACACACGACATCCTCACCGGGCTGTATAACAGGTTCCACTTTGAACAATCCGTGATGGATATGATAGGCAGCAGACGCCAGGACAGGCAGGAACATATTCTCTGTTATATTGATATCGACAAATTCAAGGTTATCAATGAAAATTCCGGCTACATCGCGGGGGATGACCTGTTAAGGCAGGTATCACAGATACTCCTTTCCTCCACCAGGGCGGCCGATATAGTGGCCAGGATAGGGGGAGACCAGTTCGGCATCCTTCTTCCCAATTGTCCCCTGCCCAAGTCCATCGAAATAGCCGAGGACATCATAAAAAAAATAAACAACCTGCATTTTCAATGGAAGGACAAGAATTTCAAAATATCGGTAAGCGTGGGTATCGTTCAGATTGGCGAAAAAGCGGAAAATTTCGAGGAAATCCTGGGGAATGCAAATATCGCCTGCAACCTGGCCAAGAACAAGGGCGGCAACCGGATTCACCTCTATTATCAGGAAGACGCCGAACTGGTGCAGTACCACACCGAAATGAATTTCCTGCCCATTCTGAACAAGGCCCTGCGTGACAACCGGTTTTGCCTGTATGCACAGCCCATTCAACCCATCCATATAAACACTTCGGGCCAAAAGGAAGGGGAGCATTACGAAATCCTCATCCGCATGATTACGGACGACGGTCAAATACTGCCCCCCAATGATTTCCTGTCAGCCGCGGAAAATTACAACATCATGCCGGCCATTGACAGATGGGTGATTAATAAACTGTTTTCTTCCTATAAAAACAACAAAGGCAATTCCCACAATACCGACCTGGCAAAATACAAGTACAGCGTGAATCTGTCAGGCAGTTCCCTTAACGATGACAAGTTCATGGACTTCATTGAGGAACAATACAAGAGGTACAACATCCCTCCATCCTTCATTTGTTTTGAGATAACGGAAACAGTCGCACTGTCCAATTTTTCCAAGGTGATAAAATTCATAACGGAAATGAAAAAATACGGATGCTATTTTTCACTTGACGATTTCGGCAGGGGATGGACCAGTTTTAATTACCTGAAAAACCTGCCCGTAGATTTTCTTAAAATTGACGGGTCTTTTGTCAGGGAAATCGTTAATGACCCCGTGGATTTTCTGCTTGTTGAAACCATTAACCATCTAGGCCATGTCCTTGGATTACAAACAATCGCCGAATTTGTGGAAACCGATGAAATTTTTGCCAAATTAAAGGAAATAGGGGTTAATTACGCACAAGGTTACTACATTTCAAAACCTGCTCCGCTTAAAATATGAATATACCATTAATAATTGTAAATAAAAATTGTAAAGCAATCGATATTATAACGGGAGTACTTTAAAATGAAGAATACGGCGGCGCTCACAGCCCTTTCCCATCTGGGACAGGCTGAAAATACAATTGTCATTCATCCCAATGACGGCTTTGACCTGGGGCTTCTTACCTTAAGGAAAAATATTAAAATATATTCCCATATCACCGTCAAGGAATTCAAGGAAAAAGGCGGAACGCCGACCGAAGGTCTCCTGGTGCTTGAAAACCAGTGTAAGCTGGGAACCATTGAACTGAATCCGTCCTTCTGGAGAAAACTGGGCAAACCCAAAAACCTGCAGCTGTTTTTTAAAGAAGACGGCCTCCTGCTCCTGACCGCCGACTAAAACGAAGAATCTGTCAGGCTGTCCTTTAATTCCTTTAAATAATGTTCAATTATCCGGGAGTGCTTCCGGACAAACCGCATCGCGGTTTTGGAATAAAAGCTGTGCCGTTCACCCAGGCGCCAGGTTAATCTTCGTACAATTGAAGCCTCGGACGGTTCCTTTTTCAGCGCGGAAATGATCCCGCGAGCCAGCCCTACGGGACCGAAAAGATCCATGCCGTCGGCGTCAAAAAGCACCCGGGCTTCCTTCGATTCCGGTTCCACTTTTGAATACTGCCTTGAATGCGAACGGATGCATTTTCCCACCCTTTCAACGGCAGAACCGTCAATCCCCAAACCGGAAAGGAACGCAACGGCCATTTCCGCACCTTTAACTGGATGACCGGCCGCACCCTGTGAATGGCCGACATCGTGGAGGTAAACCGACGCTTCGATAACAGGCCAGTCGCCCTTTATTTCACGGTTGACCATCCCCGCGTAACGCAGTACACGCTCTATATGCGGCGAGCCGTGAAGATAATCGCCGGGCATGCTGGACCGGCTGTATTCCCTGATTTCCGGAAGAGCCGATTCCAGGACGCGCATCAGAGGTTCACCCAGTACTGCCCGATTATCTCCGCATCGAATGTCTGGACACAGATGCGTTCAATTTCGACATAACCGTCTTCGTAGCAGTTGATGATGTTATACGTATTTCCCGAAAGGTCCAGGTATTCATCGGAGGACAGCGTGCCGCATGAGGATAAAATGGTATCTTCCACCTGGAGGGAGAACGATATATGATCATGCCCCGTCAGGATAAAATGGATGCGGTTTACGGTTGATGTAAACGCCTTGAGAATATTTCCGGAATCGCCCAACATTGATTTGAATTTAGTGTTGGGGTGCGGGATGATATTGTGGTAGAAGGTCACTATATTGATTTTGTCCTGGGTCTGTTGATTGAAAAGCCTGATAGTTTCATTCATTTTTTTCCGGCCAATGGTTCCATAGTCGATGGCCGTATCAATGGAATTAATTCCGGTGACCCTGATCTTGTCATTTTCAAAAAGGGAATCAAGAGGGCCTATCATTTTCTTGAAAATTTCCCACCCGATGTTCTGCAGGTCATTCGTTCCCGGGACAATGAGCATGGGATGGGTAATTTCCTTCAGCTTGCGTGAAGCCAGCTGAAATTCGTCCAGTTTGTTGGAGTAGGTTACATCACCGGAATGAATAACCACGTCCGCATGGAGTGAATTGATCTGCCTTACCGCTTCATCGTACACATCGCTCAAGAAATTCTTATCCGAGGAGAAATGTGTATTGGCTATATGTATAATTTTAAGTTTCAGTTCATTTTCCGTACGGCCTGTATTGATATTGAACGTTCTATTGATGTAGCGCCCCCGTTTTAATTCTTCATTCGATTTTATAAGGTGTGTATTGAATACCACGGAATCATTACAGACCTCGAGCAGGGTGTACGTGAACAGTTCCCTGTACCTTGTTTTATTGCAGGAAGCCGTACCGCAGTTGAATATGACAACTTCCCTGTTGCCGTCCGTGCAGGAATACACGTGCGATATATGCCTGTGCCCGTTAAGAACCAGGTCGACTTCAGAAGCGAGAAGCATTTCCAGGGCGTCACCACCGTCAATAATCGCAGACCGTTCCAGGCCAGTCAAAGGGATGGGGATGAGCTGGTGATGAAAACACAGTATTTTTACCTTGCCGGCCTTCCTGTTGAATAAATCACGAATTTTTTCCATGCCGCGTTTCCCGATCCTGCCCGCATCCTGGTCCGGAATGGAGCTGTCGAGTCCCACTATAAAAAGGTGTTCATCCTCGATGGTGAACGTCCTGCTTCCGAATATATCCTCAAAAACGAGGTGACCGACATTCCTTGAATCATGGTTGCCGGGTATGATATAGAAATTGGGACCGTGAATCTCCTTTATCATACGCATGGCGTATTCATAGTTCAGTAAGGTTCCGTCGTCAGTGAGATCTCCCAGATGCAGAATATAATCGATATTCTTCAAGCCTTTTATTTCATTGATCATTTGCATGAATATATTTTCATTGAATATGGAATCATTGGAAATGTGGGTATCGGAAATGAGAAGTATACGTTTCTTGAATTTTATTTCAGGATGCGACGGCAACCTTTTCTCATAGCGGGCATAATGAGGGAAAATACCTGTGTCTTTTTTCATTGACTGAAAAATATATTACCGCAATACCCTGATTGCGTCAACTCTGCCGGCGTTTAACTCAAGGTAATTTCCAGATGGATAGAATCCCCGTATTTTTTCAAAACCCCCGGATCATCCAGTATCTTGCCGATAGGGTTCACTTCGCTTGCCGCCTTGGGAAGGTGATCGTCGCTCACGGGTGTCGGCCCGAAAAACAGGCACAATGCATTTCCCGGCGGCCAGAGGGCTATTTCACCCACTTCCATGTCAACCCTGGCATCCGGAGCCTGTTTTACCTTTATACCGCAGTCCCCGTAATACTCATCCCCCCACCGGGACAATGACATCCGGAGGGGCAGGTTACCCGCAAAATCTCTGGCGCTTTCCGAATCGTTCAATTCCGCTTTCAGACTGAGATTGTTGATTTTTAATAAAATATTCTGGGGCATATAATTACTCTCCAATTGAATAATTTAAGGCACAGTCACAAGCACCTTTAAAAACCTCCCTGACGAAAAGCATCCGTATCAAACCCCGGAAATTACTGGGGTTATCACAGGTGCCCACGATAATTAGCAGGTTTTTAGAGGTTTTACTTGATGTAGATTTTAACTCAAAAACGGGAAAAATTCAACGATTAATTTTGATTTATACCCCGTTCCAGCATGTATTTTAATTATTAAGATTTCTTTAAGATTTGATTAATTAAAGGTTAAGACAGGCATGATAAGTTATTGCTAATAGAAAGAATCACGGAGGTTACTGTGATAAAAATTATCCGTTTTCTGATGCTGCTCATTATCCTGTCCCTGCCGCTTTCGGCCGGGGAGATACAGCCGCCGGTCCTCAATCTGGACGTTAAAACGGCGGTGGACATGGCGGAAAAGCACAACTATACGCTGAAAAAGAGCATGCTTGATCTGGAAACAAGGAAAACATCGGCGGAGGCTTCATGGACAACATTCTATCCGAACACATCCCTGTCAAGCAGCCTGTCTATCAGCCAATCCAACACCCTTTCGGCAGGCGCCGGACTGAGTCTGAATTTGAGCGCCGGTATGGGTTATGAAATCAACCAACTCTGGAATGCTTACGAATCGGGGCAGCTTACCTATACGCAGGCCAGGGCCAAACTGGCGGTCCAGGTCAAAAAATATTACTATAGCCTCGTGCTGTACAAAATGCAGCTTGATCTTTTACAAAAGCAGAGCGATGCCGCGGCGGAGCGGCTCAAGACAGCCGAATATAAAGTGAGCATCGGACTTTTCTCCGAAATTGACAAGCTATCGGTCGAGTATACCGACAGGGCGAAACAATACGCATTGAAGGCAATGGAAAACACCTGCCAGACAAGCCTGATGCAGTTCAAACAAATTCTCGGTATAGACCAGAAAACCGAGGTTTTGCTCACCGAAAAAATTCCGGAAACATCCGGGTACAATCTCGATTCGGTCAAAAATTCCGTCGCGGACGTCACATCCGGGAACCTGGACTTAAAGCTCCTGTATTTGAGCCTTGCAGCGGCGCAATTTCAACGGGATGCCTCCGTTGCGTCCCTCTTTCCCACGGTGAGCCTGGGCGCCAACGTTTCCTACGGATTCCAGAACGACCCCTTTTCCAGTTCCGTTTTTGATGCCGGTGCCTGGAATCAATCATTATCATTCAGGATAGGCGTCTCCATACCGATCGATGCCTACCTGCCGTACTCCAGCGTCCAGCGGAACATCATGAACCAGGAGTCCGAGATTAAAAAGCTCACTTATTCCATACAGGACTGGAAGGAAACCACCGAACAGCAGGCGGACACTCTGCTGCTTACGGTCAGCCAGATTGAAAGCCAGATCAATTCACTTAAGGTGAATATCGATCTGGCTGAACAGAATTACGATTTAACCGAACAGCTGTATAACAACGGTAAAAAAAGCTTTCTTGATCTCAAGGATTCGGAGAACAACCTTTACGATGCTCAGGTCCAGCTGATCAATGCAAAGTTTCAATACCTGTCCAATGTCCTGGACCTGGAATACCTGCTCAACACGGATTTGGGTTTATAATAGGAGGAACTAAATGAAAATAAAGAAGCGACTGATATTTATTATCGGGGCCGCGGTTGTCCTTGCCGTATGCGCCATAATCCTTATCTCCATGGCTGTCAACGACAATGCCGCAAAGGATGCCTGGCAGTTCACGGAAGTCACGAGGGGACCAATCCAGGTGACCATCTCCAGTACCGGGACAATCAGCCCGCAGAAATCCGTGGACGTCGGCACGCAGGTGTCCGGCATTATTTCAAAACTCTATGCCGATTTCAATGATCATGTAACCAAGGGGCAGCTCCTGGCAACCCTGGATACGACAATGCTCGCATTGACCGTTCAATCGGCCAACGCGGACATGCTGAAAGCCACGGCGCAGTATGAACTTGACCTTAAGGATTACGACAACAACATCCTCCTGCACGGCAAGAAACTCATATCCGATTATGACCTTGAAACCTCCCGGGTCAAGAAAAACTCGTCGTACGCCTCCAGGCTCAGCGCGGAAGCCAACCTGGCCAAGGCCAAGGCCAACCTGGACTACGCGGTCATCCGTTCGCCTATCGACGGTATTGTGATCGACAGGGTTGTCGAGGAAGGCCAGACGGTGGCTGCCAGCAGTTCCGTTCCCAAGCTTTACACGATTGCCGAAAACATGAACAATATCCAGATAAAGGCTTATGTGGCCGAGAGCGATATCGGAAGCATAAAAAAAGGCCAAAAGGTGACTTTCACGGTAACGACTTACGCTTCCGACGTTTTTCAGGGGATTGTGGATTCGATCCACCTGCAGTCGGAGACCATCTCCAATGTGGTGAATTACGTTGTTATGATAAACGCGGTCAACACGGACAACAAGCTGCTTCCCGGCATGACGGCGACCGTAAACTTCATCATTGACGAACGGGAGAACGCGCTTCTGATCGCGAACGCGGCGCTGCAGTTCCGCCCGCCTGCGGAAATGATAAAGGAGGCCTTCGGTGATAATACCGGCAGGAGGCGTTCCGAATCGTCCGGCGGAGCATCGTCATCGAACGGGGACGGAGAACCGGCCGGACAAAACAGAAGTTTTCAGCCGCCCAGGGACAGGGCTATGCTTTGGGCACTGGATGAAGACGGGAAAATCAAGCCTTACCGGGTGACCCTCGGCATCACTGACGGGCAAAAAACCGAGATAGTTTCGGATGCGGTAAATGAGGGGATGAAATTCCTGAGCGGCCAGGGTTCCGGCGGGAATAACAGCAGTAATGGGCAGAACTCCCGGAGAGGCCCGCGAATGTTTTTCTAAGGGAGACAATCATGGCACATATAATCAAACTACGGGAAGCCTGCAAGGTTTACAGGTTGGGAGATATATCGGTTGAAGCCTTGAAGAAGGTGGATCTCGATATCGACAAAGGGGAATTCACGGCCGTCATGGGGTCCTCGGGTTCGGGCAAATCAACCCTCATGAACATCCTGGGCTGCCTGGATACCGTTACCAGCGGCGACTACTTCCTGGACGGCCAGAACGTCAACTCGCTTTCAAAGGATGAATACGCGGAGATACGCAATAAAAAAATCGGTTTCGTTTTCCAGGGCTTCAACCTCCTCCCCCGGACCACCGCCCTGGAAAACGTGGAACTCCCCCTGTTCTACAGCCGGCATATCAACAAAAACGATTATAATTCGCTTGCCAGGAATGCTCTTATCCGGGTCGGGCTTGAAGACAGGATGCATCATGAACCGAACAAACTCTCCGGCGGGCAGCAGCAGCGCGTGGCCATAGCAAGGGCCCTGGTGAACAACCCGGCCATGATCCTGGCCGATGAACCCACGGGCAACCTGGACACGGCCACTTCCCTCGATATTCTATCCATTTTCCAGGAATTAAACGCCCAGGGAATAACCGTTATTCTCGTCACGCATGAACCCGATATAGCGAAATACGCGGGACGCATCATCACCCTCCGTGACGGGATAATACTGAGTGATGAAAAAACGGGGGACACCTGTAATGCAGGAGAAGACCGGAAAAGAATGTTGACGAAACGCCTGAAGGAGGCAATATGACCCTGGGTAACACGATAAAAATATCCCTTATCAACATACTCAAGAACAAAACCCGGAGCCTGCTGACCGCTCTGGGTATCATTATCGGTGTCGGCTCCGTTATCGTGATGGTAGGCATCGGAACGGGAAGCCAGGAAAAAATCAAAAACGAGATTGCCAGCATGGGCACCAACCTCATCATGGTTTTTGCGGGCGGCCAGCGGTCGGGGCACGGGGTAAGCCAGGGCGCCGGCACGTCGGTCGGACTGTCCCTGAAAGATGTTGAGCGGCTGCGCAGGGAAGGAACCTGGATTCAAGCCATATCACCCTTTGTCACCTCCAATGCCCAGGTCATTTATTCAAGGAACAACTGGCGAACTTCCATTCAGGGTGTTTCCGCCGAGTACCAGGCCATCCGGAATTACAACCTCTCGTCCGGGGCGTTTTTCCAGGACACCGATGTAGCCGGGTCGCGTTCCCTGGCCGTCGCGGGACAGACCATCGTGAATGAACTCATGCCGTATGAAGATCCGCTGGGGAAACAGATCCGCATCGCCAATATTCCCTTTACCATCATCGGCGTGCTTGAGTCCAAGGGTTCGTCAGGTTTCGGGCGTGACGAGGACGATATGATCCTCATCCCCTATACGACGGCCATGAACAAACTTACCGGAACGACCTACCTCAGGTCCATATATATAAGCACGACAAGCGCCGGCAAAATCGAGGCGCAGCAGAATCAAATAACGGCTATTTTAAGGGAGCAGCACAGGCTGAAGCCGGACGACGAGGACGATTTCAGGGTGGGAACACAAACCGAAATTACGGAACGGGCCGACTCCATAGGATCAACCTTGACCCTTCTTCTAGGTTCGATAGCCGCCGTTTCACTCCTGGTAGGCGGCATCGGTATCATGAACATCATGCTTGTGTCGGTCAAGGAAAGGACCAGGGAAATCGGAATAAGGATGGCCGTAGGGGCCAAGGGCAGCAATGTACTTCTCCAGTTTCTTATAGAAGCCTTTGTTCTGAGCATGCTGGGAGGTATAATCGGTATCGCCGTTTCCTTTCTGATAGCCTTTATCCTGAATACATTTACCGAGCTGACTGTCGTGATAGAATGGAGCATCGTGTCACTGGCTTTTATTTTTTCCGGTTCGGTGGGCATTTTTTTCGGATTTTATCCCGCCAAGAAGGCCGCGGAACTCAATCCCATCGATGCGCTGCGGTATGAATAAAGGAGGATGCTGATGTCAGGTGAACGGGTACTGATAGTCGACGATGAGGTCGAGATACGGGAATTGATTGCGAAATATTTAAAAAAGGAATCAATGCTCATAAGCGAGGCTGAAGACGGGATTAAGGCACTGGCATTGATTGAAAGCCGGCCGTTCGATCTGGTTATCCTTGATTTGATGATGGCCGGAATGGACGGTTTTGAAACACTCAAACGGATACGCGAGAAAAACCAGGGCCTGCGCGTGATCATCGTAAGCGCGCGCGAGGAAGATTACGACAAGGTCCTTGGCCTGGGCCTGGGTGCTGATGATTACATTACCAAACCTTTCAGCCCGAACGAATTGATGGCACGGGTCAAGGCCCAGTTCCGGCGGCTTCACATCGATAAAACCGGTCAGGGCAAAGGGGGAGAAATTATTTCCTCCGGCGCATTCAGGCTGGATTTAAAGTCCATGAAAGCGTATCGTGAAGAAAAGGAACTCGGGCTTTCCGGACGCGAATTCAAGCTGCTCAAGCTTTTCCTTGAGAACCCGGGGAGAGTTTTCACCAAACAGCAGATTTACTCTTCCGTCTGGGACGACGCCTACTTCGACGAGAACACATTGATGGTGTATATCAGCCACCTCAGGGACAAGATAGAAGACCAGCCAGGTAAGCCGAAATGGATTACAACGGTCTGGGGCATCGGCTACCGGTACGATCCGGAAACAAAGGAGGAGGAATGAAACTTCAGGCCAAAATTTCCCTCACCCTTGTTGTCTCAATGTTCATCGCCGCTATCATTTCCGTCACCCTGATCAACCTGGCGGTCATTTTATTCGACCAGAGCTACAGCTGGTATGACCTGGAAAAAATAGCCCTGGAAGTTTCGCATGACCTGGGCAATACGGCTGAAATGAACAGGGAGGTGGCGGCCGAAAAGCTCAACCGCTGGAAGGAACGCTATCCGAATCTCGACTTTTCCATGTTTAGCGACAGACGTGAAATTGTTTTCACGACACGTACCGGTCCGCGGCGGCATCCCGACCTTTCGGATATCAGGAGCCGCATCGAGGAAGAGGAAAAGGCCGTCATCAATTCACAAAACAGCCTCAGGTTCATAGACACGATAGACCGCTCCCCTTTCATGGTCAACAAACCAGTGATAGCCGGCGGCAATTTCCACGGGATGGTAACGGTCTCGGTCAAGAAGGATTTCTTTCTTCCGTTCTACATCCGGATCAACGAAGAAAAGATAACCGACAGTTATATAATAATTATCGCGACCATCGTGGCGGTGATCGCCCTTTCCTTTCTCCTTGTTTTTATCCTCACATCCCCGTTGATAAAGCGGCTCCGTTCCCTGTATACGAGCATAAACGGATTCGATCTCAGTATTCCCGGACCGGGAACGCATGATAAAAGCAATGATGAAATCGGCTTTCTCCGCAATACATTCAACAGCATGGCCGAACGGATCAGAAAAGATTATGCGGAACGGCTCCAATTCTTCAGGGAAAGGCAGGAAATGCTGAAAAGCATATCCCATGATTTCAGGACACCGCTCACATCCATTCTCGGCTACGCCATTTCCCTTGATGAAGGGGTTTATGATAACGAGGACGAGCAAAGGAAATACATAACCATTATCAGGAAAAAGGCGGAATACATGTCCCGGCTTTTTGATGAAATGATGGAATTCACCAGGCTTGACAATGATGCCTATGTGCTGAAACGGATGGAATTTAATTTCGCTGAGCTCATCAGGGAAATCATCATTGAATACCTTCCCCAGTTCGAATCCGCGGGCTTTAACATAGAGACGGAAATTCCCGAGATCATGAATATCACCGGAGACAAGGAGAGGCTCTCCCGCGCCCTCCGCAACCTGTTTGACAATGTGGTAACCCATGCGGCTGAAGGCCGGTATATCGGTGTTTTCCTGAGGGAGGACAACGGAAGCAAAGGCATCCGGATAGAGATCCACGACCGGGGCCCCGGCATTACCGAGGAGAACCTGCCAAAAATTTTCCAGCGTTTCCATACGGGGAAGGGAGGCGGAATGGGTCTTGGCCTGGCCATAACAAGGGAAATCATCGAGAAGCACGGCGGCCGGATTACCGTTCAAAACGGGAACGGGCGGGGCGCCGTGTTTACCGCATTGCTGCCTGTCAGGAAAGAAGCGGCAGGTGACTGACAAAGGGGCTTACGCCTCCTGGTAGCTCCTGTGGAAAGGGATAACGTCCCGGATGTTTTTCATGCCCGTAATGTAAAGAAGAAGGCGTTCGAATCCCAGTCCGAAGCCGGAGTGCGGTGCTGAACCGAAACGCCTTAAATCCAGGTACCACTTGTAGTTTTCCTCGTTCAAACCCGCCTCAGCCATTCGCGCGGTTAATTTATCCGGATTTGTTTCACGTTCACTCCCGCCTATGATCTCGCCCAGCCTGCCTACCAGAACATCCATGGCGCGGACGGTTTTACCGTCGTCATTCAGCTTCATGTAAAACGCCTTGATTTCCCTGGGATAATCCGTGAGGATTACCGGTTTCCTGAGAACCTCTTCGGTCAGGTATTTCTCATGCTCGGCCTGGAGATCGATACCCCATTTGACGGGGAACTCGAAATCCGCCTTTGCCTTTTCCAGTTCCTTTATCGCCTCCGTGTATGTCATGCGGACGAACCTGTTCGAAAGTATCGTGTCCAGCGTTGAAAGAACCGTTTTATCGATCCTTTCATTGAAAAAGTCCATGTCCTCGGGGCACCTGTCCAGTACGAACCGGATCACGTATTTTAAAAACGCCTCGGCAAGGTCCATGTCGTCATTGATGTCGAAAAAGGCCGCTTCCGGCTCTATCATGTAGAACTCGGATAAATGACGGACCGTGTTGGAATGTTCTGCCCTGAACGTGGGGCCGAAAGTGTAGATGCGGCCGAGGGCGCACGCGTACGCTTCACCCTCTAACTGTCCGCTGACGGTTAATCCGGTCCGCTTCAGGAAAAAATCCCTGGAATAATCCACCCCGCCTTCGGGTGTTTTCGGAATTTCATCGAGGGGAAGGGTCGTCACCTGGAACATCTGTCCCGCACCCTCGCAGTCGCTCGTCGTGATGATGGGCGTGTGCACGAGGACAAAACCCTGCTCCTGGAAAAACCGGTGAACGGCAAAACTCAACGCGTTCCGCACGCGGGTGACGGCGCCGAAGGTGTTTGTTCTCGGCCGCAGGTGCGGTATGGTTCTTAAAAATTCAAAGGAATGGTGTTTTTTCTGCAATGGGTAATCATCCCCGGGGCAATCGCCCACCACTTCCACCATGGACGCCTGTACTTCACTCTTCTGGCCCTTACCCTGGGAAGGAACGAGTTTGCCTTCTATGGCCACGGAAGCCCCGGTTGCCAGGCGTCCGATAAAATCGGTGTAGCCATCCACCGAGGCATCAATAATAACCTGCAGGTTTTTCATGCAGGAACCGTCGTTTACTTCGACAAAACAGAATGATTTGGATTCCCTTTTGGTCCTGACCCAGCCGTTTAACCGGATTCCCTGTTCCTGCGGTTCCAGTTTGAGTATATCATGGATTCGTGACGCGTTCATTCTTTACTCCTTTATCTTACGGGGATGATACCGTAAATAAAAGAATCGCGTCAACTCATTACGCAGGCCAGATTTTTCGTCCCCCGCCATGAGGAACAATTCCATTGATTGCAGCAAGATCATCTTCCGTTAATGCGGGAAGTTCGGCCGTTTTAACATTCATTTTAAGCTGTTTCCCGGTTTTTGCACCAGGAATAGCCACCGTAACGGCCGGATTGGCAAGAACAAACTGGAGCGCGAGCTGCGCCAGGGTCTTGTCCCCGGCAAGAGGCTTCAATTTTTCCACATTTTCCAGATCCTGTAAAAATATTTCGTTTTCCTCCGGCGTATCAAGCCAGCGGTTCCTGAAATCGGATTCTTCGAAACGGACGTTCCTGTCAAATTTGCCGGTAAGAATACCCATGGCCAGGGCCCCGCGCACGATGACCCCGATATTATTTTCGCGGCAGAACGGGAAAATATCCGCTTCCGGCGTCCTGTTCAGGATTGAATAATCAATCTGCAGGCTCGTACAATGGGGGGCGGTAGTACAAAATTCCCTGATATAGCTGAAATCGCTCGAGGAAATTCCGTATTCCCGTATGAGCCCTTCCCGCCTGAGCAGTTCGAATCCTTCAATAAAAATTTCCATATTCGGTTCCCTGAAATCTATATGATCCTGGATCAGGTCAATATGATCCGTATCAAGCCTTTTAAGGTTTGACTTTACGCCGTCGGTCAGCTTTTTGACCGTATCATAAGCGGATCTGCTCTTCTCACCGTCAAAATTAATCCATCCTATTTTTGTGGCCAGAATAAACCTGTCCCGTCTCCCCTTCATCGCCTTCCCAAGGACTTCTTCACTGTGACCCCCGCCATAGACATCAGCCGTATCATAGAAATTGATACCCTGATCCAGGGCGGCGTCTATCATATTTAAGGAATCCCTGTCATCGACATCCCCCCAGGTGCCGCCCCCGATGGCCCAGAGGCCTACACCCAGTTCGGTCACCGAAAGACCGCTTTTCCCCAGTATTCTTTTTTCCATAATTAACACCCTTTCTATAAGCGCATCTATAAACCATGTTTATTGTACAGAAAGAACGGAAGTGATGCAATCTGTCCGTTAATTTGAATTATGGTAAGTACTTGACTTTTGGAGGTTATCCGTTTATTATCTATTAATCAATTAAAGGGCATCCTTCAATACTTAAAATTAATCGTGGGCAATCCAGGAAACCCCGGTCGTTTTAAGGAGGATTTTCAAGGTGCCGCAAAGGGGTATATTGCTCTTTTTGGCGTACACGCTCATTTAAGCAACGAAACACACACCATTAAATGAGGTTTAACACCAAATCCGCTAAAAATGAAGCTGAATGGGATTAGCTCCTGCATATATTGGGTTTTGGATATTGGAAATGAAAGATACAGCCAAAAAAAGACTAACCATCGGTCTGATAACAGACTGGGCGGAAGACCCGTACCACTCCACGCTGAGAACGGGAATCGCGGACGCGGCGGAAAAAAATGACGTAAATCTCATCTGCTTTGTTACGGGAAGGATCAATCCCGATGCCGATTCCTACGAAGCACAGCAGAATATTCTTTTCGATTTCGTGAATAAAAAAAACGTCGACGGCCTCATTATCATATCGGGAAGCGTCGGTCATTGGATCGGCGCCAGGGAATTGAATGAACATTTTCAACGGTACAAGTCCATGCCGATGGTCAGCATTGCCCTGCCCATAGCAGGCACCTCTTCCGTGCTGGTTGACAATGTGAAGGGCATACGCGATCTCCTTGTCCACCTGATAAAGGACCACGGTTACAGAAAACTCGCCTTTATCAAGGGTCCGGAGCAGAACCTGGAAGCGGAGCAGAGGTTCCTGGTATACAGGGAAGTACTGGAGGATTATAAGATATCCTTTGATCCGCGGTTGATTGTTCAGGGTGACTTTCTGACAAAAACCGGCGCCGCCGCCGTCAGGGTTCTCCTGGATGAAAGGAACATGACACCGGAGGCAATTATCGCGGCGAACGATGAAATGGCCTGCGGGGCCATAATGGAACTGAAACGCCGGGGCATCACCGTCCCCCAGAAAATGGCCGTGGCCGGCTTCGACAATATGGAAATGGATAACTTCACATTCCCTACATTGACAACGGTCCAACAGCCCCTTTACAAGCAGGCCATGCTGTCCGTCGATTTACTGATGGGGCAGATACAGAATAATTCCGAAACACAGAACCTGCTTTTACCGACCGAACTGGTCATACGCGAATCCTGCGGATGCCTGTCAATGCAGCAGGATAAAACGGAAAGAAATCCGGAGGCGCCGGCTAAAACGGATTTACCTGGTCTTGTTAAAACCGGAATGGATGAATTTTCGAGGCAGCTCCTGGATTCCATGGATTCCTTTATTGATTATGAAAAATCCTCCATTGGTGAACAATGGGCGGAAATATTGATACAAGCCTTTTTCACGGACCTTTCCGATAGAAAGGCAAACCGGTTCACCAACGCCCTGAATGAAATCATTTATAAAACAATAAACAGCATGAGTTCTCCCACTTTCTGGCACGAGATGATAAACCGGATTCGTTCCATTGTCTATGACCATATATCCGATGCCGACTTCCTTACCCGGGCCGAGAACCTGCTTCACCAGGCCAGGACCATGATTTGTGAAATAACGAGGAGGAATGAAATATTCAAAAAGCTGGAAATGTCGACGGAAGCCAGCCGGCTGCGGAATCTGGGCGAGGAGCTTCTGGAAAGGATTGAAATTGACCCGCTCCTGGATGAAGTAGCCAAAGAGCTCCCCAGAATCGGGGTAAAATCATCCTACCTTTCCATGTATAAAAATCCGGAATCTCCGCTTGAAAATTCAAAACTGATCCTGGCCTTCAATGAAGACGGCCGGCTGGACATAGACCTGAACAAGAACATCTTTCCTTCCAAGAACCTCTTTCCCGACTCAAGTGAATTTAAAAAAAGGCGGTTCACCGCAATCGTGGAAACGCTTTTCTACGGGAAACAGCCCCTCGGCCTTGCCATTTTCGAGATGGCATCCCGCAACTGGAAAATATACGAGGCGCTGCGTTTCGTCATGATCAACTCCCTGCGAAGTTCCCTTCTTTTAAAACAACTACAGGACCAGGCCAACAGGCTCGAAGAGGAAGTGAAGGCGAGGACAAAGGATTTAACGAAGATAAATACAAAACTCGAGAGGGAAATAAGGGAAAGGAAAAGGACCGAGGAAGACCTGACCAGGTCCAATGCGGACCTGGAGCAATTCGCCTACATTGCTTCCCACGATTTACAGGAGCCTCTCCGAATGGTTTCAAGCTACGTACAGCTGCTTGAAAGACGGTTGAAGAACAGCCTTGACAAGGATTCGGGCGAATTCATGGATTTTATCGTGGACGGGGCAAAAAGGATGCAGACCATGATCAGCGACCTCCTCACCTATTCAAGGGTGACAACCAATCAGAAACAATTCATCTCCACCGACTGCAACCAGCTGCTTGAAAAGGTGGTGACGAACATACAGACCATGGTAGCCGAAACGAAGGCAAAAATCACCTATTCCTGTCCCATTACCGTTAACGCGGACCCGTCCCAGCTGACGCAGATTTTCCAGAACCTGATAGCGAATGCCGTCAAATTCCACAGCGAAAAGGAACCGCGGGTGGAAATAAAGGGAGAGGATAAAAACGGCGAATGGATATTCTCGGTAAAGGACAATGGAATCGGGATCGATGAAAAATTCAAAAATAAAATTTTCGTGATGTTCCAGAGGCTGCATACAAGGAATGAATATCCCGGCACCGGTATAGGCCTGGCAATTTGCAAAAAAATTATCGAGCGTCATAAAGGACGCATATGGATAGATTCAAAACCTGGTAAAGGCTCAACTTTTTACTTTACCATACCAAAAACACAGGAGAAACAAAATGATAGATTACAGAGCTGACGGCACCCCCATTGAAATTTTACTGGTGGAAGATAATCCGGGGGACGTCCGGTTAACCCTGGAAGCATTGAAGGAAAGCAAGGTTCATAACAACATATCGGTGGTGAAGGACGGCGAAGAGGCGTTGGCCTTCTTAAGGCAGCAGGACCGTTTTGCCAATTCCCCGCGGCCCGATATTGTACTTTTAGACCTCAACCTTCCCAAATTGAACGGGGTGGAAGTGCTGACCGAAATCAAGAGCGACCCCAACCTGAAACGGATTCCGGTCGTTATACTGACGACATCCAAGGACGAAGAAGACATTTTGAAAACATACAATTACCATGCAAACTGCTACGTAACCAAACCGGTGGATTTTGACAAATTCCTTCTGGTGGTAAAGTCCATCGAAGACTTCTGGCTGAATATAGTCAAGCTCCCCCATAAATGAATGTTACACCAGGAAAGTTCCCGGATTGACCGTCTAAAAGGACCGATTGGATGAACATACAGCCCGAGGTGATAAACCTGTTACTCATCGAAGACAACCCGGGAGACGCACGGCTTCTGGAGGAGATGCTTGCCGATGAAAAAACCGCGGTCATCAACCTGAGGTGGGCCCAGTACCTGTCCGAAAGCCTTGAATTAATCAAGGAAGCCCGGATCAATATAGTGCTGCTGGACCTGGAGCTTCCCGACTCGAGCGGCCTGAACACGCTTATCAATATCCAGCAGGTGGCGCCCGGGGTGCCCATAATCGTCCTCACCGGGCTGAACGATGAAAACATCGCCATTGAGGCGATGAGGAAGGGTGCCCAGGATTACATCGTCAAAGGGCAACTGGACGGCAATCTCCTCATGCGCGCCATGCGTTATGCGATCGAAAGGAACCGGCTGGAAAAGGAGAGGGAAAAACTCATTACGGAACTGAAGGAAGCCCTGGCAAAAATCAAGACCTTGACAGGGCTCATCCCCATCTGCAGCTTCTGTAAAAAAATAAGGGATGACAAGGGATACTGGAACCAGATAGAGGAGTATGTGAAAGCGCATTCACTGGCCAATTTCAGCCACTCCATCTGCCCGCAATGCGCCAAAAAATATTATCCCAATCTGTATAAAGAAAAAAAACCCGAATAAACTGATTTTTTTCCTATTTCATGGTAAATTTTCGTAATATTTATTAATATGATTAAAGTATGAAAATTGTCAGGAGATTATATGAAAATTAAATATATGCGGTTTTTAATCAACATCATGGTTGCCTTGACGGGAGTCCTTATTACATTATTCGTCTTTGCATCCTGCCTTTCCGCACCCGAAAATGAAAACCGGCAAGATCAGACGGAAAAAGAAGAAAAAAATAAAATAGAAAAAAAGGAAGAAGAAAAAAAAGGGGAAGAGGATAAACAGGAACTTGTTCTCGGCATGTCCCAGATCACGGTTGACTTTGATCCCCTGCACGCTTTTACGTCAAACGAGTTTCAGCTCTATTCCGCCCTTTACGAAGGCCTCGTCTCGTATCATCCCCTGACCCTCGAACCGCTGCCCGGCATGGCAAAAAGCTGGGATATTTCCGAGGATGGGAAAACCTGCACATTTTACATAAGGGATGAAGCCTATTACAGCAATGGCGACCAGGTCAAGGCCGGTGATTTCAGGAATGCCTGGCTCAGGATTATCAATCCGGATAACAAGGCGGAATACTCGGTTTTCTTCGATATCATCAAGGGCGTACAGGAATACAGGCAGGACAGGGACGAAGATAAAATCGGCATAAAGGTCCTGTCGGACAAGGTCCTGGAAGTGACGCTTGTAAAACCGGCCGATCATTTTTTAAAGATATTGTGCCACATGAGTTTTGTCCCCATCCATCCCTCCTACATCGGAAAAACGGGCTGGGGTAAAAACACGAACCTGATTACCAACGGTCCGTATCATATGCTGAATTGGACAAAGGAAGAACTCCTCCTGTCCCGGAACAACCTTTACTGGGATGCGGATAACGTGGCCATTGAAAGAGTTAAAATAATTTTTAACAAGGACGCCAAGTATATATCAGAAAAATTCAACAATGAACAGATACAATGGGCAACGGAATTCGATGCGGAAACCATTAAAAACAAATCCGCGTTCGTAGCCCATCCCATGTTTTCCACGAATTATTTCTTTTTTTCCTGTGCGGAAAAACCCTGGAGCGATTTCCATGTACGCCGGGGTCTTGCCCTCCTGCTGCCCTGGAGTGAAATTCGGAAGGCGGATTACCTCTTCCCCACAAACACGCTCGTACCCTCTTTCCCCGACTATCCCAAAATCGAGGGAATCACGGAGCAAAAAAAAGAGGAAGCGCTGTATCATCTGAAGGAAGCAGGATTTGAGAACGGCAAAAACCTTCCTCAAATCCTGATAAAAGTTCCGGAGGGAGGCGATGAACTCGAAATGGCGCAGGTAATGGCCAAAACATGGAAAGAAGAACTGGAAGCCGATGTAAAAATCAAAGCATATCCATACGGTTCGTATTTTGATCAATTGAAAGAAGGTGATTTTACCATAGGTATCATGACCTGGATCGGGGATTTCATCGATCCCCTTACCTTTTTGCAGATGTGGCAGACAAACAGCAATTTAAACGATTCCAAATTCTCTGATCCGGAATACGACAATTTTATCGACGAATCGTATTCCGAGAAAGGTACGGCCCGTTATGAAAAGCTTGCAAAAGCGGAAGAGATCCTGTTGAACAAGGCCGTCGTACTACCGGTCAGAAACTATATAGCATTTAATGCGGTAAATACCCATATGATTGAAGGCTGGTATCCGAATCTGCTCGATATGCATCCCTTTAAATACATCCGGTTCAAGGAAGAACGGGTTTTCCCCAATGTCGTACGCCTGTCCGAATAGGAATACGGGATTTAAAGCACATATTCTGTTTTTCAGTTCAATATTTACCCGTTTTAAATAGAAAATTTGAATTTAAATTAAATCTCTAATTTATCCATTTGACTCTCTTTAAAATATGGTGTATATTGGGAGTCATGGATGTTAAAAAATCAGGTCATCGTAAACTTAAATACAAGGTCAATCAGGAAGTAGTATACCCACTTCACGGTGTTGGTAAAATAACGAACATAGAAGAAAAAAAATTCAAAGATAATAAAATTCTATACTACATCATTTACATTGATGTATCCGACATGACGGTTATGGTACCTGTAAACAAGGCGGACGAACTGGGAATCAGGCCCATTGTGAGCAAGGAAGATTCGTATAAAGCCCTTGAAATCATTGCGGAAGATTTCGAACCCGTACCCTCGGACTGGAAACTCAGATACCAGATGAATCTCGATTTGTTGAAAAGCGGAAGCGTTTCGGACATCGCAACCGTGGTAAGAACCCTTTATCACAGGAGTAAAATCAAGGAATTACCCATACTGGAACGGAAACTCTTTGACAGTGCCCGGCGGTTGCTTATTGATGAAATCGCGTATTCCCTGGATAAGGACAAAAAAGAAATCGAACAGCTTATTCTAAGCAAAATGGAGATTCAGCCATCAGAATTGGTGGAATAATCACGGCTGCCGGGGAAAGCCGGCGAATCGGCTCCGGAATCAAAAAAGAATATTTCATCTCAGACGGCAAACCGGTCTTAGTAAAATGCATTGAAGCGCTTCTCGTTATAAAGGAACTCATCCTCATTGGCGTCACCGTACCCAAAGGCCACGAGGAAAGGGTGACACGGCTTTTAAAACCTCATTGCAAAATGGATGATATATTCATCATAGAAGGCGGGTTATCACGCCAGGAATCCGTTTACCATGCCCTGGAAAAACTGGACGGGAATTCACTGGATTACGTACTGATCCATGACGGGGCACGGCCCTGGGCGGATGAAAACCTCATAATGCGTGTTTTGGAGGGAACCAGGCGGCACAAGGCCTGTATTCCCGTTGTAGACCTTACCGATGCCGTCAAGGAAGTGAACAGCCGGGGATTTATAAAAAGGGATTTAGACAGGAATTCCCTCAGGGGCGCCCAAACCCCCCAGGGATTCGATTTTAACTCAATATTGAAAGCGCACAGAAAAGCCTCCTCGCACGGGAAGCCGGCCCTGGATGATGCGGAATTATACAGCCTTTACTGCGGGCCTGTTTTTACCGTCCCGGGGGACGTCAACAATAAAAAAATCACGTTCAAAAAAGATCTTGAGGGATTATGAGAATAGGTCAGGGATATGACATACACCGGCTCGCCCCGGGAAGAAAACTTTGCCTGGGCGGCGTCATCATTCCGAACGACAGGGGAGAGGAAGGCCACTCCGACGGGGACGTGCTCATCCATGCCGTCATCGACGCCCTATTAGGCGCCCTGGCGCTTGGAGACATCGGGTCTCATTTCCCGCCCGGCAGCCCTGAATACAGGGACATAGACAGCCGGATTTTATTGAAAAAAACCATGGAACTCATTGAAAGCCGTAACGCACGGATCATCAACCTGGACACGACGGTTATCCTGGAGAACCCCAGGCTGGCACCTCACGTAAAATCCATCTGCGAATCGTTGTCCGCCCTGTGCGGTCTGGATATAAATGCGGTAAGTGTTAAAGCAAAAACCAAGGAAGGCCGGGACGCAACCGGTCGGGGTGAAGCCGTGGAAGCTTGTGCCGTGGTCCTTATTGAAGAAGGCGGATAATTTCCGTAAACCTTTCATCTTCCTTCAGACCGGCTAAATCAGGGTCGTTTTCCATCTTGTTCCTGTCAACCCATCCTTCTTCAACGGCAATACGCAGCCATCGAAAGGCGGCTTTCTTATCGTTCATCCTGCTTTTTGAGCAGGCCGAATTATAGGCCGCCGCACTGCCCCTGAATTTCGTGTACTGAAGTTCGCTTATCTCCGCCGCTTCCCTGTAATGCCCTTTATCATGAAGCGCCGAAGATATTGATTGGTACAATGCCCTGTCGAGTTTCGCACCCGGATACATGCGGATCGTGTTATAGAGGGTGGCGTAATCCTCCAGCTTTATTAAATTCTCCACTAGATAGGAGGCGCTGTCATTATCCAGCCGCGAAACAAAGGCCTGCAGCAGGTGATCTTTCGCCTCGTCAAAACGCCCGTTCTCATGGAGAAGAATGCCGTACAGGAATTTATCCGGTACCTTGCTGCCCGTCATGCTTTCCAGCCTTTTCAGCGCCTCTTCATTCTCCCCCATTTTATATAATGCCCAGCAACCCAAAGTTACGGCACGGTTCTTCACCGTGGGCGTAACGGCCTTTCCCGCCAGTCCATCCGCTGCCGTTACCGCCGCTTCGTATTTTCCCTGTTTTACAAGGGAATACAATCCGTTCATCTCCGGCTCTAATTCCTTATCCTTTCCGGTGGACAAGAGGTTCCTGAAAGCCAGCAGATTATTGCCGAACAAAAAGGCGGCCAGGATGGCAATCCAGTACTGCTGGTAAAAAAGACCGAATACCGCGCAGGCGGCCGCCACGGCCATTGAAAAACAGTAAAAAACGATTTCTCCCCTCTTTTTAAATATCTTCCTGATGATCACATTTGCCACATGACCACCGTCAAGGGGATAGAGGGGAAGAAGGTTTAACAGGCTCCATCCGATATTGACCCAAAAAATATCACCAAATACAATTTGGGTGATTTCAGACCGCGGAAAAAACGGAAAAATCAGGTAACAAATACCTCCCAGAGCCAGCCCGGAGAGGGGCCCGGCCAGGCTTACGACCAATTCCTGCCAGGGCTTTACCGTTGCCCCTGCTTTGACACACGTCAAGCCGCCGAAACTGTAAAAACGGATCATCGGCGAAAAACCGAAAGATTTAAAAACAAAGGCGTGTCCCAGTTCATGGACGAGGATGGAAACGAAGACAACGGCAATCCAGGAGATAAAAGCCGCGGGGACCGTGATCCGCTGAATAGCGAGAAAAAAAACAAGTATAAAAAAGTCGATACCGATGACAATGGGTATGTTAAAAAGTTTGAAGGCAGGTCGCATACCTTAAGGTAACCGTAACGGCGTAAAAAATCAAGGTACCGGGCTCAAGAGAGTGTTGCCTCTTTTTCAGAATTAGTATAAATTCGTTTAAAATAATAAAATATTATCCCTAAAAGCATTTAAATGAAGGCATAAAGGAGTTTATTCATGGCTAAATACCCATTTAAATCAGAGGTGAACCAGCTTTTACACCTCATCATTCATTCACTCTATTCACACAAGGAAATTTTTTTAAGGGAACTTATGTCCAACGCTTCGGATGCGCTGGACAAGCTGAAGTACCTGACATTGACCAACGATGAATTCAAACAGATCGATTTTAAACCGCAAATTGATATCATGTTCGATGAAAAGGACCAGAAAACCCTTACCATAGCGGATACGGGTATAGGAATGAACCAGGAGGAGCTTGCGGATAACCTGGGAACGATTGCCAATTCGGGAACCAAGAATTTCCTGAACCTCATGACGGGGGATGTAAAAAAAGACTCAAACCTGATCGGCCAGTTCGGCGTCGGCTTTTACTCTGTTTACATGGTGGCGGACAAGGTGGAAGTGGTCAGCCGGAAAGCGGGGGAAGAGAAAGCGTACAAGTGGACGAGTGACGGCAAGGGTGAATACGAGATAGAAGACGCTAAAAGGGACCGGAACGGTACGACGATCACCCTTTATTTAAACGAGGAAGGCAAGGACTTCACGAGCCGGTGGAGCATAGAAAGTGTTGTCAAAAAATACTCCAACCATATTGCGTATCCCATTTTCCTTCATTTCTCGGAAACGAAAACGGACGACAAGGGCAAGAAACAAAAATCAGAAATGAAGGTGGAACAGATCAATACGGCATCGGCCCTCTGGAAGAGGTCAAAGGACGATCTCAAAGAAGAGGATTACAACGAATTCTACAAGACAATAAGCCACGACACGGATGATCCCCTTACTTATGTCCATACACATGCCGAAGGAGCGCTGGAGTACACGACCCTTTTCTATATCCCTAAAAAAGCGCCTCCCGATATGTTCCGGGTCGATTACAAGTCCGGCGTCAAACTGTACGTCAAGCGCGTTTTCATCACGGACGACGACAAGGAACTGCTTCCCGCCTACCTGAGGTTTGTACGCGGTATCATAGACTCGGAGGACCTGCCGCTCAATGTATCCCGCGAACTGCTGCAGAAAAACAGGATACTGGCCAATATAAAGTCCGCTTCGGTGAAAAAAATCCTGAGTGAAATCGGCAAATTATCCCTGGACAAGGAAAAATATAAGGAGTTTTACGGGGAATTCAGGAAACCGCTCAAGGAAGGCCTGTACGAGGATTTTACCAACAGGGACACCCTCCTGGACCTTATCCGCTTTAAAAGCACCAAAAGCGAGGACATTACTAGCCTTTCGGAATACAAGCAGAGGATGAAACCGGACCAGAAATTCATCTACTACCTGACAGGCGAGAACGTGGAAACACTTAAAAATTCTCCCCTGATAGAGGTATACAGGAAAGAAGACATAGAAGTCCTTTTGATGGACGACGAGGTGGACGAACTGGTCATACCCATGGTCATCAAGTACAAGGACATCGAGTTCAAGTCGGTGAACAGAAGCGATGCGGCAAGTGACCTGAAATCGTCCAGGGACAACAAGGTGGACGAAAAGGAGATCAAGCCGCTGATCGAAAAGATCAAGGAAAAGCTGAAGGAGGAAGTGAAGGACGTGAAGATAAGCTACAGGCTTTCCGATTCCCCTTCCTGCGTTGTCGCGGATGAAACGGACCCGTCCATTCAGCTGCAGCACATCATGAAGGCGATGGGGCAGAAGGACCTGCCGCAGATAAAGCCGATACTGGAGATAAATCCCGAGCATGAAATCATCAAAAAACTGGGCGCCGTCTCGGACGATGTTCTGTTCGAGGATATCAGCAAACTGCTGTTCGAACAGGCCATCCTCATAGAAGGGGTGGAACTGAAAAACCCGACGCAGTTCACCAAGAGGCTGAACAAGATTCTGGCCAGGGCGCTTTAAACGGGGGGGGGG
>JAFGKU010000089.1 GCA_016928415.1 Spirochaetales bacterium
GCGTATCACAGAACAGGAGAAAGAGGGCGCCCCCCGCCATACTCACCGGTACCAGGCGCCTGTGATCGGGACCGACAAGCAGCCGGAATACATGCGGCACAAGAAGGCCGACGAAACCTATCATGCCGCTGACAGCCACGCAGGCCCCCGTCAACACGGCGGCGAATCCCAGCAGCAATTTTTTCACCAGCTCTACATTGACCCCCGTCGAATGGGCGCTCTCTTCCCCCAGGAAGAAAAGGTTCAGTTCCCTGTTGAAAAAAGAGAGCACGGCAACAGAGGGAATCCAGAAAGGAAGGAGCAGTAAAATATGATCGTAGCTCCTGCTTTCGAATCCCCCCAAAGTCCAGAAAACGAACTGGCTTATTTCGTATTCCCTGGAAACGAGAAGTACCATGGAAGTAAGGCCGTTCAGGAAAGCGGAGACGGCCAGCCCGGCCAAAATGATAAACAGTAAACTCGTACTGCCGCGGGTTGTGGACAAAAAATAAATGGCAATCGCCGTTATCAGCGCGCCGGTAATGGTGAACGCCGGAAGCAGGAACAGGTTCAATCCTGCAAGGCCCGTGTAGATGGCTGCAACGGCACCCAAACTGCTGCCGCTGGAGACACCCAGTATTTCCGGTGTGGCCAGAGGATTCCTGAACAGGCCCTGTACGACACACCCTGCCAGCGACAACGCGCTGCCCACCAGAACTGCAAGGATAATGCGCGGCAGCCGGACTAAAACGACAATCGCTTCCATCCTGGCATCGGGAGTATAATTCCAGTTAATGCCGATCCTGTTTAAAAGAATTTTCACTACCGTCAAGGGGGGCACGGTCCCCGCGCCGAGACAAACGGACACGACGGACAGTATGAGGATGGCAATGATTATGATAATTAAAAGGATAATTCCCTTTTTATTCATCCGGGTACGCTATTTGAACAAGGTCCCGGACACCCAGCACAAAATACTGTGAACCGCTTGCGCTGTGACGTTCCGGCAACCTGTAAACCCTGTTTGTTTTGACCGCTTTTAATACTGAAAAGGCGGGGTCGGTGACAAAGTCAATATACATCCTGTCCGGTCCTTCAGGGTCATTGAAAACCCAATCCGGCAGCAGGATTATATCGGGATCAAGTTCAATGATTGTCTCCCTGGAAAGGGGCACCATGCCCCATTGGTCCTCCCGGAACCGGCCCACGGCATTTGACAATCCCGCCGTCTTCAACATGTCATTGAAAATGCTGCTCCTTCCCGAAGCGGTGGAATAAACACCGTCGTAGTCCAAAACGGTAAGCCGCCTGCCTTCGGCGATTTTACCCACTTTTTTCCGTACGTCCTTCAGGCTTGTCTCCATCCAGTTCACAAGGTCCCTTCCTTTTTCCCGTTCATCAACCACCCTGGCCAAAAGCATTATCTTCTGCTTGATTTCCTCAAGCGTTGAGGGAAATCTTATACCGAACACGGTTAGCCCGGCGTCTTTGAGTAATTTGATCGTGTCCGTTGAATTCCAGTTGGCGTAAAAAAGAATGTCCGGCGCCAGTGAAATCAAGTACTCGGAATTCAGCGTATTGCTGATGAAAAAAGGTATGCCTGACACCTTGTCGGCGATATTCGATATGACGGGATCTTTTGAATAAACCGTCAAAGCCGTTATCCGTTTTTCATCAACTATCGAGAAAAGAATTTCATCTATAAAAAGACCACAGGAAGCAATCAGCCCGGGCTTTTTTCGTATTTTAACTTCGTTCCCGAAATCGTCCGTAACTGAAAGGGGGAAAGGTCCTTCCTCTTCAGCCGGCTCCATTTTCTGTCCGAAAAGGCCTATGCTGATGGGAACAAGGCTTGCGGCCAACACCGTGAAGACGATTATATAAATTTTTATTTTATCCGCTTTTTTTTTCTTAGCCACGGAATCGCCTGTAATCAATGCCGTATTTTTCCACCCGCAAACCCATCTGACGTTCTGTTATGCCCAAAGTCTTTGCCGCCTTGGCCATGTTGCCGCGGCTTGACTTGAGGGCTTCAATGATCATTTCATGTTCAAAATTATCCAGGGCCGTCACGAGACTTCCGGCATAGCGGGTGCCGCTCGCTTCGGCCGTCTGGAGGGAGGGCGGAAGATGATGGCCGTGAATCACGTCATCCGTGCTTAAAATGACGGCCCTTTCTATGCAGTTTTCCAGTTCACGCACATTCCCCGGCCAATGATAACTCATCAGCATGTCAATAGCGCCCGTTGAAATACGCTTTATATCCTTGTTGTTCTGCTTCCCGTATTTTTTAACAAAGTAATCCGCCAGCAGGATGATATCCGCTTTTCTTTCGCGCAATGAAGGAACCCGGAGGGGAAATACGTTCAGCCTGTAGAACAGGTCCATCCGGAATTTTTCTTTCTCTACGAGTTTCTCAAGATCCCTGTTTGTGGCGGTGATTACCCTTACATTCACTTTAATGGTGTCTATACCGCCGACCCTTTCAAACTCTTTCTCCTGTAAAACCCTCAGAAGTTTTATCTGGATCAATGGTGAAATATCACCGATCTCATCCAGAAATATGGTACCGCCGTCAGCCAGTTCAAAACGGCCTTTCCTGTTGGCATGGGCCCCTGTAAAGGAACCTTTTTCATGACCGAACAACTCGCTTTCAATGATCGATTCCGGAAGTGCGGCACAGTTTACCTTGATGAACGGGAACTTCGATCTCTGGCTGTTGTAATGAATGGCGTGCGCGATCAATTCCTTGCCCGTTCCGCTTTCACCCAATATCAGGACGGTAGCCTCGCTTCCCGTAACCTGGGCAATAAGGTCATACACTTTCTGCATTTCCTTGGAATTGCCTATGATGTTCTGCGGCTTGAAGCGCTTCTTCAATTCCTCCTGAAGCCGCGTGTTTTCGTCCAGTAATCTGGCCCGTTCTTCATTCGCTTCTTTCCTGAGCTGCATGGCGCGGGAAATCATGGAAGCAATGATCGATAAGAGCCTGAAATCTTCATTCAGTTCAATGGAATCGTTGAAAAGCCTGTCGGCGCTCAAGGCGCCTATCGTGAAATCTCCAATTTTTATCGGCACACAGATGAACGAAATGGAAGCTTTGTCGATATCCGCCCGGGCACCGGTCTTGTCAAGAAACAGCGGTTCATCCGAAATTTTCGGCACCAGAGCGGGTGTGCCGGTCTGGATAACCTTGCCCGTCACTCCTTCACCAAGCTTGTAAAATCCTTTTTCAAGCTGTAATTTTGAGAGTCCGTACGCCGCATCGATGTATATCTCGTTCGTATCCCTGTTCAACAGGGTGATGGTACCGCGGAGCATGCCCATGTGCTCCGCTATGGACTTTAATACCGGGTGAACCACGTCCCTTAAGTCCATGCTTTTGTCCAGTTGCTGGCTCACATCAAAAAGAAGCGATAATTCCTTGATTTTCCTTTCATATTTTTTATCGGTTGATTTAACATCCATAACTGATTTCCCATTATATAAAAAAAGAATTAGTTGTACTACCGGGCTTGTCTAAAATCTGCCGCTCTCAATGCGGATAAAACAAAAAAGCCCGCCCCGGGTAACGAGGCAGGCGTTATAATCAGGAAAATTCACCGGATCAGTATGGGGGCATGCCGCCCATTCCGCCGCCGGGACCCATGCCGGGTACCGGGCCTGACGGTTCCTTTTCAGGAATATCGGTAATGGCACATTCCGTTGTAATAAGCAAACCGGCAATCGACGCGGCATTTTGGAGCGCCGATCGTGTCACTTTAACCGGGTCTATGATGCCTTTTTTCATCATATCCACCCATTCCATGGACTGTGCGTCGAACCCGATTCCCTCTTTTTCCTTTTTGGCCCGTTCGACAACAACGGCTCCGTCCAGACCGGCGTTTGTGGCAATCTGGCGGATAGGCTCTTCCAGGGACCTCCGGACAATTTTAAGGCCGACTTTTTCGTCCGCCGTAAGATCATCAATCTTGGCTTTATCAAAAGCCTTGATCGCAGAAACAAGGGCGACACCGCCTCCGGGGATAATTCCTTCTTCGATGGCGGCCCGTGTTGCGGAAAGCGCGTCCTCGACCCTGTGTTTTTTCTCTTTCAATTCAACTTCCGTGGCGGCGCCCACATTGATGACGGCTACGCCGCCGGCAAGCTTGGCCAGTCTTTCCTGCAGTTTCTCCTTGTCATAGTCGCTTGTCGTATCTTCAATCTGAACCTTGATCTGGGCAATCCTGTCCTTGATATCCTGTTCCTTGCCGGAACCTTCAATAATGGTTGTATTTTCCTTGTCTACCTTGATTGTTTTTGCCCTTCCCAATTGATCCATTTCAGCGTTTTCAAGCTTCAGGCCCAGTTCTTCCGAAATAACCTGTCCTCCTGTAAGGATGGCTATGTCTTCAAGCATCGCTTTTCTTCTGTCTCCGAAACCGGGGGCCTTGACGGCGCAGGCGCTGATAGTACCGCGGATGGTGTTCACAACCAATGTGGCAAGCGCTTCGCCTTCCACATCCTCGGCAATAATCAGAAGGGCTTTGCCGCTTTGAGCCACTTTTTCAAGCAATGGCAGAAGATCCTTCATGCTGGATATTTTTTTGTCATAGATAAGAATGTAAGGGTTGTCCATAACCGTTACCATTGTGTCGCGGTTCGTGACAAAATAGGAAGATAAGTACCCCCTGTCAAACTGCATACCTTCAACAACCTCAAGGGTCGTATCGAGAGATTTTGATTCTTCGACGGTGATAACGCCGTCTTTGCCCACTTTATCCATGGCATCGGCAATAAGATTCCCGATTTCCCTGTCATTATTCGCGGAAATGCTCGCTACCTGGGCGATCTCTTCCTTGTCCTTGATTTCCTTGGCTGTGGCTTTAATGTCTGCGACGGCAATCTCTACGGCCCTTGTTATTCCCCTCTTTAATTCCATGGGATTCAGGCCGGCTGCAACGCTTTTCAAGCCCTCTTTCACTATTGAATAGGCAAGTACCGTTGCCGTGGTCGTGCCGTCACCGGCAACATCATTTGTTTTGGTGGCCACTTCCTTTAGCAACTGGGCCCCCATGTTTTCAAACGGGTCTTCAAGTTCTATTTCCTTGGCGATTGTTACACCGTCATTAGTAACGGTTGGGGCGCCGAATTTCTTGTCTAAAACAACATTCCGCCCCTTCGGTCCCAGGGTAACCTTTACCGCGTTTGATAATTTTTCTACACCCTTTAAAAGTGCCTTTCTGGCTGTTTCATCAAATTGTAATTGTTTTGCCATATTACTGCTCCTCGTTATTTTTATAGATAATTTTTTACATAATTATTCGATTACTGCCAGAATATCTGACATTTTTAAAATTAAATGGTCAACACCATCTATTTTAATAGCTGTTCCGGCGTATTTATCATGGATAACCTTGTCTTTAGCCTTTACCTTGATCGCGTCCTTGTCGTCGCCAACGGCAACAACAATACCTTCCTGGGTTTTTTCCTGGGCTGTCTGAGGAATATATATTCCTCCCGCCGTTTTAGACTCACCTTCCTGTATTTTCACTAAAACGCGATCGCCTATTGGTTTTATATTCATTTTTTCCTCCTAACATATAAAGTTTTATTAATATAAGTAATGAATTTAATAAAAA
>JAFGKU010000090.1 GCA_016928415.1 Spirochaetales bacterium
GGGCCCATAGCTCAGTTGGTTAGAGCAGCTGACTCATAATCAGCGGGTCCTAGGTTCGAGTCCTAGTGGGCCCATATGAATTACCCCTCCATTTGTGAGGGGTTTTTTTGTTAAAATGCCTTATTTTTCGGGTTTTTTTCGGTTGCGGGAGGTTTCTTCCGTTTCTTTTTTCGTGTTGAGTTCAAGCAGGTATTGATACATGGCATATTGGCTTCGTAATTCCTGTTTCCCGTTATCCCTGATATATTCGTTCAATTGCGAGCTTTTCAGGTTGCGGCTTTTGACATTGTCGTGCCATTGGAGATCGAGCAGGGTTTGCAGTTCGGACTGGAGCTGTTTGTCATAAATCGGGCAAATCACTTCCACGCGTTTATCGAGGTTGCGCTGCATGAAGTCGGCGGATGATATGAAATAGAGTTCTTCGCCGCCATTGTGAAAAACGAAAATGCGCGAATGTTCCAGGAAGCGGTCAACTATGCTGATAGCCTGTATATTCTCGCTCATTCCCTCCTCGCCCGGTTTCAGGGAAAACATGGCGCGCGCGATTATCCTGACGGGAACGCCGGCCGAACTGGCCTCGTAGAGTTTCTTTATAATCTGCGGGTCCACGAGGTTGTTGAGTTTTATAGTTATGGCCGCCTTTTCCTTTTTCAGGGCCCTCGATATTTCGTTGTCGATAAGGCGTACAAGGGTTTCCCGCATATCAAACGGTGAGACGATAAGGTTGTTGAATTTTTTCAGCTTGTACATGCTTTCCAGGTAATCGAACAGCCTGTATACCTCTGTCGTGATCTTCGGATTCGAAGTGAGAAGGCAATGGTCGCAATAGATCTTTGCCGTGTCTTCATTGAAATTACCGGTGGCCACGGCGGCATAATGCGCCAGGGTATTTTTTTCCCTTCTCGTGATGAGACAGAGCTTGGAATGCACCTTCAGGCCGGGAACCCCGTAATGGACGAATACGCCTTCTTCCCGCAGTTTGTTTGCCCAGTTTATGTTGGCTTCCTCGTCGAAGCGTGCCTGAAGTTCGACAATGACGGTTACCCGTTTCCCGTTCTTTACCGCGTTAATCAGGGCATTGAGAACGCTTGAACGCTTGGCCGCCCTGTATATGGTGATCTTGATTGAATCGACCTTGGGGTCCATTGCCGCTTCCCGGAGCATGTCGATAAACACGTCAAAGGAATTGTAAGGGTAATAGAGCATTATATCCTTTTTCCTTATAACGCTTAAGATCCGCATTCTGCCCGCAAGATCACGATGCGGGATGGGAGGAAGTTTTTCGTATTCCCAGTCATCCGGGCCGATATTCGGAAAATCCCTTAAATCCATCAGGTTGTGATATCTTCCGCCCGGCATAAAGGTTTCCCTGGTTGTCATTTTCAGTTTTGTAATGATAAAATCGAGCATGTCCTCCGGCATTTGCGCATCGTACATGAACCGGACCGCCGCGCCTTTTTTGCGTTTTCTCAGGCTCTTGGAAATTTTTTTTATCATGCTTTCGGAGAAATCCTGGTCCACGTCTATCTCGCAGTCCCGTGTGAGTTTTATGGAATAAGCCGAGTACCGGTTGAACCCGAACATGGAAAAAACTGAATTCAGGCTGAAACGGATAACATCATCAAGGAAAATGATATATTTTTTACCGTCCGTGGAGGGAAGGATAAGAAAGCGCGACAGGTAGGCGGTGGGGATCTCGATTAATGAGTATTTCGGTTTTTTCCCGCTGTCTGTCCGTTCCATTTTTACAACAAGGTAGATGGATTTATCTTTAAGTACCGGCCGGCACCTGATTGAATTCAGCATGAAAGGGATAAGCCGGTTATGGACTTTCCTGTTAAAATAATTGTTTACATATTCTTTCTGCCTGTCGTTCAGCTGGTTTTCATTAATAATAAATATTTTTCTTGCCGCCAGTTCCCCGATAATTTCGTTATAAATCTTTTCGAATATTTTGCTCTGTTCCAGGACGGTCGATTTTATGGTTTTTAAAACCCGTTTAGGATCATACCCTATAATCTGTTTCGCCTTTTTTTTCAGACTCGACAGCTGGTATAGGGTAGCTACCCTTATGCGGAAGTATTCTTCCAGGTTTGAATTGAAAATCCCCAGGAAACGGATTCTCTGGATGATAGGCACATCCCTGTTTTCCGCTTCCTGCAATACACGCGCGTTAAAGGAGAGCCAGCTTATTTCTTTGGGAATGAATTTACTTTTTTCCATAACCAGTTGAATACCACTTAATGATAATGAAGGTATTGATTTCTTTCAAGGGGAAAAAACGATTCCTGATGGGGAATATACCGGGTTTTATTGACTGTCAGGAGGATTGGATTTGGGCTGATTTGTCTTTAAGGTTTTGCGCCTTCTCTGCTTGCTGTAGGAGTAATAGACGATGAGGAACCCCCCGACGACCAGTATAAGTACGGGCCACCAGGTCAGGACAAATTCGGTAAAACTGAAAGGGGCAATACCGAGGCTGAAAGGCAGAAAGATGCAGGAGAGGATGATGATCGAGATTGCCGGAATCAGCACGGCAATCCTGTAACGGGCTTTTTTCCGCAGCGCATACGGTATAAGGCATAACCCGGTTACAAGCATGAAGGCCGGCCAGATTTTGCTCAAGTTTTTTTCCGTGATGACCGTGTTGAGAAGCAGGAACAGGATGCCGCCCAGGGTCAAAACCATTCCCGGCAGAATGTAGAAGTCTTTTTTACCCCTCAGGAAAACAGAATAGAGTATGTACATGCCTAAAAGTATGAGCGGAAGCGGCCACAGGTCTCCAAGGGAGGGCAGCAAACCCAGGGTCCAGAGCATCGCTGAACCGCCTGCAAGCACAAAGATGACTCCGATGACAAGAATTTTATTGGGGAATTTGGGTTCTTTTTTCATGTTTGCCTCATGTTTTCAATAATTTTATCCGCAAATTCGCTTGTCGTTACCTTGTTCGCGTTCTCCATCAGGCGGGCGAAATCGTAGGTCACGTTTTTTTCACTGATCGTCCTGCTTTCCGCTTTCCAGATCAGGTCAGCCGCTTCGGTCCATCCCATGTACTGAAGCATCATGGCTCCGGAAAGGACAACGGAGCTGGGATTGACTACATTTTTTCCCGCGTATTTGGGTGCCGTACCATGTGTCGCTTCGAAAATGGCGTGCCCGCTCATGTAGTTAATATTGGCTCCCGGCGCGATACCGATTCCCCCTACCTGTGCGGCCAGTGCATCGGATATATAATCACCGTTCAAATTCAGGGTGGCAATGATGTCATATTCGGCGGGCCGGGTAAGAATTTGCTGCAGGAAATTATCCGCTATGGCATCCTTGATAAGAAGCTTGCCATCAGGCACCTCCCCCTTGCATTCTTCCCATGTTACTATTTTATCCCTGAATTCCCTCTTTGCCAGATTGTATCCCCAGTCCCTGAAAGCTCCCTCGGTAAATTTCTGGATATTGCCTTTATGCACCAGGGTGACGCTTTTCCGGTTGAATTCGAGGGCATAGTTAATGGCGGCCCGTATGAGTCTTTCGGAACCGGTTATACTGACAGGTTTGATTCCCACGCCGGAATCCGGCCTGATGTTCCAGCCGAACTCCCCGTTCAAATAGGCAATGAGTTTCCCGCATTCGGGAGTTCCTTCCTTCAATTCGAGCCCGGCATAAACATCTTCCGTATTCTCCCGGAAAACAACCATATCGATCAGTTCCGGCCGCTTTACGGGCGAGGGAACCCCCGGGAAATATTTCACCGGCCGCAGGCACACGTAGAGGTCCAGTTTTTGTCTTAACGTAACATTCAGGCTCCTGAACCCGCCGCCAACAGGTGTGGTTAACGGGCCTTTTATTCCCACCAGGTAGTCTTTGAATGTCTGTAAGGTTTCTTCGGGAAGCCAGCTTCCCGTTTTATTGAAAGCTTTTTCACCGGCATAAACCTCCAGCCATTGGATTTTCCGTTTATCCTTGTAGGCAATGGATACGGCCGAGTCGAAAATCCTCACGCTTGCCGCCCAGATATCGGGACCTGTACCGTCACCTTCTATGTACGGTATTACGGGTTCATCCGGTACGAGTAGTTTATTTTCCGATTTGGTAATTTTTCCAGTCACGTCCACACTCCTTGCAAGGGATACATCGAAAAGCCGCCCTTTTAAAGATCACTTATGAAAAATCACAACAATGTGCAATAAATCATCAAGATATACAGCCTGTTATACATTATTCTGTGATCTAATGCAACATGAGCTGAAAAATATTCGGAATCAGCGCTTTTAAAAAACTTCCCTGCCGCCCGGTCCGGAAACTCTTGCCCTTTTAAGGTTTTCTATGGTACTCTGCTTTTGTGAAAATGAAATCACTTTTCCTGTTTTTGATTCCGGTTTTTCTGCCGGCGCTTTTTATAACGGGATGCGAAAGATTCGAGGCCTATTATCACACCGGGAATTATCCGGATGACCTGAAATTGGGCGGATTATTTAACCTGCTGGAAAAGGAAGATTACGAGATCAGGTATGTTATCATAAAACAGATAGCCAGCATTTATGATAACCCGGACAACAGGAACAAAAAAAACCAGTTTTTGTCCAACTACGTGGAAACACACCCGGCTGATCCCTTTAATTCGGTTTACCTCTTCATGGTCGCCGAAACTTACGAGGAATCGAATGCATTGCCCATCGCCCTTCATTATTACCAGAAGTTAATAAAAAATTATCCGGATTGCGTTATTGAGGGAAACTCCATACATGCGGCCAGCCTGAAAAAAATAATAAAGAACAGTCCCGATGATGATTTCAAGATCGAGTATTACAAGGAATTGATCTCAAGGTATTCAGACTACATTGACGATGTGGGAAAGCATTATTACTACCTTGCCCAGATATATGAAAAAATAGGGGAATGGGACCAGGCCATACAGTCCTACAGGAAATTCCTTAATTTTCCCGATTCAAGAATTCCCGGTGAACCGGATGCGAATAAAAAAATCAGGGAAAGGGTGGATTTCTTTTATTCCAACAGGAACTGGACCATGCCTGACCTGAATGAACTCGTATCCATTATCCGTTCGGCCATCAGGACAAAGAACATGGGTGTCCTCCGTAAATACAGGGCTAAATCGAATTTTTTTGCAATGTACTGGGAGCAGAAAAATTTCGACGAAGAAAAGGCGAAAATTTTCAATATCGGCAGCTTTTTACTGATTTCAGACGTTGTCGTGAGTGATAAACTTGATATTGATTCAAACGCCAAAGAAGCGTATCTTGAAACCAGGGGGTGGCAATACTGGGTCGAGACATGGTATCTTTATTTCAAAAAAATAGATTTTCCCTATGATCCGGAAATTGATGGTAATTGGGAATGGGCAGGAATATACTTTGGTAATAAATTATAACAATAAGATTGTTACCGCATTATTTTTACTATTCTTTATCACGGGCGGCCTTGGCCTCTGGGGGCAGCAGGATAAGGGTATACTTTCAAAGGGACAATATAATTACGAAACGGGAATGTACAGCATAGACATAACCATCGCCTCGTCTGAACCGTTGAAAGCAGATTCCCGTTTTAACCTGGAAACCAGGGTCGAGGAACAGATCGATGAGATTTTTCTGAACAATATTTCAGGTTTGATTGTTGATTCCTCAAATATCCTGAAGGACCGGTTTAAAGATGATATGAGTCTGGTTCATAAAATGAAGGTCCTGGCTCAATCCGGTACAAAAACCTATTCCAGGTTTTCAAGGGATAAAAAATCGGTCACGATCCGGTACGCATTTTCCTTTTTCGGTGACAATGGGCTTTTGTCATTACTTGTCATGCATGAAAGACCAGTTCCCATTCGTCATTTTATAGGTTTTGCCCCTACTAAAAAATTTTCGGGGCTGGTCATTTATGCAAAGGGGGAATATCCCGTTTTCGGAACAAATCAAACGGGTAAACTGCAGCCGGCCGTGTTTTTCAGGATTTTTGATGAAAATATGGATCTTGTCCTGAACAGGCAAATGTGCGACCCCGGGTTTTTAAGAAAATGGGGAATGGCGGAATATTCCATGGAATGGGATGAAAAAGGAACCACGGCACGCGTCGGCGCTTTTCCATATTACACCATGGCTTCCATGATTTTTGGCAGGCATACGACCGATATTATCCTGCCGCAGGATGTTGTTGAGAAATTACTCTCGATAGATGAAAATTTAAACCTGCTGAAAGAAGGCCGCATCCTTATCATACTCGATGACCTTGAGCTCACCGTATCAAACCCCTGAAGTATAATAATGCAATAAAACAGTTCATTAAGGGCGCTATTTCTCCATTAACCATGCCGTTTCGTTAAATTACACAATTTTGTACTATTAATAACAAACAATTCTTCTTGTGCGAAAAATTACATGGGCGGATAATTTTATAGATTAAATAAAAAGGAGAAATTGGTATGGAATTAAAAAAAGTAAAACAGAAATTGGGGCTTATTGCCCTCTTCTGCTTTGCGGCAGGTTTCCTGCTTCCGCTTTACGCACAAAGCGGTCTTGTCTGGGAAGACAATTTTGATGGTAACTCCCTGGACCTGTCGAAATGGAACATCGTGGATGCCGAAGACTGGGGCGGTGCCCCGGGCTGCTGGTATGCGCCCAAAAATATCGAGGTTTCCAATGGAACAATAAAACTGCATTCCTATGAAGAAACCTATCTTGCCCCGAACGGCTATACCTACGGCTGGACCGGGTGCAAGGTCGAAAGCACATATCACCCCCAGTACAAATACCTGGAAGCCAGATTACGACACACACAAGCGAACACCTATATCTGGGCTACCTGGTGGACCGTCGGTTGGGCCAATGGAGCTTTTGTCTGGCCGCCCGAAATGGATATCTGTGAATACGCCCATCAATGGGGTGACTGGACGCCCTCACAGTCGTCCTGGTGGTGGGGAGCGGGCGGAGTGCCCGTCTACGACACAAGGCTTACCAACATGGATGAATCCCAATGGCACACGTACGGTGCGTATTGGACCGCTGAAGACAGTGTCATGTTCTATGTGGACGGGATAGTATCCAATTGTCCCGTAACGCCCGTTGAACAGGATGCCATGGCCATGCTCATGATGCTGTCGTCGTCGCCGAACAGGGATGATCATCCCAACGGGTGTCCGCTGGCCTCCATGGAAGTGGATTATGTCCGCGTGTACAACAATCCCCCCGCCCAGCCGGCGCCGCCGCAGCATCTTGCTGCCGGAAAACCGGCGACCGCTTCCTCTTACATCAACTCCGCCGAGACGCCTAAGAAGGCGTTTGACGGATATATAACCTCGCGCTGGGAATCGGTCTGGTCGGACCCTCAATGGATCCAGGTTGATCTTGAGGCGATCTGCTCGGTTAACCAGATCAGGCTCTACTGGCAGTATGCCGCCGGCAGGGATTACCAGGTTTACATTTCGGATTATCCCTGGGGACCCTGGACGCAATGCACGGCCGTCAATGGCAATGCCGCCACCGATACATGGCTGACATATAATTTCGGGGCGCAGACCGGGCGCTTTGTACGGCTCAATTGTACGGCAAGGACAACGGAGTGGGGCTACTCGTTGTTCGAAATGCAGGTGTACGGTTCCGTGATCAATGCGAACCCCCCGGCTATCCCCACACGCCCGAACCTGGCCCTCAACAGGGCTGCCACCGCTTCAAGCGTCCAGGTGGACTACAATGGCGAGAATTTTTCACCGTCCAAAGCGGTTGACGGGAATACTTCCTCTAGGTGGGCCTCCGAGTGGAGTGATCCGCAATGGCTCATGGTAGATATGGGGTCAACCCAGACCATCGATACGGCGGTTATTTTCTGGGAAGGAGCCGCCGCGTATGCATACACGGTGGAAATTTCTTCGAATTCAAACGGCCCCTGGACGGTCTGCAAGTCAATGACAAACGGCGGGGGAGGGTGGTATACCCTTGAATTCCCTCGGCAAACCGGCCGGTACGTGAGGATCTACGGCACCATACGGGCCAGCGAATACGGCTACTCGATTTTCGAACTTGAACTTTACGGGCCCGTTTCAACTGCACCGACGCCTGCGCCGACGATGACGCCGACACCGCCGCCTGCCGTCAATAATCTCGCTTTGAATAAAACTGCCGTGTCTTCATCCAATGAAAACACGGACCTGTCGGCCGCCATGGCGATTGACGGGAACGCCGGTACACGCTGGGCGTCCGCGTTCAGCGATCCCCAATGGATCTACGTGGACCTCGGCGCGAGTTCTTCAATCAGCAGGGTTATCCTGAACTGGGAAACGGCCTACGGAAGCGATTACCAGATCCAGGTATCGGACAACGCCTCCAGCTGGTCTACGATATACACCGTCTCGGGCGGAGATGGTGGTGTTGATGATCTGATTGTCTCCGGCTCCGGACGCTATGTCCGCATGTACGGGACCGCCCGCGGCACTGGCTGGGGATATTCACTCTGGGAATTTGAAATATACGGCAACGGCCCCGCGCCGACCGCAACACGTACTCCCGCACCGACATCGACACCCACTCATACAACTGCCATCGCAACGTCAACGCCGACACATACTACTGCTTCCAACACGGCCACCTCTACACCGACGCGGACCCCTGCCCCGACAAACTCCCCGACACCCCCGGTGAGCAACACGAATCTCGCCCTGAACAAAACGGCTTCATCATCATCCAATGAAGGTGATGGGATGACGGCCGGTTACGCGGTTGACGGTAATACCGGCACACGCTGGTCAAGTGCTTTCAGTGATCCCCAGTGGATAAGCGTGGACCTTGGCGCCGTATATACGGTAAGCCGCGTGGTCCTTAACTGGGAAACGGCCTATGGAAGCGCCTACCAGATCCAGGTTTCAAACGACAATGCGAACTGGACAAGCATCTACTCCGCTACCGCGGGTACAGGCGGCGTGGAAACCCTGACCGTTACCGGCGGCGGCCGGTACGTACGGATGTATGGAACGGCAAGGGGAACCGGTTACGGCTATTCCCTCTGGGAATTTGAAGTGTACGGTGGAGGATCCGTGTCCACGGCAACACCGACGCAGGCAAGCGCCAATACTCCGACCCCGATTCCAACTCCTACTCCCGGTTCCGGCACCGGAAACGTCACCCTGCTGCACGCGTATGCCTGTGACGTGGACTCGTTTCCGTTCGGCGGAAGCACTGCAAACAGGAATTCTATGGTGGAAGCCACTTCGGCGCAGTATACGGCCATTTCAGCGAACAACTCTTCCGAGTGGGCAACGGTCGACCCCGGACGGAGCGACGAGATATTCCTGTGGATAGAGATGAACGCGGGAAGAACCGGCAGCAGCATTTCTTCGCTCACGTTCACGTTCAACGGAAATACGGACGGGTCAAGCGCAGCCGAGCACAGGATCTATGTCAAACGGTCGAGTGACAGCTGGGAGAGCTCATCAGCCTGGGTCCAGATAGGAAGCATGAGCATACAACCGGATGTTGACACGAATTTTACCGTTACGATCACCTCGGGAATTGCCGACTATGTTGACGGTTCCGGGAATATAACCTGGGGCGTGTATGAAACATTGTCCTCGGAGGATATGCGGATCAACTATATCAATCTGGCTGTTAACTGATTTTTTAACCGTAAGATATCAGTTATAATCATAATATCCGGGTTCAGTTTAATGGATCCGGATATTTTTTTTATACGCGGCATGAACCATTGTGATTACCTTTTAAAACCATCAGCGCGGCCATCACCTTCGCGTCGCCTACCATGTTATCGATTATACAATACTCGTTGGGCATGTGCGCCGTTTCGGCGATCGTGGACCAGACAACCGTATCCATGCCGATGTTTCTCAGGTGCGCCGCCACCGTTCCCCCGCCGATTCCTATGACATCGGCGTTCACCCCGTATACCTGCGAAACGGCTTCCTTCAGGCGGGGCACAAGAGGCGAATCGGCGCTTGTCGGCAGGGATGTCTGCTTCTGTACCGTTTCCGTTGTGATGGTTACTCCGTATTTTTCTTCAACCTTAAGGATTATCGATGCGATTTTATCCATGACTGTTTGAATGCTCACGGACGGCAGAATCCGGCAGTCCATGTAAAACACATCCTCACCCGGCAGGGTGTTGACATTGGGCACATTGGGTTCTTTTTTGGACGGGACGAACGTGGAGGCGGGAGGATCAAACAACGGGTCCTTTTCCGTAAATTCCATGTTCAGCGCATTGAGCCGCAGTACCAGGTCGGACGCGGCCACAAAGGCATTCTTTCCCAGGTCGGGACGGGAAGCGTGGCATTGCCTGCCCCTGGTGTTTATTTTCAGCCACAGTACGCTTTTTTCCGCAATTTCAATCGCGGTGGAGTCTTCCGTGCCGCTGTCCGGGACTAAAACCAGGTCTCCCTTGTTGAACAGGTTGTACGTTTTTATCAGATACTGAATTCCATACTGTGAACCTGTTTCCTCGTCGGCCACAAAAAGGAGTTTGACCGTATTGCGGGGTTTGACACCTCTTTCAATCAGGGCGTGTGCCGCGAAGCAGGAGGCGACGAGACTCTGTTGGTTGTCTTCCACACCGCGGCCTGTCAGGCGGCCGTCCTTTTCGGCCACTTCGTACGGACTGGTTTCCCACAGCTTAAGATCACCGGGCGGAACGACATCCATGTGCGTCATGATCCAGAAGGCGTTTTCCTCATTTTCCCCGGGGATTGTCACAACAATGTTCGGCCTCTTCTTCGAAGGAACCCTGTCATCCGGAACATCGTATTGAATGACATCCTCGAAATTCAGTTTTTTAAGCCAGGATAACAGCACCCTGCTTTTATCCCATTCCCCCGTTCCGCCGCTTTGGGGAGCAATGGCCGGAACGGCGGATAATTCCTTTTGCATTGATACCATCCTGTCCCTGTTGCCCGTGATGTGTTTGTAAACGCTGTCCGGTACCTTCATTCCCGCCTCCTCGATTATTCGGCTTTTTTTAACCTAATCAAACATGCCCAATTTATCGGCATTGTTCAAGGGCGGGTGTAAATGAAAAAAAGCCCGGAAGTCCTGTATCGTTTCCGGGCTTGCAGTAAAAGGAAAATTTGTGATTAGGGGAGCCTTGCTTTATGGTAAATTAAAATCGGCATGTGTGAGTGTTGTCCAGCCGAGAAAGTGGTTTTCCGATACATCCATGGGGCGGTTGTAATTCAACACATATCTTTCCGTATTGGGTACGCTCATACCGAAAATGAGTTTGTACCTGCTTAAGCCCATTTCATACGGCGGATTTTTCCTGTCTCCGCTTGAATAATCGGGACATCCGGCGGGTGGCGTACCCATGACGCAGGGCACGAAATGCTCCATGCCGAGAAGCATCCTCGGCTTGGACTGACCGCCGTGGGTGCGAAGGTATAAACCGCCCCCGGAATCCAAAGTTGTCTCTGTTTGGATACCGGACATGGCATCGTAGTTTTCAGCCTGAATAGTGCCCGGTACAGCTTTCCCTGCAGGGGGCAGGATTTTTAATCCTGCCCTGATAATGATTTTACTGGTTTTTCATATCCTTATAGTTAACCATTATCGCAATTTCCAATTCCGGTTGTGACAATTTAAAAGAAGAATCGTCGAAACTTGCCGGGCCATTGGACCCGTGCGCATTATTTGATAAGCCGTATCCTTCAAGCGGAGCCGTCGGTGATTCCATATCCATTTGGCCGTTTTCGTTTTCATCGTGGTACGCGGCAACGGCATAGGTCTTGTAGGCGCAGTCTTCAAAAACGGCACGGGCGGTACCGTCGGCAATGGATACCGAACGAGCACCGGCAGCTTTTTCTCCCCGGCCTGGAAAATCTTTGTCATTGTCGAAAAGCCCCAGGCGCACAACGCCGTTGTCACTATGCAGTCCTTTCATGACAACTGCCAGGTTGCCCTTGCCATCCTGGCAGGAGCAGATGATGATGGTTGCCAATAATAATGTTACTTTAAAAATTTTATTCATATTTTTCCTTTGGAAATTTTGGACCTTTTAATCCAAAATTTGTAATAAAAAGACAGGATTTTTATTTGTAAATTGCCTATTTATAGCTATGATATATAGGGGAGTCTAAGATGGATGAAGATGGAAAAAATATTCCATCTAATAGGATTTTATACTGGCCTGATAAAAGGAAAAATCAAGCCATACTTGATATACTGCCGGCGGGGGCATATCAGATAATTGAGGCCATGGACGCGGATCAATGCGCCTCAATGGCGGATGAAACCATCGATCTATTACTCCTGCATAGTGAAGCGGTAATGCAGGCCGGGGGTTTAATCCGCAAGATAAGACAGAACGAGAAGCTGTCAATGATACCCATTGTAGCCCTCTGTGATCAAAAGATTGAAGAATCGGCAGTTGAGAAGATGTATGAATTGGGTGTTACAGATTGCCTTAACTTCCCCTGTCCGGGTTTTATTTCCAGGATTCAAACGCATGTTCAGATGAAAAAGCAGCTGGAAGGCCTCAGGAAATTGAATCGCCGGCTCAATTCAGAGTTGGAATTCCATAAAAAACAGAACACAATCATACTGGATTTTTCAAAAACCATAGAAAATGACCTGTTGGAAAAGATTGATAAATTGAAATCAGGCGAGAATCCCGAAAACCTTAAAAAGGAAATTCTCGGCTACCAGGTACAGCTGGCCGACCTTACCGAAGAAAGGGAAAGACTCAGGCGTGATAACCAGTCTTTCCGGGAAGAATTGATAAAATTTCAAAAAATAAATTCCGTGGTTATTATGCACAGTCAGGCGATTGATGAAGACATGTACCAGAAAATAAACCATATAAGCCAGAAGGCGAATACGGACCATCTAACTGGTATTTTTAACCGTCTTAAATTCCATGAGAACCTGTACCAGGAAATAAACGGTACGAATTCCCCCGATAAGGTTCTTTCCATTGCCATGTTTGATATTGATCATTTCAAGGATATTAATGACAGGTACGGGCATGATATAGGGGATGATGTCCTGATGGAGTTAACGGCATTCATCGGCCAGATGATCACTGAAAAGGACACGTTCGCGCGCTGGGGGGGGGAGGAATTCATGCTGCTTCTACCCGGCAAAAGTTGTGACGAGGCTTATGAGGTGGCTGAAAAAATCAGGAACGTGGTAGAAACGGAATCTTTTGCCGATGTGGATGGTATTTCCTGCAGTTTTGGGGTAACTCAATACCAGGGTGAAGATATATCATTGTTTCTCAAACGGGTTGACTGTGCCATGTATCTGGCAAAAAAGAAGGGACGGAACCGGGTAGAAAAATTGTAAGGTCTTTGTTCTCAAAATAGTGATATGGTCAATATGGGTTATTGGAGGATTGTATGGATGATAAAACTAAAAAAGACTTGCAGGAAATATCGAATCTCATAGGGGAAGGATGGAAAACGGTTGCTATCATTGCCGGAATCAATGCGGGAATCTATAATAGTCTGAACACCACAACGGGATTGACCCTGGATGAGATAGCGCAGAAGAATAAATGTGACCCTTCCAAGCTGGAAAAATGGCTTTATTATATGGAAAGCATCGGTATTGTAAAGGTAGAACGCAAAAAATACACTCTTACGGGGAAAGGCAATATATTGTCCGATGCCTCCCCCTTCAAGGAGCTTCAGGGAATGTTCCAGTTGACCGATTTCTTCATGGAATCGGCCAACAAGGCCAGGGAAACGTTTCAGAAAGGCCTGAGCCTTGACAAGTTGACCGAAGGACGGCTAAGCAGTATGTACCAGCCCAGAGTGAGTGATATCATATCTCTGGGGCTTGTCGATTTTCTGAAGCAGTATAATATCGGCGGACAGGATTCACTTCTGGACTTCGGCTGCGGGAACGGTTATTTATTAAGGGCTCTTCAGAAGCATCTTCCCGATGTCCGGTTTACCGGTATTGATAAAAATCTTTTTTCCATCGAAAAAGGGAAAAAGGAGATCATGGAATTGGGATTGACTGAACATATACGGCTTTTGGTCGGCGATGTCACCGAAAATATGGAAGATTTCGATGATAAATCCTATGACTGGTCAATTGGTATCAACCTGTTTCATTTCGTTCCGGTTGCCGACAGGAACAGGGTGATCGACAACATGGTTCGGATCTGCCGGAAAGGGGCGTTTTTTACCGAGGGAATTATTGAGGCGTCACCCATTTCAGCCGGTGCCAATGCACTTACACCATTGCTGTGGGGGGATTATTCCGGAATATTCAAGATGGAGGAAGCCGTCCAGTTGAACAAAACCCTGGAGAAGAAATACAGGAATTTTTCCGTGAAGGTTGTTAATACCCTGCAGGGTACCAGTAACCTGGTTATCATGCTCAGGAATTCATGAGGGGGAGGAATTCAGACCTGATGCGTTTGAAATTTATGATTAAATTATTGAATTTATTCAATTTAGGTGTCAGCCGGGATGATGATATACAGAAAATAAGGCTGATCCGCCAGGTCAATGGACTAAACCTGTTCTATGTCTTTTTCGCGCTCAGCGGATTCATCCTTTTAAGGTGTTTTGTCCATGAATCGGCTTATCTGCAGATCGTCCAGCTGGCGGCCATGGGGGGATATATCCTTTGTCTGTTTCTGAACCAAAGGAAATTGCTGGCCCTGTCCAGGATGCTTACCATTATTATATTTGAATTACAGCTGTTTTCCATCATCCTGTTTTCCAATATGTTTTCCAGTCCCGTAGTTTTCATGGTGGTCCTGTTTCCCCTTCTTGCCTCAGTCCTGGAGGTATCGATCGTGCTCCATACTCTAGTGGCAATTGTATGGGTGGTGGTATTCATCGTGATGCATTCCCTGTTCCCCGATATTGAAGCCGCGATTAACCGGTTTTCCAATATGGACCAGCGGGCGATCGACAGTATCATCGTCCTTGCATTAATATATACTCCCGTAATGGCATCGGTCATCATCAGCATAATTTTCAGGGAAAACATCCGGGCCAGGGAAAAGCAGAAGGAAATGCTGAACCAGATAACACTGGCAAACCGGCAGTTGGAAATATATACGGAAAGGCTCAAGGACGAATCACAACGCCTTTTGGCCGAGGTCAACATCGCCAAGAAAATTCAGACCATGGTCCTGCCCCTCAGCAGGGAAATCAGCATGATAAAGGAACTCGAAATTTCCCTCATCATGCGGCCTGCCGACGAGGTCGGCGGTGATTATTATGATGTCATCAAGCTGGGTGACCTCATCACCATCGGCATCGGTGATGTGACGGGGCATGGGCTGTCTTCGGGGATCATCATGCTAATGGCCCAGACGGCAATCCGGACCCTGGTGGAAATGAAAATAACCGACCCGAAAAAGCTGATCGCGGTCCTGAACAGGGTCCTGTTTTCCAATATTACAAGGATCAATGAAAAAAAGAACATGACTTTGATGGTCATTACGTACAAGGATAATAAATATGTCGTTTCGGGTCAGCATGAATCAATCATCCTTTGCCGCAGCGACGGAAAAATCGAGTTGATTGACACCCAGAAACTGGGTTTTTATGTGGGACTGTTTGAGGATATCGAGGAAAACCTGACCACGTATGAGTTCGAACTTCAAAAGGGCGATTTAATGGTCCTGTATTCGGATGGTGTGACCGAGGCAATGAATGAGCAGGGACAGCAATTCGGACTGGATCTTTTTTGCCGTCAAATTCAGCAAAACCGGGATTTACCGGCCCAGAAAATCAAGTATAAACTCATGGAACGCCTGTATAATTTCATGGGGAATACTTTAATTTATGATGACATCTCAGTGGTGATCATTAAACAGAAATAAGAGGTGATGAGATGCAGAATATCGGAAATTTTGACAATAACCTGGTGTCTTCCGGCAGGTATCTGCTTAAAATCAATGTGAAAATAAAGGACATTTTTGATTATTGGAACAAATGCGGCATGATCGCCAATTTCGGCTCTTCGTATCTTGCGATGAACTGCCCCAACAACAGAAATATCGCCAATTCCATATCCTATGTGCTGAACGAACTTTTGGAAAATGCCGTTAAATATTCGTGCAGTCCGGACAATATCATTGAAATCTACCTGGCAAAAACAAACAACCATATAATAATGGATGTGGTGAATTTTATAAACAAGAAAATGTATGAACCTTTAAACAATGCACTCGTGAACCTGCAGGACAGTGAAAAAGCCAATACCATGTATTTCAAGAGACTGACAACTGCCGCAGCCAGAAATATGGATTCCGGAATGGGCCTATTATCCATAATTAATTTTTTCCAGGGAGAAATCAGTGCCCGGTTTCGTGAATTGCCGGAAAATGATTTGTATGAAACCGAGATCCAGGTCAAGATGAATATAGAGGATTTATGATATGAACATTAAAGACGATTTATATGAAATACATTACGAAAAGGATAAAAAAACCATATTCTTTAAAGGCTCCCTGCGGCTGAATGACCTGGCGCGTTTTGATAAAATCAAGCGGCTTATGCTTGATATTTACGCATTAAAAACCTCCGAGTTGAATCTGGACTTTATACAGCTCGATTTTTTAAACAGTGCCGGAATCAGTACCCTGTGTAATTTTATTTACGAGATAAAAGACCTGGGTAAAAAGCCGGTTCGGATTTTCGGCAACAGCAATATTCTCTGGCAGAAAAAATCTTTTGAAAACCTCAAAATAATCTGGGAGGATATTGAAATTATTTTCAAGTAACCTGGCCAGGTATCGCCCGATGCCCCGTTTTTCTTCCATATCCTGCCGGGATTTCCATTCCCTGTATTTTCGGTATTCCTTTTCCGCATAACTTGGCTCGGACTGGCACCAGTGCTTTTCCCGCTCTCCTTTTTCCGCAAACAGCTTCAAATACTCCTCCCCGCTTTCACATTTATGTTTTATCTCATCATACGTTCCTTCAGGCATGTTCATATATTTATCGGCTACATTGGTATATTCATCCGGAATGATGATAAAACAGGTCCCAACGACCAATGCAATCCCACCTCCCAATATACAGGGCCAGGAAAGGAGAAGCTGAGCCCTTGAAGGATCCGCTGAATTTGCTTCGAATATGTCAGTAAAAAAATCGTATGAAATTATGCCTATAATAAATGTTGCGAGTCCGGCACCTGTCAAGACGACGCCGTTAAATATCCTGAATGTGATGCCGTATTACTTATTGTTTCAAAATTTATTGCAAGTCGTCTGACAGCGTATTTATCCATTTCAGAACAGGCAATTGTGTCTTGTTCAGGGGCTTTTTTATCATGCAATTCGATTTTTTCTTCCACCGGTTTATCATCGGTAAATGTGGTGCCGGCGGAATCAACCTTTTTTTCCATGGGTCCCATGGTACTGCAGGAAAATGCAAAAAAACACAGGGCGCCGATAAAAATAACTCTGTGCAAGGGGCGGCCTCCTTCCAGAGCTAAAAGTCGACAAAAACAGGCAGGCGCGACAATGCGGGCAGAACAAAATTATTTTTGTTCACATCCGGCAATATAATTCATTAAGCATATAAAAATCAAATATAAAAAATTCAATTTGATAAGACCTTTTCTATTGGCATTAATTTGTACTACTGCTACTATGGCTATTAATGGGAAAGACGTTTACAAAATGTATGATCGTATTTTTTCTTCTCGGAACGTTTCTGGGCGCGGCAGCCGAAAATGAGACGGATTCCTTCATGGTCAGGCAGAGGCTCCTGTTATTGCCTGTTGTAAATCTGACGAGGGAGAGCGAATACAGGAACCTGGCCGACTTCATCCTGAACGTCCTCAAGGTGAACCTGGAAAAAGCCGGTACCCTGGAACTCGTTCCGGTGGAAAGGCAAATGCGGGACAGTGCCGACTGGCTTGCCGAAACCAGGAAAAACGGGAACGCGGACTGTATTCTTGTCAGCGAGTATTTTGTCAATGAGGACCGTCTCCACCTCATGATCAGCCTCTATGAGGTGGAGACGGGACGGATCAAATACGGCTATACCGACATCCTCCCGGCAGACCTGGATGTTCTTCCCAACCTCGAAAGAATAGGGGCGGCCGTGGCGGTAAACATAGTCAGGATAATGCCGGAACTCGCGAGGGAGACACTCCTTAAACGCAAGGTGAGAAGGAGACTCATCAAGAAAATAGATGAAGAGGAGCAGAGGCTCGAGGAAATCCAGGCAAAACGATCCGGTTTCCAGGCGGCCATCTTTTCATGCGTGGGAATAGGACGGTCGGTTATCTCCTATTCACCGGCCGGCCCGCTCATCGGGCTTTCGCTTATACTCGAATACACCTATTATTTTGACTCTCCCTTCCATATCCGTTTCGGGGTTCAGTACATTCCTTTCGACCTGTTTTCGTTTGATTCTTCCAGGATGGAAGGATCAGCCGAAATCCTGTTCGGGCTGCACAATGACACGCTCTTCCATCCGAGCCTGGACGTGGGACTCGCGTTGATTTACGATTACAACTCGGCCAGTTCCGCCCTGTCAGGTATTATCCAGCCGGGTGATGTGCTGGTGTTTGCACCGGCGGAAAGGCTGTCCCTTTCCCTGCCGATTGAGGCAGGTGTTTCGCTTTTTCTCGATGCCACTTCATTCCTGAACATAAGGTTCCGCTACCAGGGCCTCACTTTAACCTTTGAACCCTTGTCTCCTGATGCGTATGAAGGCGGTAACCGGCTTCTGCGTTACAGTTACGGCTTCTCGCCGTGGTCCCTGCTTTCCTTTGCCGCTTCCTTGCAATGGGGGGTGCGTTTTTAGGATGAAAAACATGATGGGCTTTTTCCTTATCCTGTTTCTCCTTTTCCTGTCCTTCGGATTTCCCGTTTTTTCCGTACCGGAAAAGCCGATCATGGCCGTGCTGGACCTTGAACATCCGGCCATTTCCTCTGATGATTCACGGTTTCTAGTGGACCTCCTGACGATCAACTTCCATGAAACGGGTCGGTTCCGCCTCGTGAGCCGGATGGAGCGGGACAGGCTCCTGGCGTCGCATGATTTCCGGCTCAGTTCGGACTCAAGCGGAGATTATTTCCGGGAGATCGGGTCGCTCCTGTTTGCGGATTACCTATCGGGCGGCCGAATCACGCGGGAAAACGGACGTTTCATGGTCCGGCTTTTTATCTATCGGCTTTCACCCGGCCATATTGTCGCGGAAGAAGTGAGGGAATTTTCCGACATCGATGGAATAGCCGGATCTCTGCGTGAATGGGCCGCGTCCCTGGCCGCCGCCGTGCCTGAAAGTCCGTATCCGGTGAAGGACCTTTCCGCCAAGGTCGTCGACTCTCTCGGGCCCGTGTATATCAGGGAAAAGGTTTTGTTCCTGGGATACGGGGCCGGTCTGACCCCGGAACAGGCGGCCTGCCGGGAAGCGCTGTACAGGGCCATGGCCGTCCTGGCGGACAGGCCGGACCTTTTCGTCTATTATGCCGAAAGTGATTATGACGAAGCGGAACCGCCGCTGCACATCTTTAACGGGCTGAGGAAATCCATGGATTGCACATCGTATGGATTCATCAAGCGCGAAGGGGACAGAAGGTTTTTCATTCTTTGTGACGGGGAAAACGCGGAAAAGGCCCGTGTCGGCACCGGAATTCCCATCGACCCGGCAGCTTTCGGAGACGAGATCGTGCAAACCGTTTCCAGTCTTCCGCTGCTTCCCCAGGAAATGCTTGCCGGGGAAATCAGGGAAAACCTGTCCATTGAGAGGAAGATCGAGGACCTTCTCCGGGTCGAGTCAGTATTGTCACACAATTTTTCCTTCCGGTACCATTCTCGCGTACTCAAGTCCGTTTTTGCGCCCAGCCTGCATCCCGAACTCAACCTGCTCTCATTCGAGGGCGACCTGTATTACTATTACCTGACAACGATCGGCCTGGGCATTGGCTACGGATTTTCAGTGGGGTATCCCGGCACCATCGATGTAACAATGAGCGGCCACCCTCCCATCTTCCAGCATGAATTCCGGTTGACGCCTTTGAGTTTCCGTTCGGGCGATCCGGTCGGTATCATCGTCAACACCTTTGTCTCCCTCAATTTCCACAACGTGAGCAGGATTATTACGCATACAATACCCCCTAACACCTACGAAGATGCGGGATACACTTTTTTTCTATCTACGGGGATTGATATAGGCTTCCTGTTTTACCTCACGGAAAATACATCCCTTTACATCGATTTTTGTACTCTCAAGTACACATTCCCGATTATAGCCCATCCCCAATTCGACGGGCAGCGGTATTTTTCCGGCGACCTGGGAGGCCTCGGGATCAGTTTCCAGTTTGAGTGACTTTGTAAAGTGTGCCTGTGTTTGAAACGAGGTACACGCCCGTCCCTGCGGCGAAAGGTGCCGTGTAAAATGGTTCTCCGGTTCGTATCAGGATCCGTTCCACAATTTTCCTGTCATACAGGTCATAACTGAGGAGATACCCGTCTTCCGTTCCCGTATAAAGCCTCCGGCCGAGGATTATGGGATAATAATTTCTCGACGCCTTGTTGGTGAGTTGTGTCCTGAAAATCCGCTCGATCGGCATGGACCTGGAATCGGACAGGTCCAGTTGAAAAAGGGTGCCGTCAGTATACAACCCGATGATGCTTCGCTCAAAGGCAAGAATGTCGGCAATGATCCTGCCCGCGAGTTTCCACTCTCCGTCCCGTGTACCGTCCTTTTTTATTTTGATGATCCTGGATACCCCGTCCTCTACCACGGGAAGATACAATTCGCCATTGATCAGGGCCATGTTGCTCAAGGTTCCTTCCGGCACTTCGGTTTTCCAGATTTCCCTGCCCTCTGAGTCAAGGGCTTTTATATAATTCTGGTAAAAGGCGCCCACGTAGACCCGGTCACTGTATACGACCGGTGTAAGGGGAAAGACTTCCGTGATAAAAGGAGAAAGAACCGGCAGAGGATTATTGGGATTAATTGTAAAGTAACCCCTGTTTCTCACCGGGAAGAGAATCCTGTCATCCATCCGGACAGGATAATAATTATCATCCAGGCTGTCCTGCGGATCAAGCTTCACGGTCGCTATAAGTGAATCATTGGAGGAATCGAAAATGAAGATGCGGGTATTTTCCGTGAGGATAACCTTCCCGTCGAAAAGTACCGGTTTTATCCTGAACACGGGTTTTGAGGGGAATCCGAGCGGGGAAAACAGCCTGTCACCCGACAGTTTCCGGCAGGTGCCCTGGGTCAGAAGGTAGGTGCCATTGGGACCGGGGCAGCTTGCGAAGAAATTGAATTTCCCTGCCGATACGGACGGATCATCCAGGAGACCGATCTCGGTGACAACCGGCCGCACATCCCTGATTTCCTTTTCCGCCGGTTCTTCCTGTTCAGTCGGCCTTTCTGACTTGTCCAACTCGTTTTGCGGTTTTTCAATGTCTGTCTTTGTTTCCTTGACTATTGGTGCCGCTTCGGTTTGCTCTTTTTGGGGCGGGGTGCTATACGGTTTTTGGTCCCTGTTATCCCTGTCCGTTTGACGGTCCTGATCAGACACCGGGGCAATTTGTTTGGTTTCGGGCAGGGACGGCCTGTCGAGTCTGATCCGGATTTTTTCATCCCTGTTCAACGCGAACAACTCGATGTATTCATCCTTTTCACGGCTGCTGATGAGAACATTCCCTTCGAAACAGGCGATCGTCACTGCCTCCTCGTCTATCGTGAATTGAGCGCGCGTTCCTGCCAGTGCGAACCGGTACCTGTCCAGTTCGATTATGACTTTTTTGTCCCATTCCAATTTGCCCTTCTTGTCCACATACAGGGAACCCTTTTCCAGGCGCAGGTTGATTCCTGGATCCCAGGCGGAATAGCCGGTTAGCCGCATTTCCGATTGAGGATAAAGACGGAGCTGAACGATATCAGCCAGGCTGAGATCACAGAAGGCGTTGTCATCCGCGCGGAGCCCGTCATTTTTCCCCATGCGGTAACCGGTTCCCGCCTTCTCTCCGGTAAGGGCGATCATCCCCGAACCGTTGACGATTGACAGGGGATAACGCTCCGGGAAGGAGCCGAAAATGAAGGAGTACGCCAGAAACAGGCAGGGGATGAGGACCAGGATCGCAACGGCCGCCCGCAGGGCCGGTACAAGACGGAAATAGTCGACAAGCCGGGGCTCCTGCTTTTTCTGTGCTGACAGCTCCCGGAGGCGCGTAAAAATCAGTTCCTCACTTTCCTTGCTCACGGAGACCGGCACATCCGCCGCAGCGAGAATTTTTTTCAATTGCTGGTCTTTATCCTCAGTCATTATCCCCTTTTCCTTCCGTATCCCTTCCTATGAGTATATCTTTTCACGGGACATATTTTTGATTTCATTGATGAATTCCTTTTTCGTCCTGTACAGGATGTTTTCAACCGCCTTTTCCGTCTTGTTCAGCGATGCCGCGATTTCTTTCATGCTTTTTTCCTCGATGTACCGGAGCCGCAGCAGGTTCCGGCTCGATACGGGCAGCCGCTTGAAGGCGGCCGAAAACATGATCTGGTTTTCTTTTTTCAGAACCTCGGCTTCGGGCGCATTGGTCAGGAGGTTCCTGGCCTCCTTTTCCCGCGTTGATGCGGATTGCACCGTGATGATCCGTTTTTGCTTTTTAGCCCGCCGGAAGTGGTCCGCGATTTTTGATCTGGTGATCCTGTACAGCCAGGCCCGGACATTGTGGGTCAAAGTGAGGGTTTTCGAATACTTGAAGGCGTCGCAGTACACTTCCGAAAGGATGTCCTCGGCCGTGTCCCTGGCTCCGTTCACCTTCATCAGGATAAAGCTTAAAAGCATCTGTTGCGTCATGCGGTATAACTCCCTGTACGCGTTTTCTTCTCCTGCCTTAAGCCCGTTGATTAAATCCCTGCTAAAATCCATTAGCACCTGTGAAATCCGCCTGAACCGTTGCGTCCCGCCGCTTCCGGACAGTTTTCCGGTATTTCATTACCCTTTCAAACAAACTCTGAGGTTCCTCTGAACAGTTTAATAAAATAGCTGTTATAAAGGTCCCTTTAATTAATAAATCGTAAAAAAACGGCAAGTTCCTCAATTTTTTTTAAAAAAAGTTTGAGGGATTCCGGCCTTTCCTGCGCCTGAATTAACGTAAAGGCACTAAAAGAGCCGGGAAAAGCTTCTGTTTCTCAGTTATCCCGATACGTGCCATAGTAAAAACCTGTAACCGGAAACGGTTACCGTTGATTATTTTACCCTATGTGAACCGGGCTGTCCCTGCCGCCCGGTTCACTCTTTTTTGTCTTCTTTTTTATACACCGTAATTCCATAATGTTTATCAAGCGGGATATTGTGTAATCAGCTTCATTAATACGCAGCCTGAAACCTTTCGATTTTAAATGACATATTGTGTTTTCGCCCTGGGTATGATAATATATAGGAAATAAAAAAGTACTCGGTGCAGCCGATTGCCTGTGCCGAATCATATTAGGAGTCGAACATGAATAAAGCCGTACTCATTGTTTTATTTATATCAATAGTACTTCTTTTTTACGGATGTGATTACCTGACACAAGGCATTAAGCCTCCGAACCTGGAGGACATTGACTATAGGCTTGGGGGGCTGCAGGACATTGATCAGCCGGAGGAAGAGGAGGAGCACGTAAGCGGGCCGGGAGATTGCTCGAGCATGCCTCATGCTGCCGCGGTGGGGTTTCCATCAAATAATATGCTGAAGAATGATCATTACGTTATCTGGCCCGGTTCCCTTCTGCAAGGAGACAGTATAAGAGAAAGTACCTATATTCCTATTTCAGCCAGCCGTAGCGAGCTGGTCGTCAAATTTATAAGGAATAGTTCCCTCCCGATAGTAAAACAGAACTACCATTCACCGTCCGCAGACTCGTTTCTTTACGACGTGAATAGTTGCTGGCTACCCATGGGGCAAAGCTGCACTATCCGGGATCTTTATTCCTTGAGCCAGGTTCCCATAGCGCTTTCCTATCATTACCGGTTACCCGCCGATCTTTCCGATATCAAGGGTATCCTTCGTTTTGACGACAATAACTGTCACACACGCAAAATCATCATCTGCAAAGTCTGGTCCGTCAAAGCCTTTGTTGTAGATATCTCGAGTCCGTCCGATTTTTTCAACCCTGCCGTCACCTGGGATGATTTGGCAGGTCAAATCCAGTCTCTCACTAGTCCCCTCTATGTTTCTGAAGTCACGTACGGGAAGATGCGGATATTCTGTATTGTTTCCGACTCTTTTGATTATCAGATAAACCCGGAACTGTATGATCTGCTTTTTAATCAGGAGCCGGGTACTTCTGGAATTACGCATCTATCTGCCAGTAGCCTTTTCGAACTAACCGTAACTTCCGACAATCTGTTTGAGTTAACCGTGATCAAACCGGCGGATCTTCTGGACAACATCGATGAGATACGCGATTGTGACTTTGTTGATGCCCCGGAGCCTATCGAATATACGCTCAATTACCTTAGAACCGGATTCCCCGGTTTCAGTAAAGTCATTTCCGCGGAATATAATAAAAGAACCTGCGACCCGAAACAATACAAGGTAACCGTTAATACACGCGATAAAAAAGGCAATGAAGAGGAGTGGGTTTGTTATGTTAGTGACGACGGCAATATCAAGGTGAGCACTGAAGAAATCTGGGGTACACTCGGCCAACAACATGTTTTTTGTTCCTGGGACCTGGATCCCGGGAATGCCGCATCCGTGGAGGAACCCACGGAGCCGGATTCCATGGTAAACAATATCACCGAGGACTGCGTGATCAGCGCCCTTTATGACGGATTTTGCGGGCCGACAAAAACGCCCACGAACACTCCCGCAGCTACCGATACCTTTACACCCACAGGCGGGGTCTCGACGCCAACTGATACTCCTACGAATACGCCCACACCTATGGATACGCCTACGGATACGCCAACGAATACCCCAACACCTATGGATACGCCAACGAATACGTCCACGAACACTCCCACACATACGAAAACCCCCACCCCCATGGATACGCCCACGAATACGCCTGCGAACACGCCAACACCGCCTACATATTCCGGCGTCGTGCACTATGTTGACGGTAATGGACTTTGGGCGAACTCACCTTTTTCCGGTTTAAAGAGTTCTGATTCATTATCTATCAGTACAGCTGATACATATAATCCCGGAGGTAATCCATTACAATTCGGCTACTGGTTAGGGAGCTGTATGACTTTTGATAACGCTTCATCAGCGTCGACAACGATAAGGAATTTTTCCTGCAACGGCGACGTGACAGCAGTCTATCAGTGAGTGCCGGCTGAAACCCTTGGGGGTCCTGAAACAGAACGGGCTGTTCCGCATTGGGCTGTGGCATAAAAATACCGGTGCCGGTATTAAGCCTAAATCACGGGCTTGCCATTGTAAAGTTATAATTCTTCGCGGCGTGTATACTGAAGTTTTTCCGACCTCTTGAACGAAAAGAATTATTTTCGTAACATAATTAATAGGGGAGGTGTGTGAGTGGAAGATTTTTCAATTGTCACGGATGAGTACTATTATATCAAAGAGAAGGCTTTCAAGGCCATTCATCAATCAACCGCCCCTTCGATAACAAGAAAAGTGAAGGAACACGGGGAACATACGCCGGAACAAAAGAAAGAAAAGCCTTCAAAAGAGGTGAATAAAGATGAGTTACGCCGGCATAAATCCAGGAAGCTTACCTGTCCGGTTGACAATACGCCTCTTCTGACATTACCCCTGGAGACGATTTTCATTGATTACTGTCCGAAATGTTTTGGAATATGGCTGGATGCCGGCGAGCTTGATAGCCTTTTGCGTAAGGACCTTTCGGAAAACAGCACGTTCAGGGATAAGCTGCTGCGTCCTTCCGGGGGCGATACGGACAAGGTATTGGCCTGTCCCGTCTGTAATGCCTCGATGAACAAGAAAAAACACATCATGTCGCATGTCACGAGCGATATATGCCTTGTTTGCGGGGGAATATGGCTGGACAGCGGTGAATTCGCGGAACTTTACCTGGAAAAGCGGCACGAGGAATCGGCCGAAGCATTGTTGTACCGTGCGGTGGGCAATTACATTGATGTGAACGCGTGATATTGCTACTGGATTTCTCATTGAAATCTATCAATAAAAAACGGATTTTAACAATTTTTAAGGTTGAATTTTATATTTAAAATTACATTGGCGGAAATTATTACTTTCAGCATAAAAGATATGCTATTAAGGAAGGAGTCATATATTATTGTCGGAGTGTGTTGCCTTCAGTGATTTGTTTCGGCAAATGTAAATTTTTTTATGAATATTGATTCGACAAAAAAAAGCCCTGATTTACGGGAAGAAGCCAAGGCGATAGCCGGGCATTCCCTTGGTCTGGATGTTATTAAATTCCTGGTTGAGGATAAAAAGCATTCCGCGAAGGAAAGCAAGGAAATAGACCGCATAAAAAGTAAATACAAAGGTTCGCTTTACCGAAGAATCGTCTTTGAATTAACGCATATCACAATTAATGATGAGAAAAATGCAAAAGAATTGTGTGAACAAATCGCAGTACATGAAAAACACTTGAGCAAATTGCTTGGACGAAATGTAGGTATTGAAGTAGCCGCCCTGGATTTTATTAAAAATGTCAGCGGAATAAAAAATCATTTCTCAATTATTGAAAAATCGAAAATGAAAACCATAGCCAAACATGCAATCGAAGACGATAAAACGAAAACATTCAGTTTCCCCTTGATTTACTCGGATATAGATAAGGAAATTGAAAGAACAAACAGGTATGGAAGAAATTTTTCTTTATTATTTTTGGATATTGACGGATTCAAACGGATTAATGACAGCTATGGACACCAGTTCGGAGACAGGGCTTTGGTTGAAATTTCGGATCTGATCGGGTCAAGCATAAGAAAGGTAGATACAATATACAGGTACGGAGGTGACGAATTTGTGGTGTTGCTTCCGGAATCCGGGAGCGCGGAGGCTTCACAAATCGCTTTGAAAATCAGAAAGATAATGAAAACAAGAAAAAAACCCGATGATTCGGTTATCGGCAATATTACATTAAGTATGGGAATCGCTTCCTACGGTGAACATGATATTGACAATGCCGAGAAATTACTGGCCTCTGCAGATAAAGCTGTCTATATGGCAAAAAGGACTGGTAAAGATAAAATCTGCAAATATAAGGGAAATGATATTGTGGAAGTGCGGGAAAACCGGGTTAAGCATTTAAAGAAGCGGAGGCGGCAAATATATCATGGAGTAACTATTGTACCCGGTATATTGAAAGGGATCCTTATAAAGTACGAAGATATGTTGATGAATGACTATGAACCAAGGTCTATTGAAGAGAAAGATCTTAAAAAGGAATTGGAAAGGATCGATAAAGCCTTTGAAGATACGTATACTAATCTTGAGAAATTACAGGAATCACTTAACGGGGAAATTAATGATGAGCATTTGAACATTATTCATGCCCACAAACTTATGCTCAGGGATAGTGAATTCATTGAAAAAATAAAGTCGGAATTACGTGAGAAAAAAATTAACAGTGAGGCCGTCGTTAAAAAAATTTTTAATGATCTGGAAAAGAAATTCAATACGTTTACTTCTCCTCAATTTAAGTCCAAGGCAAAAGACATCGCGGATATTGGAAGTAAAATTCTTAATAATTTGATGAATATAAAATCGCATTCCTTTGAACATTTGCCGGAAAACAGTGTCGTATTTGCCAGGCGTATTCTGCCTTCGGATATCATTCATGCAAAGAAAAACAGCTTGAAAGGCTTAATCACCCGTGAAGGCAGTGAATATTCCCATGCCGGTATCCTGGCGAAAGCGTTCAATATACCCTTCGTTACCAATATCGATGCTGAATTCATTGATTTAAGGAACGGATCCGAAGTAATTTTAAAGGCGCCGCCAGGAAAAATAATCCTGAACCCGAATGAAAAGGATAAACAAATACTGTCAAAGCATGCAGAAACGGCGGCGACGATTCCGGAAAAATATTTTAATTCGAAAAATTTGAGGATTGGAGGTGAAACGATTCATATTTCGGCAAATATTGAATCAAAGGAGGACATTTATTACGCTAAAAAATATGCTTCAGACGGAATCGGGCTCACACGGCTAGAATACGTATATTTGTTGCATAACAGGAAGCCGACTTTACGGCAGCTAATTTCTTTCATGAATGACATGTTCATGCCCCTGGGAAAGGAAAGTATTACAATCCGCCTGCTGGATATGGGTGGGGATAAATTATTGCCATACATGGATTACAATGACTCCGACCTTTCGAAACTTGGAACCATGGGTGTCAGATATTTATTCAAACATAAAAAATTATTGACGGACCAGATAATGGCCTGTTTGGAAATGAATAGGAATCATAAGATAAGAATGCTATTACCTATGATAACCTTTCCTGAGGAAATTATCAGGATAAAGGAAATTATAGAACAAATAATTCGCTTCGAAAAAAAGGCACATTATGAATCCCCGGAAATTGGTGCCATGATTGAGCTGCCTTCGGCCGTATTTCTTTTAAGTGATATTGTAAAAGAGGTAGATTTTATCAGTATCGGTTCGAACGACCTTGTCCAATACACTATGGCGGCTGACCGGGAAGATAGCCGTGTATCCGATTATTTTAAAAGAGGCAATACCGTAATCATCGATATTGTAAAATCCATTGTCGATATAGCTAAAAAAGCAGGTATCGAATGTGAATTGTGCGGTGAACTGGCGGGTAATACCAAGTATACGAAAAAATTATTGAGATCCGGTTTGCGAAATTTCAGTGTATCCCCACACTTGATACCACCTTTGAGGAAAGAAATTGATTCAATCGTCTCGAATCAATAGATGGCTTTCACTTTTTGAATTTTACCTGTGTATGGTCAATCAACTTATAGAGTTTTACCTTAATGAAATCAACGATAAGGAACACTATGATTGCCTGTCCCCATATGAATCCGGCCAAAGCCCATCCCAAAGGCGGCAACAGGAAACCGTAAACCGTTATCAGCGTGGCAATGACCTGCGTGCAAATGACGGCGAGGATCATGGGTAAGGCCGGCCGGGACTGCCAGAAATGCCGTTTGGTTCTTGCCACAAATACGGTAAAGTGTCCGGATACGGACAGTTTCAGGTAAATAAACGACTGTAATACGTCATTGTTTAAATGGAAAATTTCTTTCCCAAAGAAGAGAATCAGAAATGACTGTATGACGCCGATAACACCGAGAAATGAGGCCATGGTTAATACGGTCCGCATATTCCACGTGTCCGGTTTCCTGGAATAAACTACCCTGTCGTAGGCAATGGTCATGATGGGCGCGTCGTTCAATAATGCTAAAAGTACAATCATCAAAGCGGTGACCGGATAAAAATTGAAAATGAGTATCGATAATGTAAAAAACAACAGAATCCTTATGGTCTCCGCGATCCGGTATGTGGAATAATTGTTCATTCTCTGGAATATTTTTCGGCTCTCTTTAATGGCATCGACAATTACGGATAATCCCGGCTTTGTCAGTACGATGGAAGCGGCCGATTTTGCCGCATCCGTTGCACCCTCAACGGCAATTCCCGCATCCGATTTTTTCAATGCCGGCGCGTCGTTCACGCCGTCCCCCGTCATTCCGACAATATGATTCTTATTTTGGAGGAGTTCCACAATATGATACTTGTGTTCCGGATACACCTGGGCAAACCCGTCCGCTTCCTCGATTATCCGTGCCGCTACACGGTCCGGCTTATCCATTAAGGTTCCCGCTTCCCGGATGTCTGTCCCCAGTCCCGTCTCGCGGGCAATCTGTTGGGCTATCGCCACATGATCACCCGTTACCATTTTAACTTTCAATCCCATAGCCTTCGTTGTCTTTATTGTTTCAGCGGAATCATCCCTTGGAGGATCGTGAAGGGCTATCAACCCGATAAACTGCCATTTAGAGTCTGCGTCCGTCTTCGCTACCCCCAGGGAACGGTATCCCTTCTCAGCCAATGATTTGACCCGGTTCCCGACATCTTTACTGAATGAATCGTTCTTGTCCGTCAATAAAGAGAGTATGATCTGGGGGGCCCCCTTGGAGATTTTGAATTGGCCTTGTTCATTTTCGACCAATGATTCGGTTCTTTTGTCAACCGGATTGAACGGCTTGAATTTTATCAGTTTAAACTTTTCTTTTCTTTCAGATACTTCGGCTATGTTTTCAGCCTCACCGATGACGGCATTGTCGATGGCGTCCATGTTTTCCGATTTTGAGGCGAGCCACCCGTTCAGCAGTATGTCGTTCTTCCGGAAATCGCCGAAAGGAATGACCTCGGCAATTGATATTTCATTTTTGGTAATTGTACCCGTTTTATCGCTGCAGAGAATGTCCATGCCTGCCATCTCCTCAATGGCCACCAGTTTACTGACAATCGCTTCCTTTTTCGCCAATGCGGAGGCACCGATGGCCATTGTGACCGAAAGGACGGCCGGCATGGCAACGGGAATCGACGCCACCGTCAGAACAAGACAAAACTGCAGGATTTCCAGCAGTTTCTCCTGGCGGAAAAGGGATGCCACTATAATGATAAAGACAAGAATAATGGCTATGAATATCAGGTAATGGGCTATTTTAACCACCGCTTTCTGGAAATGGCTGACCGTTTCGGCACCTTCAATGAGTTTGGCGGTTTTCCCGAAGAACGTTTCCATTCCCGTGGCGAACACGACCCCCGTCATTTCACCCTGGCGAACGATGGACCCGCTGTATCCGACATCCCCGTCGTTTTTATCGACGGGCAATGATTCTCCGGTTAAGGCGGATTCGTCTATGGATGCGTAATCTCCCTCCATGAATTTCATGTCCGCCGGAACAATGTCACCCGAACGCACCCGGATTATATCACCGGGAACGAGTTCCTTTCCGGCGCATTGAATCCACTCCCCGTTTCTCAAGACCTTGGCCCTGGGAGCCAGTTTCTTTTTCAATTCGTCGATCGCCGCGTCCGCTTTGTGCTCCTGCCAGAAAGCCACCCCCGCGTTCAGAAGCAGGAGAACGATAATAATCCCAAAATCTTCCCAGCGCTGAATGAGCGCCGATAACCCGGCGGCAACCTCTATCATCCAGGGGATGGGCCCCCAGAAGTAGCTTAAGAACTTCAAAAGGGAGCCTGTTTTTTTCTCGGACAGTTCATTGTATCCGTATTGTTTGAGTCGTTTATCCACTTCCGCAGAATCCAGACCCTCTCTTTTTGAAGAAAGCTTCTCTAAAATATCCTCCGCCGACATTTTTTTTACCTGTTTTATATCCATAATTTCATCCTCATAAATTTCAATATTGCATTTAAATGTATGTGACGGTTAATGACGATTTTCACAAAATCATTGATTAATGGTATTTTCATTTAAATTATTTTTTTAATTATGGAA
>JAFGKU010000091.1 GCA_016928415.1 Spirochaetales bacterium
ATCCCAGGGGAATACTTGAAGGAAAACCCAATCCAAGCCTCTCTTTTTTGATAAACCATAAAACAGAATGGGCCACTGTATTTCCGACACTGATAAGAACACAATAAAATGCCAGGTAATAAGAAAAATCGAATTTAAAATACAATAAGAGAAGTAAGACAAAGCTTAGCAATATGAGTAAGGATGATACCCTTAAATATAAACCCCTTGGATTTTCCCCTTTATGCATTGCATAGGCATTCATTCCAATTTCCTCAAAGATATGAATGACCTGAAAAAATGTAACACATAATGCAGCTATAAAAACCATAAAATCTCCGATAGATTCAAGACAACACTTGCGAGCTTTTAATCTCTTTTTCTTTATCCTTCTTTAAGTCCTCAATCATTTTCTGAGTCAACGTTTTTATGCTGACCAAATAAAAAGTGACACCAACGGCTATCAATATAAGAAGAATTCTAATCCAGAGGCTGCTTATAAAAAATATTATTGTTGAACCGATAACTAACCATAATGCCGTAATTGAAATAACTTTTGCCCGTAGAGAAATCGCCTTATATTTTACATAACCCTGAATATAATTTCCGAATATCCTGTGATGAGTCAGCCAATAATAGAGTTTATCGGAACTCCTTAAAAAACAGGCTGCTGACAATAGTAAAAAGGGAGTTGTCGGCAATACGGGAAGGAAAATCCCCGCTACACCAAGTGAAAGAGAGATATTTCCGGCTATAATAAGGAAAACTTTTTTCATAGCATAAATACTTATAAGGCAGTTATCACACTGCCCTAAATCCGACCTTTCTTATTATTCAGGCCTCAAAGGGATGCCGGTTTTCGGCATCCCTTTAAAAGCCGTCACAATCATTTATTCTGCTGATTAGGCTAAATCGAACCGGTCCAGGTTCATTACCTTGTTCCACGCCGCGATAAAGTCATTCACGAACTTTTCCCCGGAATCAGCGCTTCCGTAGACTTCCGCCAACGCCCTGAGTTGGGAGTTCGACCCGAAAATGAGGTCGACACGGGTGGCGGTCCACTTGACCTCTCCGGTCTTCCGGTCACGCCCCTCGAATATGTCAGCGTTCTTATCGGTCGCCTTCCATGTTGTGTTCATGTCGAGCAGGTTCACAAAAAAGTCATTGGTGAGCGCTTCAAGCCGTTTGGTGAAGACACCGTGCCGGGTCCCTCCATGGTTGGCATTAAGTACACGCATACCGCCTACAAGCACCGTCATTTCAGGTGCTGTCAGGGTCAGTAATTGGGCCTTGTCAACCAGTATTTCCTCGGCGGATACGGCATAGCGGGCCTTCTGGTAGTTACGGAAACCGTCCGCGACCGGTTCGAGTACGGCGAATGACTTCTTGTCGGTTTGCTCCTGCGAGGCATCCATACGGCCCGGGGTGAAGGGAACCGTTACTTTGCGGCCGGCTATCTTGGCCGCCTTTTCGATACCGGCGCATCCACCCAGGACGATCAAGTCCGCGAGTGATACCTTCTTCCCGCCGGATTGCGCCTTGTTGAACTCACCCTGAATTCCCTCCAGGGTTTTAAGAACCTTTGCCAGTTGGGCAGGCTGGTTCACTTCCCAATCCTTCTGCGGGGCCAGACGGATACGGGCGCCATTGGTACCGCCGCGCTTGTCCGAACCGCGGAAGGTGAACGCCGATGCCCAGGCGGTCGTTACCAGCTCCGATACTGATAAACCGGAAGCCATGACCTTGCTCTTCAGTGAGGCGATATCTTGTTCATCAATCAGCTTATGATCAACGGCAGGGATAGGGTCCTGCCAGATAAGTTCTTCCCTGGGAACCTCGGGGCCGAGATACCGTGTACGCGGACCCATATCACGGTGCGTCAGCTTGAACCACGCACGGGCAAAAGCATCGGCGAATTCGTCCGGGTTTTTGTGAAACCGGCGTGCAATCGGTTCATAAACCGGGTCGAAACGCAGCGAGAGGTCTGCTGTGGTCATGATCGGCGCACTTCGTTTTTTAGGGTCGTGCGCGTTCGGTACCTGGTCCTTCTCGGGGACATTCTGTGCCACCCACTGCCAGGCACCCGCAGGACTTTTCACCTTTTTCCATTCGTAACCGAACAGCATGTCGAAATAGCCCATGTCCCATTTGATCGGGTTCGGCGTCCAGGCGCCTTCGATCCCGCTGCTTATCGTGTCATCACCTTTGCCGGTACCGTAACTGCTTTTCCAGCCGAGTCCCTGTTCGGCGATTCCGGCACCTTCCGGCTCGGGCCCGACGTTCGCCGCATCCCCGGCACCGTGGCACTTCCCGAAAGTATGCCCGCCGGCAACGAGGGCAACGGTCTCTTCGTCGTTCATGCCCATACGGGCAAAAGTCTCGCGGACGTCGATACCTGATTTGACGGGGTCCGGATTGCCGTTCGGCCCTTCCGGGTTCACGTATATCAGGCCCATCTGGACGGCGGCAAGGGGGTTATCGAGATCACGTTCACCCGTGTAGCGGTTATCGCCAAGCCATTTATCCTCGCTGCCCCAGTAGATGTCCTCCTCCGGCTCCCACACGTCCACGCGCCCGCCACCGAAGCCGAAAGTCTTGAATCCCATTGATTCCAGGGCGGCATTGCCGGTCAGGATCATGAGATCGGCCCAGGAAATCTTTTTCCCGTACTTCTGTTTGATAGGCCAGAGCAGGCGGCGCGCCTTGTCGAGATTTACATTGTCCGGCCAGCTGTTAAGGGGCGCCAGGCGTTGATTGCCGGTTCCCGCCCCTCCGCGGCCGTCGCCCATGCGGTACGTACCCGCACTGTGCCATGCCATCCTTATGAAAAGCCCGCCGTAGTGACCCCAATCGGCCGGCCACCACTCCTGGGAGTCGGTCATCAGTTTATAGAGGTCCTCCTTCAGGGCTTTAAGGTCGAGTTTTTTGAATTCCTCTGCATAATTGAAATCTTTGCCCATCGGATTACTCAAGACAGAATGCTGGCGAAGTATCTTCAGGTTCAGCTGGTTTGGCCACCAGTCCTGGTTCGTTGTACCGCTGCCGGCGGTTTGTTTCTTTGTTTTACCCGTTACCGGGCACTTGCTCTCTTCACTCATAATATTTTCTCCTTTCATTTTTTAAATTACGATCATCAATAATTTCTGTAAAACTCATATGCTGATTGATTGCCATAAGCTCATCTGAGGATATTGCATCCAGAGCTTCGGGCAATTTCCTGTTTACTTCCATAAGCCGCCTCCCTATAATTTTTAATAATATATGTCTGGTTCCCAAAACCAGAACTTAAGCCTTTTTACATTTCTCACATATGCCAAAGAACTGAATCGTATGTCCGGTAATAATTTTTTTTGTTTTTTTCTGTGCCATTTCAATGATATCGTCCCGAACCTGTAGTGAAAAATCCGTGACAGTTTTGCATTTCTTACAGATGAAATGGTAATGCTGGTTTACAATGGCATCATAATGAACCACTCCATCACCAAAATCACGGGCTTTAATCAATCCATCTTCAACAAGAATATTGATGTTTCTATAAACATTACCCATGCTGGCATTTAAAAATTCCTGCCGGAGCCTGTCATAAACCCATTGCACAATGGGATGTTCCGAACTGTTTTTTATCAGCTCATAAATTCTGTCCCGTTGCCTGCTTTTTCTTCTTTTCGTTTTCATATTAATAATGATTCTTAAAACTAATAATACTAAAAAATAAGGTCAAGGCAAGTTATTTAAAATAAAATTAAAAATTAGTAAAAGCCATGAGCCATGTTCAACAATTCCACCATTTCGGATATCGTATACAGCATACTTATACTCACATTGAAACCAAAATCCGCCGGAATACCCTCTTCTACAATTACGATTCATTGCTTGACATAAGTGCGTTGTTTTTCTATATTTTCCCCTGGTGATGGGGTTCGCCGTATAACTGCCCGGTTTTGGGCTGATGACTCCTGTAAAACTGTACCGGGAGTTGTTGTTGGACGAACTGTATTCTCATTACCCCATTCGAACGACAGTTAAATGCGACAAGGATATACACGCCGTTATGGAATGCTTGCCCGTAACGCCTGCCTACAAGATTTTACGTGTTAAAAATATAATCGAAACGAGGGATTTCAATGGCTTTTAGTCTTGCTGAAGTGCTTATATTGAGCTTGATTGTCGACTGGCTGTTTAAAAAAATAAAGGTTCCCGGTCTGGTCGGGATACTCATTGTGGGTATGGTAGCCGGTCCGTACATACTAAGCCTTCTTAAGCCCGAGCTCATGAATGTATCATCTGATCTGCGGATGATCGCGCTTATCGTTATCCTGCTCAGGGCGGGGTTCGAACTCAGCAAGGAAACATTGCGAAAAATAGGATTATACGCATTTTTACTTTCCTTTATCCCTGCCGTATTGGAAGGTGTTGCCATTACATTCCTCGGTCATTTTCTCCTGAATTTAAGTTACCTTGAAGCGGCCATCCTTGGGGCCGTCCTTTCCGCCGTTTCACCGGCTGTCGTGGTGCCTTTGATGTTGAAATTCATTGATGAGAAGAAGGGAGCCGAGAAGGGAATTCCCACCATGATACTTGCCGCTTCCTCAATTGATGATGTGTTCGTCATCGTCGTCTACAGCGTATTAATCGGCATTTACACGGGTGTGAAAGTAAACATCCTGTGGAAACTCGCCGGCATCCCGATTTCGATCTTCTCGGGGATTGCCGTAGGGCTTCTATTCGGTTTTATTCTCTATTTTATATTTGAAAAATTCAATCCCCGCGCGACAAAACGCCTTCTGGTCGTTCTCAGCGTAGCAATAGTGTTCGTGAACATAGAACACCTTATCGACAATTTTTTCCCCTTTGCGGCGCTTCTGGCCGTCATGGCGGTGGGATTCATCATCCTGGAAAAAAGCGAGTTTATGGCCCATGAAATATCTTCGAAACTGGGTAAATTATGGGTATTCGCCGAAATTATCCTCTTTGCACTTGTAGGGGCACAGGTGAACATACAGGTTGCCTTGAACGCCGTGTTTATAGGGAGCATCGTTATTATCCTGGGCTTGATTGCGCGCAGTATAGGTACCTACCTCTGCCTGATAAAAAGCGGGCTGACCAGATCGGAAAAATTGTTTGTCGTTATATCCTATCTTCCCAAGGCAACGGTCCAGGCGGCAATCGGGGGCGCGCCGCTTCTGGCGATGCAGGCGGCCGGTATGGGTACCGCACCAGGGGAAATAATCCTCGCCGTCGCCGTACTGAGCATACTTCTTACCGCGCCGGCCGGGGCCTGGGCCATAGCGTTTGTCGGCAACAGGGTGCTTAAAAGGGCTCCCCTCGATATGTCGAAGCACCAGCTTACACAGGAAATTACCCGGGACGACCTGCTCGATTCGTATAAAATCGGGAAGCTGCTCATAATGGATGCGATTGTCATCCGGGAAAACGCCAAAATCAAGGACGCGATACGTTTATTCGACGCCAGTGACTTTTTGATCTGCCCCGTTATCGATTCGGAAAACCGGTACGCCGGAATAATAAAGCTCGAGGATATTCGTTCGGTTCTGGACAAACAGCACGCATGGGACATCACCCTCGTTCACGATGCCATGACACCTCTTGAACATCCTCTGCGGCCGTCTTCCCGTCTGAGGGAAGGCCTGGAAACGGCGGAGAAATTGAACCTCGAACAATTACCCGTCATTGACAATGAGTCGAACAAGGTTATCGGTGTTTTCGATACCCGGGATGCCAAAAGGTTTCTGGAGCATAAGCTGATAGAATGCAAAACGGATGATTGATTCTGAAATTTAATTTAACTACACTTATAACTATGAATAAAAACAGGGAATGGATGAAAAAACTCGCGGAATTAAGAAAACGCGTTATCGAAAGGGACAGGCATTTACAGGAAAAAGCGGAAGAATCCGACCTTGTCAACGCGAACAAGGAAGCCCTGCTTGAAATGACCGGATTATCCGCGGAGGAAATAGACCGGATTGAAAAGGATATTGATGCGGAATTTACAAGCCGGAGAAAAAACCTGAAAATAATTACCATAATCGGATTTGCCTTACTCGTGGTTATCGGGATGGTTTTCCTGTATACCCTGTTAAAGCCACTGGATAATACTGACAAGGCCACGAACGGCGGGCAGGCCATCATTATCGAAATAGATTCCAGGACACATCATCTGGGGGACAATCCCGGGAATGAGGGAACGGTTTTTTCAAGGGATTTTACCGTTACTGATGTGTCCCGGTTTTCTTCAGCGGTTATAGAAATTACCTTCACAAAATGGGGCCCCAACAGCGCGGAACCTCCCCGGATATTCATAAATTCAAACCCGGCGGGTACGGTTATCGAGAATCTTCCCGCTCCCGGCACGGATGAATGCTGGCAGGGGCCTGTCAGTGACGGGTCCTATGATTATAATTGCGAATATACTTATAAAAAGGAAATACTGGGTTTGCTGAAAACAGGGACCAACAATTTTATAATTAAAAACAAAAAGAAAGGCGATGACTTCCTGTTCAGAGACATTCGAATCACCTGCATTATCAAATGAATTTACGAATGGTCACCCGGGACGATGGTTCGTCCCGGGTGATTCCCCATCTTAGAATTTACCTTCGAACCTGAGGTAAACAAAATCATTGTCCCTCATCTGGCCTATATTGGATGTGTCTTTTCCGTCAAAGAACATAACACCGGTTTTGAGCGACAGGCCGAGAATGGGCATGAATTCAAAGCCCGCCTCCCCCATGACGCCGTAGTTGTCCATGACATAGACGCCGAAATCAGGGGACGCTATCGCGTCGTATAAGTTGCAGAGGTTGCCGGCGCCGGTCAGGAAAAATTTAAGCTTGTCCGAAAGGGTGTTGAACTCGAGCCGGAGAATGGCATAATCCTGGAGCCGTCCCGGACCCGTGTTGCCCCTTTCGTGCGCAAAGCCGTGGCAGTACTGGAAATTAAAGTAGAAGAAGTCAATCTGCTGGCTCATCCCGACCGTGTACTTCAGGTAAGGTTCGGCGGAAAGAACAGTGGTAACCGTATTACTGGCAGGTGCAGGAGAAACATTAATATGGGAAGTCAACGTTACGTCTTCCTGGAACGTGAGTGAAGCTTCGGCCCAGGCGAGAACAAAACCCAGGTCCTTGACAATATCCGCACCTACGATGTATTCCCTGTAATAATCCATAATATAACTATAATTGCTAACCGTTAAATCAACTCCCGGATTTGCCGCACCTGTAATGCTCATCTCTTTCATATAAGGCATATCGGACAGGCGTGTCACAAAGGATGTCGACATATCAAAACCGGCCAACGTACCACCGATTTTTATCCCGCCCAAGGCATTCTTGATGTTTAATTCCGGCGCGAGGTAAGTCTCAGACATAGTAGCAGGGTAATTAATTGTAGGACACGAGAAACCTGAAGCAATACCCTCAACGGCTGAAATCATTTGTGCATTGATTGCACTTGTCATCAGCGGGTTAAGCCGTGCGGGCTGGGAGAATGGCTCCCCGACCAACTGAATGTAGGCGGCATCATCGGCAAAGGTCCAGACTGCGTTCACCGCCACACTGGCCGACTTCTTCCCGAAATTGAGCGGGTCGGAAAGATCGAGCGGATTCAACGTGTCGGTGGGATTAAGGCCATCAGCCGTTCCCCAGTTGATGCGCTGTTTGCCGATGGTGAGGTCAAGGCCGTTGAACAGAAAGTTGGAGACGGTGAAGTAAGCCTGGTCCAGCCCAATTTCAAGCGGGTATATGGACGGCAATATAAAAAGATCCTGGGGTTGAAGAACTGTGGAGAGGCTCGTCATACTCACCGGATTGTTGATGTACCTGAAAGAGAGGGAAAGCTTACCAAAGAAGTCGTCACTCGCCTGGTTCTCGAAGGCAAGGTTAGCGGTTTCCTGGTTGAAGAGAAGGCCTCCTGAAAAATCGATACGCGAATCGGAAACCAGGGTAGTTAAGAGATAGATACCGGAATCCTGTGCCCAGGCCGTGAAGGACAGCGCTATGATCAATACAAGTGCTAAAATAATCGTCTTTTTCATCACATTCCGTCCTTTCCTACACCCTCTTTTTCAGAAAGCGCTTGGTAAAGACACTCTTGTCTTCCAGGTTCTGGTCGAATTTCGTCTCGTCAATGACCATTTCCGTAACATGGTTTTTCTCGTAATTCTCCATCCGGATTTTCACCGGGATAATGTACGATCCGTGTTTCTGCGTATCATCCATGAAAAGTTTCTTGGTCAATATGCCGTCCTTGTAAAGCTCAATGGACTTGGGTATGAACGTCGCCGCTTCCACGGCCATCACGAGTTTGTCATACACACGCGTTGATCCGGCCTTGCGGATCAATTCCAATGTATAGATACCGTCCTTGTCCGAAGCAAGCCTGGCGGTATAATCGTTCTTATAGGTGTAGCTGGCCATTTCGTCGTACGAGAAGTCCGTGCCCTGGAAATCACCGTTCTTTGCACCGCCCTCGATGCGGCGGATTTTATTCTGCGCCGGCAGGTAGAGGTACATCTCGTCGTCTTTAACGGCCAGCATGCCGATCCCCCTGATACCTGCAGGTGACGCGAATTTGATGACCCGCTTTTCCTTGCCTGCCATCCAGATTTTCATGACACGTGTCTCCTTGTCGGAACCATCCATGTTGGAAAGTACCATGGTGGCCGTTCCCTCATAATCCTTTGGTCCGGACAAGGTATCTTCCACTTTATTCAGAATTTCATCGCCCGTCAGGGCAAAAGCCGCCTGGCCCAGGACCAGGAAAACGACCGTTAAAATAAGTACAATTTGTGTTTTACGCATTGTCTGCCTCCTTAATTGTTTTATTGCCTTCCCCCACTAACGTTGTAGATGTCGGTGATGAGGATGTACTTTTTCTTTTCAGCCACTTCTGTACCGCTGCCGAAATATTCAGAACAGCGGGAAGGAAGGTCATGGCTGCCGTACTGCTGACTCCCATGGTGACGGCCAGGAGCATTCCGGCCGTACGGAACGGCACCACGCTGCTCAGCATCAGCACGGCAAATCCCAACCCGACGGAGACAGCATTGAACACAATGGCCTTCCCCGTGCTGGAGAGCGTGATTTCATATGCCTTGCGCCGGTCATCCCTGTGCAAGGTCAACTCACGCTTATAACGAGTGATAAAGTGGATCGTGTAGTCGATCCCCGTACCGATGGCCACGCTGGCAATGATCGCCGTCACGAAGTCAAGCGGTATGCCGAAGATTCCCATGATACCGAAATTGACCAGGATCGTGAATACAATAGCGACCAGGGATACAAATCCTTCGCGTATGGAGCCGAACGTCAGTGCATTGAGTATCAGCACGGCTGCCAGGGCGATGAGAATGCTTGTCATCTGGTTGTTGAAAGTGTTTGCCCGGATCTCCTCCAGCAGGACCGATGAGCCGGTCAGTTGGAGGGTCGCCATGCTCACGTTACGCACGACTGCACCCGCCATTCCGGCCGGAGCCGGGATCGTTTTCCAAAGAAACGGGGTGAAGGTCCGTTCAAGGTCCGACCGGGCCGCGGTACTGAGCGCGGGAATCAATGTTTCGGCATGTTCAATAAGCCCGTTCAGTTTTTTCCTGAATACCGATTCACCGGCCACCAGGTTCAGGCTTCTGGCAAACGCCTCCAAATCCAACTCGTCATAATCACCGGCCGAAGGCAAGGTCCTGACGATATTTAATATGCTCTCCCGCGTGATTTGAGGAAGGGCGGCGATTTTGGCCGCAAGAGTCCCGGCTTCCTTTACAGAGAGAATCAATTCCGCTTCGTCTCCTGAGGCGTATTTGAAGATGGCCCGGGAATCCGGACTGCCGGTAAATGAGGCAAGCCAGGCACCCAAGTCAGCGACATATCCGTCTACCGTCTCTCTCTTTTCCGGTTTCTTCAGATCCTTTAACTGGTTCGAAATCATATCGGCACCTAATGCGGCTATGGCCGGGTTGCCCGGAGTATTTTCGATGGCATTGAATTGTCCGCGGTAACGGGACAGGTAAGCCTTCATGGTACCGAAAAGATTATTGATGTAATCCGTTTCAAGACTCGGTAGGAGGACGGATATAAGTCCTTCGTCCCGCTCCCTGGTCACAAGGCTGTCCATAGTCTTTTTTCCCTCAATAAAGAAATAAAGGCCTTCCGTCTCCTCGGGCGTTTCCGGAATCGTATTAATACCTATCATGGCGCGATTCAATTCAAGAATCACATCGGCTATCCCGTTCGGTACGGACATGGCAGCACTTGCTCTCAGCTTCTCCTCGGCCATCAGTGACAGTTTGATAACATCCGGGTCCTTCATGTCCGCCTTCACGTATATGTTCAGCGGATTGAAACCGCCGAATTTTTTATTGACAAAACGGCTGGCCGTACGTACCTCTGAATTCTCGCCGAAGTATCCAAGCATGTCGACCTTGGCTGTGAGCCGTGTACTGAAAAGAAAAATCCCGATGCCGGCAAGACAAAAAACTACCGTAACCAAAACAGGTTTGTTGTTCACCAGTCCGCCGAACAATCGGCTCAATCGGCCTACCCGGATATGGGTTCCGGCGTCCGGTTTTGCCCTCTTGGGGATTCTCTTCGGAATTTTGACCACGGTAAGCACCGCGGGAATGAACAAAAGTGCGATGAACATGGCCAATGTCACTCCAATCGCTGTAAAGATGCCGAATGTCCTGATAATGGAAACATCCGAAATCAGGTTGGAACCGAAACCGATGGTCGTTGTCAGTCCTGCCATGAGGACCGGCAGCCCCACTTCACGCAGCCCCAGAGCCACGATCTTTTTGGGATCTTTTGACTGGACCGTGTTCTCGTAATAGTTGTTTAACACGTGTATACCGTAAGCGCTGCCGACAGCTATCAAAAGGACAGGTACGGCGGAACTCAACACATTGAGGGGGACCTTCAGCACGGCCATGATCCCCATCATAACCGCCGTGGACATGACCACCGTCACGAAGGGCAAAACCACGCCGCGCAGAGTTTTAAAGGAAATAAAAAGAATACCCAAAACAAGAAGGAGCACGAGGGGCACTAGTAAAACCATGTCGGAAAGCACCACATCGGCCATCGAGTTAAGGAGGAACGGGCTGCCGCTGAAATGGAGTTCGGCCCCTGTACCGGCAAACGATGCCTTGGCGAGACTTTTAACTTCAGTGGCCACCGCGTCCGCCTTGAGCCCGACATTCGGTTTGATCATGACAAGGGCGACCGAACCATCAGCGCTCACGATGCTTCCCGCGAAACTTTTCTTTGAAAGCACGTAATCCTTGAGCTTTTCAACATACTCCTTACCGGCAATCGGGTAGCTGACCAGCTTCTCGACCCTGATGCCCCCGTCTGTCGGTACCACGTCTTCTATCGTGGCAAGCGAAGCCACATAATCCACACTGGATAAACCGGATAACCGGTCGCAGAACGAACCGAGGGCTTCCAGATTCTTCACCGTAAAGGCATCGCCGAAATCGACGGCAACCAAAAGAGGTGTGTTGGAGCCGAAGCGCTCGTTGATGTAATGGGGCAGCTTCCCGATGGAGGAATCTTTATCTACCCAGAAAGTCAAGTCATTTTCAAACCTGAGTTGACTTATGAAAAATGAAAAAACAGCGGTGAGTATCAGCACGATAACTATGATGGGTTTGGCAAAACGAACCACAAAACGTGCGTATACATCAAAAATTTTATTGAACATATTGACTCCTTTCAATGCCTGGTTCAAACGATGTCCCTGTCGGTAAGGAGATATTCCATTATCCGCGTGACTCTCTTGATAAAAATTCCCTTTACGGCGGCAACACCCTCTTCATCCGAGCTGTCTATCCGGTTAATAATAAGGACAAAATCGCCAACCAGGGATATACAGAGAAGCCGGTCCACCATGGCCACATTACCCAAACCAGGAAACGCATGCTTGAGGGTTTTTTCGATTTTATCCCATACAGGATTGATGAAGTTGATGATATCTATCCTGGCTTTTGATGCCTTCACGAATGTCTCATGGAAAATAATGGTCACCAGGTCCATGTGCTGGCTGATATAATCCACGGCCAATTTGATGACATTCGTAAGTATGTTTTTCGTGTCCTTGACCCCGGAAAAATCAAGCTTGTTGAATTCCTCCTCAAATTCCCTGAGGTGGTTCTGGATGATCGTTATAAGCAGGCCTTCCTTGTTGGAAAAGTAATAATAAATCATTGATTTATTAATTTTCGCCTCCTTTGCCAATTCGTCGATCGACAAACCGTCAAAGCCTTTCTGCGCGAAAAGCCTGGTGGCAACCTCAAAAATACGTTCTTTTATTGTACTTTTATCCTCATCCATCTTATGATTTCCTCCCAATTTACTAATTGAACGTTCGTTTCGATTGAATATTCGTTTAAATTGAATGTTCATTCAATAATATAATATCATTTATGTAATAAGTCAACATTTTATGGTAAATTTCTTAATAAAATCCTAATAATATCAATAATCCAAATAATAGAATGATGTAAATTATTATAATATATAGAATTATAATTTTATCATTTAAAGGTGATCCCTTACTTTAAAATAAATGCGGTTTATTTAAGTGTTTTTATGAAAGACACAAGCAGTCTGCCGTAAATTTCCGCTCCCCTGGAATTAAGATGGATACCGTCAATGGTTAAATGCAACAGACGCTTTTGGCTTAACCTGTCCAACCCTTTTTTGGTTTTACTCTTCCAGACATCAAAAATGTATGACGGGAAGATATCATCCATCAGGTAATCCTGGCAGGGAGCATTTTGCAGCACCCTGTTGAATTCTTCGGCTATATCCACAAGTTCAACATTTTTTTCAACGGCTATATTCCTGATTCCCTGATTATAGATTTTCCTTTTTTTATTGGTGGAAACGGATAAATCCTCATTTATGCAGCTTAAGGTTGCCACAGCCAATGGCACCGGGGTAATATTCTTAAGCTTATCGATAAATATCCTGTAAATTGAAATAAAATCATTATAATCCCCAGCCGGAATACTGCCGGTTCTCCGCAGATTTCTCACTATTGTTTTATGAAAAGGAGATTTATGTTCAAACTCGGGCAATATAATGTCATTATGTCCTCCAATTATTATGACAGCATCATAATTACTGTCCCTCTGCAAATGAACGAGCGTTCTTTGCATTATTCCGGAAACCGTATCCCCGTCCTGACCCAAATTCATCAACTCATAACCGGGAAAACATTCTGCAATGAACGGCATATAGCTGCATCCTATTTTCCCCCTGGTAATGCTGTTCCCGGTGAATAGTATTCGTTTCATGATTTTTCCTGCCTTTTGTTTATAACAAACATATAAATAATTTTAAAATAAAACAACCTGTATTTCCAAAACATCCATTATTCAACAGCATTATTGATCACATTCTTTCTATTTTGTATCATGACATAATTAAACAGAAAGATGACTGTTTAATTCAAATTTTGACGGAACATATTGTGCAGTAAGTCTTCCCCAAAGGGGTTTATAAAATGAACGAAAAGTTGAAACAGGCCTTTAAAAGGGTATTCAGCTTTCTGGGACCGGGTTTTCTGGTCACCGTCGGTTTCATAGACCCGGGAAACTGGGCAACCAACATCGAAGGCGGGTCCCGGTTCGGGTACGACCTGCTCTGGGTCATCACCTTGAGCACGCTCATGCTGATTTTAATCCAGAACATGGCGGCCAAACTCGGCATTGTTACGGGGAAATCACTTTCCACAAACATCAGGGAAAATTTCCCCAAACCTGTATCGGCAGTCATCGGGATAACCATCGTTCTTGCATGCATAGCCACGGATGTGGCCGAACTCCTGGGAGGCGCCATCGGTTTCAACCTGTTATTCGGACTCCCCCTCTGGGCCGGTGCCCTGGTAACGGTTGTACTGGAAGTCTTTTTTATCATCAGCCAGAGGTACCACCGTTTGGAGAAAATCATTATTGGATTCCTGGGGATTATAGCCCTGTGCTATGTCATAGAAATTTTCATTGTCAGGCCCAACTGGACGGCTCTTGCCCCGTCTCTAGTTGTTCCCAAAGTTAACCGTGAAAGCATTTATATTGCCATGGGTATCCTGGGAGCCGTTGTGATGCCCCATAATATTTTCCTGCACTCGAATGTGATCCATAGCCGGAAATGGGGAATCTCCGTTGAAGAAAAGAAAAAACTGTTAAAATACGAAAAAATCGATACGTTTGCCGCCATGGTCCTGGGCTGGCTGGTGAATACAGCGATGATCATCGTGGCATCCGCCGTCTTTTTTCAAAACCATGTTCTGGTGGACAGCATTGAGCTTGCCTCTAAAACGCTTACCCCCCTGGCCGGGGCACTGGCCGGGTGTCTTTTTTCAATTGCCCTCGTTTTTTCCGGGATTGGTTCATCCATCACCTCATCCATGGCGGAGGTCAACGTAATTACCGGGTTCCTGGGAAAAAAGGAAGATCCCAATACCCTGCTCTACAAAATATCCATTTTTATCACGGCCATTCCTTCGTTTTTCATCATCCTTTTCAGCCTGGATACCTATAAAATTTTGATTTTCAGCCAGGTCGTTCTGAGCATTCAACTCCCCTTCACTTTGGTACCATTGCTCATTCTTTGCCGCAATGAAAAAATAATGCATCAATTTAAAAGCAGAGCCCTGGAATTTGTCCTGGCCATAATCGTATCCGCCGTCGTTATCGTGCTAAACGTTTATTTGCTCTATACAACCTTTTTTTAGGAGTAGAACTTATGGAAATGTATAAAAAAATCCTGGTAACCGTGGACTGTTCCGATGTTGATATGGTGATAGTGGAGCATATAGGGGAACTGGCAAAGATTCATCACTCCGAAGTTTTTCTTTACCACGTAGTGCACTCACACACGCTTGAGGAAAACCGTGTTCTCTATGAAAAAGCACAAAAGCATTTGTCAGAATTGGAAAAATATTTTAAAGAACGGGAAATTCCGGTGAATACCATTATCAGGAGCGGAGAACCGGAAAAAGTGGTGCTCAAGGATCTGGATGAAGGAGATTATGATCTTGTAGCGATGGCAACCCACGGCCATAAGATGTTTTTAGACCTCGTACTCGGCAGCCTGTCCGAACGGATCAAGCATCATTCGAATATACCGCTGCTGCTTATTAAAGCGCGTTAATTCCGCGGTTTTCATTTTTTTGTTGCTTTTGCCCTGTTTTCCTTCACTCGGAACTTGACTATTTTTGAAATCAACGCAAGGGGCATTGGTTTGTCCAGGGGAAACTGGACAGAGCCCTTACCTTGTTTGTATGCAGACAGTTCATTTTTAAATGCCGTGATCCCTGAAGGGATGGGATAGAAACCGATGTGATTTTTAAAAGCGGCAAAATGAACGAGGTTGCCGTTTAACACAAAAGTCGGCATGCGGTATTTGATGGCTTCTTCCGCATCGGGTGCCGCCTTTTTTATGGTTGCCCTGATTTGCTGTAGGATTTTTTGGACTTCTTTTGGGAAGCTTTTTATGTATTCATCGATAGTTTCCATTTATTCTCCCTTTTCTATAATGATACATTTTCCAGGAATAAAATCAATCATCCGGTACAAAGTGTGAAGAATTAAAATTAAGCTGCCAGCCTGATCCCCACATCGGCATAAGATTTTTCACGTTTATGTGAATCCCTGAAAAAAGCACTTATTTTATTATTTAAGAATAATCCGTATAAAAAATATATAATAAAGCAAACAACCGGAGAAAACTAAAAGCGATAATGGCATTAAAACAAAAACAATAACAGAAATGATAAAATTTTTATACCAGCTAAATTAATCGACTTCTAAGAGAGTATTATTTTTTGCTTTAACATAATATTTGTTGTGATCTATACAGCCATTAATGGAATCTCCCCCAATTTGAGCAGAATCATTAATAAGAATAAAAAGTAAGATAATTGACAGTATTGTACCAATAGAAGTAATGATTAATAATTTTTTAAACATAGGCATCTTCCATCATAAATTAAATGATTACCGATAATATCTTTTCATATCACACATTATTTTAATAATAGCTTGTCCGTTTCCGCATTACAAATATTAAAAAAAATTTTATTGATCCCACATTCCGCACCTGATTCTCGAGAAATTTGTATAAAAACCTTAACAAATGACTAGTATTAATCATTTACCCTAACCTGTAGA
>JAFGKU010000092.1 GCA_016928415.1 Spirochaetales bacterium
CTGGTCCCGCTCCGTTCAAGCAGCTTGGGAAGCAGTGAAAAAACACTCGGGGTGTAGCCCCTGTTGGCCGGAGGTTCTCCTTCCGCCAGGCCGATACTCCGCTGTGCCATGGCGAACCGTGTTACCGAGTCGAACATGAGCATGACATCCCTGGATTGATCACGGAAATACTCCGCTATGCTTGTAGCTACGAAGGCACCGCGTATACGCGCCAGAGGAGATTCATTGGAAGTGGCGACCACGACAACACTGCGTGCCAAACCTTCCTCGCCAAGGTCGTTTTCAATAAATTCCCTGACTTCACGTCCGCGCTCCCCGATCAAGGCAATAACATTGACATCCGCCGAAGTGTTGCGGGCGACCATGCCCAGGAGTGTCGATTTACCTATACCGCTTCCCGAAAAAATACCCAGCCTCTGTCCCTTGCCCACGGTAAGAAGACCGTCAATGGATCTGACGCCGGTGTAAATTCTTTCTGTTATACGGGTCCGGTTCAAGGCGGAGGGAGGATCATTGAATATGGAGGTCCATTCCGGGGAACCTATGTCTCCCTTGCCGTCAATCGGTTTTCCCAGTCCGTTCAATACACGGCCGAGTAATTTATCAGATACGGGGATGGAGATGGTTTCCCCCATGGCGACAACCACGTTGCCGACTTCGATGCCTTCCATCTCGTCATAAGCCATAAGATGCACCTTGGATTCCTTCAAGCCTATTACTTCCGCCCAGACGACACCCTTCCGCTTGGGCACGATGATCTGACATAGCTCGCCGACCACGGCATGGGGGCCGTGGCTTTCAATAAGCAGTCCCTGAACCCGCTCCACGACTCCCGTGTACTTGATGGGATCCACCCTGTTAATGATCGTTGTATATTTATCGAATATTCCCATTATATTCTCCCGTTTAGAAATAAAAACAACCCGGATGTCTTCCGGTTACACATCAATACTCAATCCATCAAGGTTCGCTTTTGGCCCTGATAGGCATCATCTCCATAATTTTCTCCTCCAGTTCGTTCAGCTGGCTGGAAATCCTGGCGTCTATCTGGCCAAAGTCGGTTTCAATGATGCACCCGCCCTTGTCCACCGAAGAATCTTCCAGGACCGTGATGTTATTAACGTTTTCAACCTGTTCCTGCAGAAACTGCTTTGAAGTGGAAACAAGTTCGATATCGGAAAGGTTGACCCGTATGATCACGTCGCCCCTTCCCTTCAGCTTCCGCAGGGCCTGGATTACATTGTTGATGACGACGTTTTTCTGGTTTTCGGAAATTACCTTTATTACCTTGTTGGCAATCAGGAGAACGAGGTTGATAAGCTGTGTTTCCGATTCTTCAATGATGGCGTTCCGGCGTTCAATGGCCCTGGTTATGATGAGCTGAAGGCGCTCGACAAGACGCTTTACCTCGTCGCTTCCCGACTTGAAACCCTGTTCATGGCCTTCCCGAAAACCGCGGTCAAAGGCTTCCTTCTCGACCTTGTCTATCCTGGCGTTTACTTCCGCTTCAAGGTCGGCCGCCTTTTTATTGGCATCATCAAGCACTTTCTTGGCTTCATCGGCCGCTTCCTGCCTGAATTTCTGCGCCTGGTTGGATTTTTTCTGGACTTCGGCAAAAGCCAGTTCTTCGGCTTCTTTAATAATCTTCTCCGCTTCGGCCCTGGCCTGTTCGATCATATCGGATTTTTCCTTGATCCAGTTGCCTAAAAATTCTTCCTTTTCCCTTGTCAGATCATCCAGGGTTTGTCTGGTATCCTCTTCAACGGGAGCCACTTCAACCTCGGTTTCAATTTCGATGTTGGGAGGTTCTATATACACCTTTTTGGTAAGGTTGGTTATTTCCGTCGGCTTAAAAACATGTTTGGCCATTTCTCATACTCCTACACGACCAGTTCGTCCTCGCCTGCCCTTGCAACGACGATTTCGCCCTGTTCTTCCAGTTTCCTGATGATGGAAACGATTTTTTGCTGGGATTCTTCCACATCCTTCAAACGGATGGGTCCCATGTAATCCATGTCCTCTTTTAACAATGTTGCCGCCCTCTTGGACATGTTCCTGAATATTTTATCCTGCACCTCTGAATCCACGGCCTTGAGGGCCTTTGCCAGTTCCTGGGTGTCCACTTCACGCAATACTTTCTGGATGGCCCTGTCGTCCAACAGAACAATGTCTTCGAATACGAACATTCTCTTCTTGATTTCCTCGGCCAGCTCCGGATCATCCTCTTCCAGGGATTCAATGATCGTCTTCTCTGTGGAACGGTCAACGAGGTTGAGGATATCAACAATCGCTTCTACACCGCCTGCCGCCGTGTAGTCTTCCGAGGAGAGGGTGGAAAGTTTCTTCTCAAGAACGCGTTCCACCTCCCTCAGGACTTCGGGAGAGGTCCTGTCCATGGTGGCAATTCTCTTGGCGACATCCGACTGGATCTCGTGGGGGAGGCTGCCCAGAATGATGGAGGCCTTGTTCGGTTCAAGATAAGCGAGTATCAAGGCTATGGTCTGGGGATGCTCCTGTTGAATGAAATTCAGGAGATGGGCCGGATCCGTTCTCCGGATAAAATCGAAAGGCCGCACCTGCAGCGAGCTGGTTAGACGGTTGATGATATCTACGGCTTTCTGGGGACCCAGAGACTTCTCAAGCAATTCCCTGGCATAATCAATGCCGCCCGTGGTAATGAAGTCCTGGGCCATCATCAATTCCTGGAATTCCATGAGTACCGCATCCCGGTCGGCCGGTTCGATATTTTCAAGACGGGCTATTTCAAAGGTGAGCTGCTCAATTTCGTCTTCCCGCAAATGCTTGAAAATCTCGGCCGATATTTCGGAACCCAGGGTAACCAGAAAAATTGCCGCTTTCTGCCTTCCGGTCAGCTGTTTTTTATGACCGGAAGTCTGCTTTTTGGACTGCGATGCTTTAGAAGTTGTTTGCCCCTTTTTAGCCGCCATATATTACTCCTCCATCAGCCAGGTTCTGATTAATTGAGCTACATCCTCAGGATGTTCCCGAGCCATGTTAATGGCATTTTCCTGCATTTCGACCCTGGCCCTTTCTTCAACGGATAGCTCAACGTCCATCCCCTGCTCCTCAGCACTCTTCAAAGCGGCCTCACGCATGGCCTGGTGCTGACGGGCAAGTTCCTCCTCTTTTTCACGCCTTCTTTTCTCCCAGTATTTGGATAAAAGCCTGAATATGATAACGGCAAATACGATGATTCCCAATCCGATGAGGACCCAGAATATCGTTTCCGCCAGCTGACGTTCGCCCCTGTACTTGTTGTCCTCGGAAAGGAACTGCGCCCGCCGGTCAAACTGGATATGGCTTACCGTAACGGAGTCGCCCCTTTCCCTTTTAAAACCTATGGCGTCCCTGACAGTCGCTTCCACCGTGTTCAATTCTTCATCAGCAACCGGTATATACTTCCGCTTGATTTTACCGCTGCCGTCTTCTTCGAATTTGATCCGGCCCATGCTATCATACTCCTTTTCCCATGCGCCGTCAATTGCTATACCAACCGTAATCCTTTTGATGTTCCACGGGCGTTCCTCGCGCGTCGTATTTTTCTCGCCAACGTTATAATTCGTCGTTTTAGCCTTCTGGTTGTATTTTCCGACTAGATTGGATAAATCCTTGTACTGGGGAGGCGTCTGGCCTTCCTGGCCCGGGGGCCCTTCCGGATTGTATCCCGTACCTTCAAAATTTTCCTCGGATGTCTGCTCGGAGACTACAATGGAATCCTTGAGAACGGAATCATCATAAGGCGTTTTCGGATTATCCGGTTTGTAGACAACGGGAAGCACTTCCTTTGTGGTGCTTTCCTCCTTGCTCATGTCCAGGTCGATGTCCAGTTTGAGAATTTCCACCCTGTCCGGTGTGAAAATTTTGCTCAGGGATTTGAGAATTCGGGATTCGTATTCCCTTTCCATTTTACGCTTTTCTTCAATTTCCCTTTTTGCCTGGGTGAGCCTGTTGTAATAATCGCGTCCTTCAAAATCATTGAGGACAATACCGTTCTGGTCGGTAATGACTATTGTTTCGTGCTTAAGTCCCGAAACGGCAAACATGATCAGTTTTTCAATGCCTTCGATCTTTTTCATATTTGTCGTGATATCGGAACCGGGTGAGGGTGTGATCTTGACGGAAGCGGTATACGGTTTTTCATCTTCCACAAAAAGCGTATCATCCGGCATATCCACAACCACGCTCACCGCGTCGATTCCCTCAATGGACAGGATATGCTGTTCCACCGTCTGTGTAATGGCCCGCCGCTTGTTCACATCCCGCTCATAGTCGGTCAATGTCCACCGTTCAATGTCGAACAGGGCCCATGGATCAACATCCTTGGGTATAAGGTCTTCCCGGATGAGTACGGTACGCATCCGCTTGGCCGTTTTCTCGTCCGGAACGAGTATCATGTTGTCGGCAGTGACCTTGTATTTGCCCGGAATTTCCGTGTCCAGTTTTGTTACGATTCTGTTCAGCGATTCATCATCCTGAATCGGCGTGCCAATGAGAGGCACGAAACTCGGCTGTGCGCTGAAAACGACAAGAAGGACGACCCCGAGGATAACCACCCCGATCGTCCCGAAAAGAATGCCCTTTTGCAGGGCCGTAGTTTTACCCCAGATCGTCTTGATCTGTTCCAATAATTTTTTTAACCACTCGTTCATTTCCCCTCCCGTTTAAATGAACTCAATTTAAAAATTGCTTTTCCGCCCAACCATCGCCCAACGGCCAGGCGGAAAAGACCTTTACCTCAAGCTCGTTATCTCGCGGTAGCCGCGGATTACGCGGTCAATAACCGCCTTTGCTATCGAAAGCCCCATATTCGCCTCCGCGCTCGTGATCATCACTTCATGCACGTTGACGGAATCGGGGTCCGTTACCATTTTCTGTCCCAATGCCATCGATTCCAGCTGCTTGTTGTTCACATCGGTCAATGCCTTGACGAACATCTGGCTGAAATCGCCTTCCGGTGTCGGTTCCTCCTGCGGTTTACCCTTTATATGCCCCGCCAGGTGCTTTGGATCCGTCTTTTTTACATCCACTATGTGTCCCATTACGTCGTTTATTTTATAAAACATCTCCCGTTACCTCCATTACCTTCCAATATCCAAAGCTTTCATAAACATGCTCTTAGAACCATTTACGACAGCCACGTTCGCTTCGTACGAACGGGATGCCGATATCATATCCACCATTTCATTCACAATGTTGATATTCGGGTATTCAACATAACCCTTGCGGGGTCCTGTTTTAATGGCGTCGGGATGCGTGGGATCGTACACGAGCCTCGGTTCCTGGTCCATGTCTTTTTCTATTTTCTTGATCCTCACACCTTTTCCGATGCCATTGTCCAGATAATCAGGCAGAAAGGGACTCCTCCAATACGGCTGGTCCACCCGGGGCCTGAAAACGACGCGGCTTCTCCTGAAAGGTCCGCCTTCGGGTGTACGCGTTGTATTGGCATTCGCAATATTATCGGAAATCACGTCAAGACGCGTTCTCTGCGCCGTCATGCCGCTTGATGCCGTGTTTATGCTGGTAAACAATCCCATACTGCCTTACTCCTTACCTCAATACAAGGTTAACCTTGTTGAATTCGTTCTGAACCGCCTGGGCCAGGGTCTGGTAGAGGAGCTGATTTTCCATGGATGCCATCATTTCCTCCTCAATATCCACATTGTTGCCATTGTTTTTTGACGTGGTCAGGTAATCCAGCACCCTTCTCGGCTTCACAGCCCTGTAGTCCATTGGTTGATAAAAGGGAATATGCCTTTTATCCGTCATGATGTTCGGTATAGGTACTTTCTTCTCGGAATCGAGCGCCCGTTTTAATTCGGACTCAAAGTTGACCATGGTCCTCTTGAAATTAGGAGTATCCGAATTGGCAATATTATTGGATATGACACTCCGTCTTAACAGGGCGGTATCCATCGTGCGCCTGAGAATGTCCAACTGCTTTCCAAAACTGCCTTCAAACATCATTGCTATTCACCTCTTTAAACCGTATCGGTTAAAAATCTTTCCTCCTTTATATAAATTGAGCTTTTTTTTATAAAATATAACGGCTCAAATCCCTGTCCTCCACGATGTCGGATAATTTTTCATCAACATACTTCCTGTCAATTGAAATTTTTTCTCCCTTCATCTCAGGGGCCCTGAAAGAAACATCTTCAAGAAGGTTTTCCATTATCGTATGAAGCCGCCTGGCCCCGATATTTTCCGTTTTGGAATTGACATTAAATGCGATTTCCGATATCCGGTCCAGCGCGTCATCCGAAAATTCAATTATCACGCCTTCGGTTTTCAGAAGTTCCTTGTACTGGATGATGAGGGCGTTTTTCGGCTGACTTAATATCTGCCTGAAATCATCGCTTGTAAGAGCCTTTAACTCCACTCTCAGCGGGAAACGGCCCTGTAATTCAGGTATCAGGTCGGACGGCTTGGACATGTGGAACGCGCCGGCCGCAATAAACAGGATATGGGCCGTGTCGATAATGCCGTACCGTGTATTCACCTTGGATCCTTCCACGATGGGCAGGATATCACGCTGTACGCCTTCCCGGGAAACATCAGGCCCGCTTTTCTGTCCCCCCGTGGAGGCGATTTTATCTATTTCATCGAGGAAAATGATGCCCATTTCCTCAACCCTCAGTTTGGCCGTCTCCGTTACCCTGTCCATGTCCAGGAGTTTATCCGTTTCTTCGTTCAATATCATTTCACGGGCATTTTTTATTTTTACCCGCTTCTTCTTTTTCCTGCCGCCCAGCATGTTGCTCAAGTTACCAAGGTTGATGTCCAGTTCCTCGAAATTGGTGCCTGAAAAAATCTGCATGGAAGGGAAAACCTTGTTGGCCACATCGATTTCAACTTCCTTTTCCTCCAGTTCCCCGCTCCTGAGTTTCTCCCTGAATTTTTCGCGTGTATCGGAAGTATAGACAACGGGCTCCGAAGGTGCCTGCGAAGGACCTGTCTGGCTGTACGGGACCGGTTTCGGTTTTTTAATGCCGGGAAGCAGGAGGTCCAGCAGGGCTTCCTCCGTCCGTTTTTCGGCTTCGTTTTTCACCTCTTCCTGCATTTCAGCCTTTACCATGGAAACGCTCACCGACATGAGATCCCTGATCATGGATTCCACGTCGCGCCCCACGTACCCGACTTCCGTGTATTTGGTGGCTTCCACCTTTACAAACGGCGCGCCGCTCAATTTGGACAGCCGCCGCGCGATTTCCGTTTTACCCACACCGGTTGGCCCTATCATGATGATATTCTTGGGAGCCACTTCATCCCGCAACTCAGGGGGAAGCTTCCGCCGGCGGGTCCTGTTGCGCAGGGCGATGGCCACGGAACGTTTGGCCTTATCCTGTCCTATGATGTATTTGTCAAGTTCCTTGACTATTTCACTCGGTGTAAGATCATTAACATTTATCATGAATCATAACTCCTCTATTATCACCTTTGAATTGGTATAAATACATATGTCTGCGGCGATTTTAATGGAACGTTCGGCTATTTCACGGGCCGTCATATCTGCCGTGTCCAGGTAAGCCCGCGCCGCCGCGTACGCATAATTCCCTCCCGAACCGATGGCGATGATTCCTTCCTCCGGTTCTACGACATCGCCCGTTCCGGAAATAAGCAGGCTCTTCTTCGCGTCACAGACAACGAGCATCGCTTCCAGTCTGCGGAGCGCCCTGTCCGTGCGCCAGTCCTTGGCCAGTTCCACACTGGCCCTTGTGATGTCGCCGCCGTATTCCTTTATTTTTCCCTCAAAACGTTCAAACAAGGTAAACGCGTCCGCCGTGGCGCCGGCGAATCCCACGATAATCTTGTTTTCGTATATTTTTCTCACCTTGCAGGCGTTTTTCTTCATGATCGTGTTTCCCAGGGTTACCTGGCCGTCGCCGGCCATGGCCACCTTGTCAAACCGTCTGACGGCGATAATCGTCGTTCCTTCAAGCTTCTCCATACCTATTCCTCCTTCATCCGTGCGTGGGGATGAGACTCATTATATATTTTTTTGAGCCGGTTCAGGCTGACATGCGTGTAAATCTGCGTGGTGTTCAGGCTGGCATGTCCCAAAAGTTCCTGCACGACCCGGATGTCCGCCCCCTTGTTAAGGATATGGGTGGCAAAAGAATGGCGAATCGTGTGGGGACTGACCTTTTTTTTGACGGCAAGCGCATCCAGGTACCTGGACAAAGCAAAACGAAGGCCGCGGGTTGTAAGCCGGCCGCCCTTGCCGTTTATAAAAAGCGCCTTGTATCCGTCTTCCCGGTCCGCCTTTACAAAATACCGTCGCCGCTTAAGGTATTCATTTAACAGATTTTTAAGCGATTTTCCCATAAACACGGTGCGTTCTTTTCTTCCCTTGCCCGTTACACGGCACGTACCGCTGTTCAAATCAAAATCGTTTAAATTGATGGATACCGCTTCGGACACACGGCAGCCGGTGGAATAGAGAAATTCCAGAAGTGTCCTGTCCCTCATCTGGAGGAAGGATTCTTCGGCCGATTCGTTTTTTTCCAGCAGCTCACCGATTTCCTCCTCGAAAAGGAAATTTGGAAGCCGGCTCTCCTGCTTGAAACTCTTTATATATTTAAGCGGGTTGGACTGCGCCTGTCCCTGTTTTATCCTGAACCGGTAATATCCGCGGATACTGGACAGCATTCTATTGATACTCCGCGTGGACAATCCGTCCGAGGTGAGCCGGCCGATGAAGGCCCTTACATCCATCGTCTCCACATTGTCCTCGTCCAGGCATCGCTCTGATAAAAAATCAAGATAACGCCTAACGTCATCGCCGTAAGCGGATACCGTGTTGTCGGAAAGATTCCTGATATGTGAAAGGTATCTCAAATACAGTTCAAGCATTGACCGCTTCCGCCTCCTCGTGCAGGTGAAGGTAATCACAGTCCGGATTGATGCAGGCCTTGTAATCACCCCGTTTTTTATCCGATTTTTCAACAAGAAAATACCCGCATTTCGGGCATTTTAAGTCCGTGGGAGGGAAGTAGGATATGAAGGTGCAATCCGGATACCGCGTGCATCCATAGAACGGTTTGCTCCTGGCGCCCTGTTTCCTTTTAGCTATAATTTTCCCGTCGCAGCCCGGAACAGGACAATCGGCAAGCGGAACCGGTTTGGAGTTGATACACTCAGGAAACCCGGTGCAGGCAATGAAAAACCCGTACCGCCCCAGTTTTTTAACCATCGGCCTGCCGCACTTTTCACAGACTTCACTCGTCGGTTCGTCCAGGACACCCTTGATTGATTCCAGGTTTTCCATTACATGGGTTACCTGGCTGTCAAACGGCCCGTAAAATTCCTTTATCATGGTAACCCAGTTTTCATTGGCATCCTCGACATGATCGAGTCTCGATTCCATCTGCGCGGTAAAATCCACGTCCACGACAGTGGGAAACGTTTTCTTGAGCATGTCGACGATTATTTTTCCCAGAACAGTCGGTATCAGTTTCTTGTCTTTGCGTACCACGTAATACCTGTCCAGAATTACGGATATGATGGGTGCATAGGTGGACGGCCTGCCTATGCCGTTTTCCTCGAGCATTTTAATTATGGAAGCATCGTTATAATACGCCGGACCCTTGGTAAAATGCTGGCTTGAGTGGATATCATCGCACTCAACTTCCTCGCCTTCCTTGAGTGAAGGCATTATCTTCGTCTTTTCCTCGCTCGAAAGAAATTTCAATACCTGCTGGAACCCCTTTTCCACCAGACGGCTGAAACTCACCCGGAATAATCCCTCGCCGCCTTTTATCTCGATACTCGTGGTCACCGTCAGCGAGGGAGTCATCTGCGACGAGACAAACCTTTCCCAGATAATCGAATAAATTTTGAACTGGTCCTTGCTTAACTGCTTTTTTAATACATCCGGCGTCTTGTTCACATACGTCGGCCTGATGGCTTCATGGGCGTCCTGAGACGATTTTCCGGAAGAATATATCTGGGTCTGAACCGGCAGTTCCTTTGGATAATTCTTCTGAATAAAATTACGCACTTCATCAAGGGCGCTTTGAGCGACGCGGGTTGAATCCGTTCTCATGTAGGTGATAAGACCGATCCTCTCTGAATCGATTTCAACACCTTCATAGAGGGTCTGGGCCACCTGCATCGTTTTTCTTGAAGTGAATCCAAAACGGTTGGCAGCCGCCTGTTGAAGCTTGGATGTGGTAAAGGGAGGGAGAGGTTTGGTAACTTTCTGTTTTTCCTTTATGGAAGCAACGTTGAAAGTGCTGTTTTTCAGCTTTCCCACTATTTTTTCCGCATCTTTAAAGTCGGGTATTTCCGGTTTTTTACCCATCCATTCAACCAGCTGGGCTTCAAAATGTTTTTTTCCCTTTTTGAAATTCGCCTCGATGGTCCAGTATTCCGTTGGTATAAATTCATCCACTTCCTTACCCCGTTCACAGATGAGTCTCAATGCCACGGATTGAACCCTGCCCGCGGATAATCCGTTCTTCACCTTTTTCCAGAGAATGGGAGACAGTTTATACCCGACAAGCCGGTCCAGGACACGGCGGGCTTTCTGTGCTTCCACCTTGTGCACATCGATTTCAAGGGGGTCTGAAATCGCGGTCTTGATGGCCTGCGGTGTGATTTCATTGAAAACAATCCGCGCAATTTTTATTTTGGGATATTTTTTCATGATCGCGTTCCGTATATGAAAGGCAATAGCCTCCCCTTCACGGTCATTATC
>JAFGKU010000093.1 GCA_016928415.1 Spirochaetales bacterium
CAAAAACTGGAAGAAAGAAAACTGGAAATCAATAATTTAAAAATAAACGACCTGAAAAGAAAATATATGATCTATGAGTCGAACGGCAACACGGAAGGCATGGAATCAACCGCAAAAGAAATTCAAAGCATAGAAGAATTAAGCCGGGAAAACAAACTGTATGATCCATTGAAGATCGTCTGGTTTGATAATTTCTTCAAGGCATTGAAAACCGGATCCGAATTCATAATTGTCCTGGCCAGGACATTGCTCTGGACCGTCATCAATCTGTTTTTTCAAATAACGATCGGATTTTTAACCGCATTGATTCTGAACAGGAAGCTGAAATTAAAGGGATTTTTCAGAAGCATTCTCATTCTACCCTGGGTATTGCCCCAGTTGATTACCGTCTTAATCTGGAAATACCTCTTCCATTCACAATTTGGATTCATCAATGTCATGCTGACCAAGATTGCCCGGATTTTTAACCCGGAGGCCCTTATCCAGATAGCATGGCTTCAGAATCCGTTAATGGCCTTTATTGCCGTAATAGTTGTCAACATCTGGATCGGCATCCCCTTTATTACCCTCGTGGCAACAGGAGCCCTGCAGACCATTCCCAAGGAACTTTATGAATGCGCGAGCATGGAAGGATGCAGCAGTTGGCAGACACTTACGAAAATCACCATACCATTGGTCAAGTCCGCCATGCTGCCCGCGTTTTTAATGGGAATCATCTGGACATTCACCCATTTCAATGTCGTTTACCTGATTACGGACGGCGGTCCGAACAATGCAACCCACATTATAGCAACGTACATGTTCAAGACGATGAAAGGCGGCACGTACAACCTTGCCTCCGTTTATTCGATAATCGTGTTCCTGATACTGCTGTTCATAGTGCTTTTGAATATCAAAGTCACAAGGGCATTGAAAGAGGAATAAGATGGTACTTAAGGGAAAACAGAGAAAACTGCTGGCCGATACGTTCAGCTACCTATACCTGGCCGTATTCGTGGTGATAACCATGGTGCCCATCTGGTGGGTCGTAACGCTGTCATTTGAAAGTTCGAGAAGTATATTCAGCACGGAGATAACCCTGCTGCCGGAAAAATTCACCTTCCAGCATTATTTTGATATATTTTCCAACGAGGATTTTCTCATGTGGTTGAAAAACAGTTCCATTTTCGCCAGCGGAACGACCGTGATTGCGTTGTTTATCGCCACCCTGGCGGCTTATTCGTTTTCCAGGTTCAGGTTCAAGGGTAAAAAACCGTGGATGATCGCCTTTATTATTTTCATGATGCTTCCGACAACCGCCTCTCTTCTTCCCCAGTACCTCCTGCTGAGGAATTTAAACCTCATCAACACTTACGTGGGGATGATCCTTATTTATACGGCCGGCTCACAAACATTCGCCGTCTGGAACCTGAAGGGATATTTCGATACGATACCGAAAACCATCGAAGAGGCCGCTTCCATAGACGGCGCGGGCAAGATGCAGATATTTTTCCGTATAATCATACCGCTGGCCAAACCGGCCATTGCCATAACGGCATTAATCATATTTTTAGGACCCTGGACGGATTTTGCCGGCATCTTTCTTTTTATCAGTGATCCCAAGAAACTGACACTGGCCATGGGTTTGAAAATCTGGGCCGGCGACATGAGAAGCGTCCCCTGGTCCCAGTTCGCTGCAGGTGCCTTAATCGTGGCGGCGCCCATCGGAATCTTCAACCTGATCTTCCAGCGCTATATTATTTCAGGTCTTACTGCGGGCAGCATCAAGGGATAACGGGCAATCCGGGGTATGGATAAAACCCCTGATTAATGGTACAATCCTTTTGATTTTTGAGGTAATAAAAAATGATTTATCAATCCAACAGATACGACATCAGAGGGAATTTCATTAATTTTATTATTGCCGTTTTAAACGAATTAATTAAAAGAATCGGGAACAAAAACTTAACCATTAAAATTCCCAAATCCGGAAAAGAAGGAATACCGCTGAAAAACGGGCATATGCACAACAATGCGGAAATATTCGTTCAGCTGGAAGGGACCACGAATTTCAAATTTTACAACGAGGTAATCACCTTGATGCCGGATGAATTATGTATCGTTCCCACGATTCTGGCCCATTCGGAAAAAGGGGAAACAATCAAGGGAAAATTTACCAACCTCGTAATCATGATAGAAAAAAAAACACTCTCCTTTCATATAGGTAAACTCAACAGGGATAACATGCCTTATATCTATCATATTGAAGGGTCCGCCGTACCGGAGGACTGGAATTTCTTCGATTATGTCATGGATATATGCAAATATACATGGCGGGATTACCAGGAAAGCATCGAAGCTTCCCATTCCTTATTGAAAAGCCTGCTTCATATTATGCTGGTATTTGTAAAGGAAAATGCCCCCTTCCATTTCTCTCCCAATGAAAAAATTGAAAAATGCAAACGCATAATTTTCTGCAACATACATGATTACAAACTGAGTGTTAAGTTCATAGCCCATCAATTGAACCTGTCACCCGATTATCTTTCCAATTATTACAAGAAAAAAACGGGAGAGAGTCTTATTGACTACATAAACAGGCGAAGGCTGGAAAAGGCCGTTTATTTTCTTGAAAATTCGACAATGAACGTTTCTGAAATATCCTATGAATGCGGGTACAGGAATCCCGGGTATTTTACACGGCTGTTTAAAAGGAAGTTTGACAAAACACCCAAGGAATACAGGAATGAGTTGTGAAAATCCTGATATACCTGGTTTGTTATTCCCTGAAATAATACGGTCCCACCATCAACCCCTGGTTTATACCGGGTAGAAGACGGTACAGGTAGTACTTGAAATTACCGGCAATAAAGGGTTGGTTCACTGCCGGGTCGTTCGATGTTGAAAGATGGGTGACATCCAGGACGCCCTGCACTATGTCGAAAGAATTAACGTACTGGTCCGAATTGTTATAGAGGAAGAGGAGATAAGGATTCTTCTCATCACTCAGTTTTAAAGCGGTTTGCTTGAAGACCGGCACGGGAAATACCGCCTTCCTGAATTCATTGGCATTGTATTGAAGAAGAAATACCTCCTCATCCGATTCACCGCTGTAATCCATGAGAAGCAGCCTGTAATCGCCCTCGGGTATATCGGAAAAATCATGCATGGTAATGGAATTGGTACCGATCCATTGCCGGTCACGGAAAGTTACCTGTGTCCAGACAGTTGAATCAATTTTCCAGTAAAGTTCCTCCGAGTCCGAAAGAAGGTAAAAACTGTCAAGATCCGAGAAACCGTCATTATCAAAGGGATTTAAAAAGAGCGTCAACCTGGGATACGTTCTACCCGATTCCGCGTCCTTGAACAGGTTCATCTGCCAGTAAAATTCGTTGATTTCAGGTGCATACTGGGAACAGGATAAAACGGACAAGAAGAGTATTGGCAGCAGCAGGATCAATCGGTTCATATACTGCCGTAAATAATAGAGGGATTGCCTGAAATAATCAATAACCGATTACTTGCAATTCTCGCCAAAATTTACGATTATGTTTCTGGTAAAACTAAAAGCTATGAGTATTTTTAATTTAATATTGCACCAGATAGGCTGGCTTTTCAGAAAAATTCAGGTCTTTGCTCTGGTCGGCGGACCGGGAACGGGGAAAAGCTTCCGGGCGCAATTAATTGCGGAAAAATATAAAATTGAACTCCTGATCGATGACGGCATCCTTATCCGGGACAGCAAGATAGTGGCCGGAAAATCGGCAAAGAAGGAGAAAGGCGCCTTATCCGCCATTAAAACAGCCCTTTTCGATGATATGTCCCATCGAAAGGAAGTCAGGCATGCCATCAGCAAACAGAAATTCAGCAAGATCCTGATCATCGGAACCTCGGAACGTATGGTAAAAAAAATAGCGCACAGGCTGGAGTTACCCCATATCTCGAAATTCATAAAAATCGAGGACATAGCCACCACAAAAGACATACAGATTGCCAAACGGTCCCGGGAGAACGAGGGCAAGCATATTATCCCCGTACCGGGAATAGAAGTCAGGCGGAAATACTCGCAAATTTTTATTGATTCCGTCATGATCTTTATAAAGGATAAATTCCGGTTCCCGCTGACCAGCAGGAAAAAGGTATTTGAAAAATCAATCGTGACCCCCGAATACAGCAAAAAAGGGAAGCTTCTCATCTCGGAGTCCGCCCTTATTCAAATGGTCATTCATTGTGTTTCGGAATACAATCCCCTGATTAAGATAAATAAAATCATTTTCAAGGTCCAAACCCAGGGTTATATCGTCGATCTTGTCCTGCAGGTGCCTTTCGGCCTGGAAATTCCGGAAATTGTTCATAACCTGCAGAATTATATCATTACACATATCGAAAAATTCACAGGATTGATGTTGAAGGAAGTGAATATTACCGTGGGTACCATCTCGTAAAACCGAATATATGTCTAAATTCTTAGGAAGCTGGAGCCGATAATAAGGTAATGACAATTCTCATTTGACAGGGAGAGTCATTATTTTTACTTGATTTGAAAGCGTATTGATTGTAAAATTAATTCGGATGGCTTTGTGTCAGTCTATAATAAGGAGGATTTTATGGCAGTCAAACGGTTTTTAGCCGTTATATTGGGGATCACCATCGCATCATTGCTGTTCGCGGCCCCGGATGATATGGAAACGGAAGACACGGAAGAAATAGAAGCGGTAGAAAGCGCACCCCCTGAGACTACCTATTACCGTGTCACGACGGATGTGGACGAGGAATATACCCGGAAAATTGCCAATAAAATGGAAGCGGCGCTTAAATTTTACAATCAAATTTTTCATTTTGACCTGAATAAATTGACTACAAAACTGAAGGTGACAATCTACAAGGACAAAAACAGTTTCGATGCGTATTTGAAAAGGATCATAAACCAGACACGCGAAGACTTTGTATATATCCATTATTCCGACCTGGTAAAATGCGAGCTGGTAGGATACAAGAAAAAGGATGAAGCCGATTTCAACGCCTCCCTTCTGCACCAGGGGATGATACAATTCGTGAAGGCATTTGTACCCGCCACGCCGCTCTGGATAACGGAAGGCATGGCAGCGTACCTTGAAACATCCGCGTATGATGAAGAAACCAATACCTTCACCCTGGTTAAAAACATGAATTGGCTTGATACACTGAAAAATATAATGAAGGAAGACGGTGAAAAAACTATCATCCCGATTGCGGATCTTTTAACCATTGAAAAAGAAACGGCATTGAGCAGTCTGGACATCTTTTATCCGGAAGCATGGGGTTTTGTTTACTTTCTTTTAAATGTTAATAACAAGAATTATAACCGGATCATCTGGGATGCATTGAACCGGATAGATCCCAAACTTACGCTGGATGAAAATTCACGCTATCTGAAGGACATGATCTCCGAATGGGTGGATATAACAGAACTGGAAACAAATTTCAGGAAATACATTCTCTCCATCAAGACTTATTACGACCTTGTGCTTGAGGGTATAGCATATTATACGAACAAGGAATTTCCCGAAGCAGAGCAGGAATTTTTAAAAGCACTCGATCTGAAACCGAATGACTACTTTGCCTATTACTACATAGGTCTTATCAAGTATTCGGAAAGCAAATACCTGGAAGCGGAAGAATATTACAGCCAGGCCCTTGAAAAGGGGGCGGAAAAGGGATTGACATACTATGCCATGGGCATCAACGCGTATGCCGACAACAGGTACGAAAATGCCGTAGAATATTTGAAACAGGCAAAAAAAGAAGATGCCGAGAATTACATGGACAAGGCGGATGAAATCCTGGCCCGGATCGAGACCGAAGATTATGGCGAATAATCTTTAATCCCTTTCTATGAACGAAATCTATCCCTTGATCAATCAAATAAAGAATTACGCATGGGGTTCGCAAACGGCCTTACCAAAAATCCTGGGCAGGAAAAACGCCGGATTCGAAAACATGGCGGAGTACTGGATGGGGACTCATCCGGCAGGCCCTTCCAGGGTTTTAGCGCAAGGAAAAGAACTCCTGCTTTCGGAATTAATTGCGCAGGACCCAAAATCAATACTCGGCAGCGAATTAGCGCGGCTTCATAACAATACCCTTCCGTTCCTGTTTAAAATCATCGCGGTCGAAAAATGCCTTTCATTGCAGGCACACCCGTCAAAAACCCAGGCCGAAGCGGGATTTGCCAGCGAGAACAGGCTCAATATACCTGTTACCGCGCCTGAAAGGAACTACAGGGATGACAATGCCAAACCGGAAATTATCTGTGCCATCACTCCCTTTTCAGCCCTGGCGGGATTCAGGCCTCATGATCAGATCATCAGTGCCTTTGAGGCGATAAAATTCTCTCACTTACAAAAGGAATTAAGCGATTATAAAATAAACCGGAATGAACCGGGTTTAAAAATTTTTTTTAAAGCGGTTTTCGGCCTGAACGGCCGGGAAAAAAAGGTGTTTTTAAAGGAATTAATGGATTACTGCCTGTCCCGGAAAAAACCGGACAAATCCATTGCCCTCATCCTGAATTTACTCAAAGAATACCCGGATGATGCCGGGTGTATCAGTCCCCTTTTCCTGAATGACGTTCAACTCAAACCCCGTGAAGCGATGTTTATTCCCGCGGGGCTGGTTCACGCCTATTACAGGGGAACGGGTTTTGAATTAATGTCGAATTCGGATAATGTATTAAGGTGCGGGCTTACGATCAAACACATTGATCTGGATGAGTTTTCCGATATTTGCCGGTTTGTCCCGGAAGAAAGTAATAAAATACGGCCGGACAGGATTGGCAATGAAAATGCCTATCCCATACCCGTTAAGGATTTTCTGCTCTCCGACATCCTGGTTAAAGAAGACGCGCCGTACGTCTCCCGCTCCGCCCGGCAGGCCGAGATTCTCTTCTGTCTGTCAGGCGCCGGAAAAATAATACTGGATTCCGTGCCGGAACCTTACGAGGCATCTCAAGGCATGTGTTTCTTCATTCCCTCGGACGCTCCTGCCTACCGGATTGAAGGCAGGCTGGAAATTTTTAAAGCCACAATGGGTTAACTCACCCGGGAACGGTTCTGGTGAAGACGACATCCACATCCAGACCCTTGAAATTGTGAATGAGTATTTCACCCCGCCTCAAGGGCACCTCAATATCAAGGGTGTAGAGTATTTTAAGCAGTTCATTTATATATTCCTTTAACAGCGGTTTATCCGTTTTGACGGGTGCATAGGCGATCTTTCTGGAATTTGTCCGGACACAGGCCGTGACGGTCCGTTTGGGCCTCAAGGTTTCTTCCCTGCCGTATGCCTCTCCCCTGTTGCATCTGTTTCCTTCCACCTTGACGGCTTCTTCGGACAGCTTAGTTACCTGTAACCGGCATCCGATAGGGCAGGATATGCAAATAATCTCATTTTTATCAGACATCCGTCATTTCCTTATACCTAATGGATTGACACTTCCAGAGCCATCCTGTCCCCTATCGGAAGCGATGCAGGAAAGGCTTCGTTGTCCAATACAAAACTGATCATTTCAGAGGGCTGTACATGCCTCAATTTCTTTTTTATAATCGTTTGTTCGCCCAACATAACTTTCAGTTCAGCATCGTTTTTCACGATGAGCGACCTCAAGTAAAATTTCCGGCCGGCTTCCCGTATAAAACTGTTCGGGATGACGTATTTGACATTAGCTCCGGGAGTAACATTGTACTGCGCGGCGTCCAAAAGGGAATGCTTAACATATTGATGGACGTATCGGCCGCAAGTTACGGATTCCTCACTTACGAAATCCACGATATCATGGACATGAAGAACATTCCCGCAGGCGAAAATTCCCTTTTGACTTGTCATGTAATGAGCGTCCACATACGCACCTCCCGTCTCATGGTTGATTTTCACGGATGCCTTCCTCGACAGTTCATTTTCCGGAATAAGTCCCACAGAAAGGAGAATCGTGTCGCATTCAAGCGGGAAACTGCCGGAAATATCCGGCTTACCGTCCTGCAAGGGTGTAACCTGAACGCTTTCAACACGGTCCTTGCCTTCAATCCTGGAGATAATATGGCTTAAATAAAGGGGAATATCGAAATCCTTCAGGCATTGTACGATGTTACGGGTAATTCCCGAAGCATACGGCAGAATCTCGACCACGCCCAACACCTCACAGCCGGTCCACGTCAAACGTCTTGCCATTATAAGCCCTATATCACCGGAACCGGCAATCACGATCCGCCGGCCCGGCACAAGCCCGTCCATGTTTATAAGGCGTTGGGCCAGTCCGGCCGTCAGTATGCCGCTTGGCCGTGTTCCCGGTATTCCGATATTGCCCCTGTTTCTCTCCCTGCAACCCATGGCAAGAACCACCGCTTCGGTTTTAAACAGCAGTACACCCTCCGACCCCGAATAACCCGTCACGCAATAACCTTCTCCCTCGTTTGCAATATTCACAACGGTGGTTGAAAGAAATACATCAAGCGATGTATTTTCCACCTTCTCTATATATCTTTCCGCGTACTCGGGTCCCGTCAGCTCTTCCTTGAACCGGTGCAGGCCGAATCCGTTATGAATGCATTGCAGCAGAATACCGCCGAGCGTTTCCTCACGTTCAACGATGGCAACCTTCAACCCTGATGAATCCATTTCGCAGGCGCACGCCATACCGGCGGCACCCCCGCCTATCACGACGGCATCATAAACATTCGTCTTCATAATTTTCTGAGGATTACTTTGCTCTTCCCCCCCCTTTTTGTTATTTCTTCAGGCAAAATACCCAGTTCTTGAATCAGCAATTTTATGATCTTATACGTACAAAACGCCCCCTGACAACGCCCCATCCCGGCCCGTGTATAAAATTTAATGCCGTCCAGGGTTGTATGGCCCCTGTTGATCGCTTCTTTTATCTCCTTTTCCGAGACCTCCTCACACCGGCATACAACCCGGCCGTAGGCGGGATCTGTCCCCACCAGCAGGTCAACTTCCTCCGGTGAGCTTCCCCGGATGGGTGTTGGTCCGGTAATATGCGGATCATAATCCTCTCTTCGCACAAGGGACAAACCGTTTTTTTCCAGGAGCCCTTTCACATATTCGGCGATAGCAGGTGAAGCGGTCAGGCCCGGGGATTGAATTCCCGCTGCCTGTATCAACCTTTCCGCCTTCCCGGAAGCCTCGATGTAAAAATCGTTATCCTTCAAGACGGGCCTGTTGCCTGCAAAGGAAGTGATAATGTCCATTTTGGATATGGCAGGCACCATCATCCTGGCAAGGGAAAGAACCCTTTCAAGGTTCTCCCGTGTTGTGGCCGTATCCTCTTTATTTTCTATTTCATTTGCGGTAGGACCGATCATCATTGTTCCCTCGACGGTCGGGATAACGAGGATGCCCTTGGAATGTTCCGCAGGAACGGGAAAAAGCACGTGTTTGGGAAAAGCCGCGGCAAGTCTATCCAATATGAATTCCTCGCCTTTTCTGGGAATGATCTCGAACTCCTCGGCACCGAACAACCTGGAAACCTCATCCGCATACAATCCGGCGGCATTTACCACATACCTTGCCTCGATCGTTTCACCGGAGGCCGCCTGTATCGTGTAGCTGGTTTTATGCTTTCGTGATTTTATAACCTCAAAATTCCTGAACAGCGAAACGCCGTTTTTAACGGCGGATTCCATCAAAGCAAATACGAACCTGTAAGGTTCGATTATTCCCCCTGTCGGTGCATAAAGCCCTCCAACTACATCCCTGTTCAATACGGGTTCCATTCCGATGATCCTGTCCCTGTTCACTATTTCCAAACCGGGTACACCGTTTTCAATCCCCTGGTCATATAACTTTTCGACGGCTTTCATTTCCTCATAGGAAAAGGCGGTAACCAGAATACCGACCCGCTTGAAAGGAAACAGAAGTTCCTTCTGCAGGCCGTCGAACATGGCATTGCCCTTCACTTCAAGCACGGCTTTCAGGGATGAAGGTTTGTGGTGGAAACCGGCATGGATTATGCCGGAATTGGCCTTTGACACACCGAATGAAATATCGGCTTCCTTTTCTAAAACGGCAATACGGAGCTTGTACGCGGATAAAACACGGGCTATGGAAGCTCCCGTAACCCCGGCGCCGACAATCGCCAAATCAAATTTATTTCTGCTTTCCGGCATCCAATTTCCCGAGGGATTCCCTGATATTGATTCTCGCTTTTTTTTCGAACATATCCTTAAAATAACCGGTGGCGAAGAGGGATTTTCTTTCAAGCAATTCCTTTAAGAATTTACCGCGCGAAGAATTGAACTGCTCGTCGGGAATATGGGCATATTCCCGTCTTATTGCCCGTTCATACCTTTCAAAATCCGGCCTTTCACTCCCTAGAATGGACAAGTCTACATCCACAAGATACTTCGAATCATCGTCTTTCGGAGGATGCCTGTGCATGGTTTGCAGGATGAAATCCGCTACCCTGTCGGCGAATTCCTCCTTCACTTCCGCATCCAACAAATGTTTACGGGCATAGACGGCACTGTTTTCCTCGTTATGGCTGGACCGCGGGTTATAAATGATATCGTGATAAAAATAGGCGCATTCCAAAGCGTCGGGATATTTTAAAAGGTGTCTTACCCCGGCTATTAGATTAAGACCGTCAATGATATGCGTAAGGACATGGTAACTCCTGTGTTGTTCCGAATAGGCCGTTATTAATCCGTCATATTCCTCATCACACGATGTCATGCCGCCTATTCGCTGCCAGAGGGCCTTGAACCTCAGTTCCCCGTAAATGTCCACGTTTACCAGAATTTCATCCAGTAATTTCTCGTAATCCTCCTGCTTCGTATTGTCAGAATTATCCTGGATCCATAACCTGCCGTGGTTTTCAGCTTCGATAGCCTGATTGACCTTTTCTCTTTTCTGTTCGGCGTTATACTGGCTTTGAAGGCGCTTTTCAACCTGTTTATCCGTTAAATCCCGTTTGAGCAGCCGCGCCTTCTGATCCTCTTTTTTCACCGTTACAAGCACGACATTATTGTTGCAGATATAGGCCATATTTGATTCTGCGATGAGCGCGGCATTGATGAGGATGATGCCTTTTTTGGTATACAGTTCCCTGCGCAGCCTGACCAGCAGCGGTGTTGCAAGGATACGGTTCAATTCATCCAGTTTGGACTGGTCATTGAAGACAATTTCTCCCAGTGCTTTCCGGCTGATCGTCCCGTCCTTGTTGCGGATTTGCCCCCCGAATTCACGTGCTATCTGTTCCCTAATCTCCCGGTAGAGAGGTTCGGAAAGCTCTCCCAGAATTTTATGCCCTATATGGTCCAGTTCTATATTGTGAACGGGAATTTTACGCTTGGCGCCTATCCCGCTCAAGCGGTTCGATACGTAGGATTTTCCGGCTCCGATTTCACCCGTCACACCCACCATGTACTGTCCGGATATTTTTGCCTCCAGGCATTGTTTGACATAGAGGGGTACGAATTTATGTATTAATCCCTGTTCCAGCTGGAGAGCCTTGACGGAACTGGAGGAAATATGCGTCATATCCTGCTTGGCGGGAAGGAAAAAGGTGTCTATTGAAAGTTTCTGGCTTTCGCTCATCTGGTGCAGGATCACCTCATAATCGAAGTCGCTTGCATTCCGCAGTCCTTTTATGATGACCGTAATGTTATTCTCGAATGCGTAATCAACCAGGAGACCTTCGAACGCCACTACCCTGACATTGGACAAACCGCTCAAGGATTTGCTGGCCAGTTCCTTTCTTTCCTCCAGGCTGAACATGTATTTTTTCTTTGGATTGACCCCGATGCCCACGATTAATTCATCAAAAACGCGGCTTGCCCGCGTGATGATGTCTATATGACCGAAGGTGATCGGGTCTCCCGAAAACGCATATATCGCACTGCTCATTCTACCGCCTTACTTCATTTATTCGTTTCAGCCGTCTCTTCTCCAGTTCGTTCATGCTGACGCCGAACATCCTGTCAAAGGCCTCCTTGAACGAAAGGGGATTTTTATGAATCGGCTTGTTGTAATTGTTTTCCCTGTCTCTGAGATTGGTTTCCTCCTGTATCATGAGATCGCAGGCATCATCTTCCAGTAACAGGGTACCGGACCGCATTTTCTCTTTTAGAACAATATCCTTATCGCCGATCGAACCGTAAATCCCCGAATCCTCACTCAACAGGGTCTTCCCGCCCGTTCGCACGCTTAATACAATGAAACATCTGTCCAGTTCGGGATTGCTGATTTCGGAGTCTTTTACGACGCTGTCTGTTATCGTTCCCCTGCCCCTTAGCCGGCTGTTTACAATGACCGAGTTCTTTATGTTTATACCGGGTTCCCATTCGGAGTTTACAATTATATTACCGTTATTATCCCTGGTATGGGGCAGTTTCTCAAGGGTCCTGGCAATATAACCTTTGGGCGTGTCTTCATTCAGAGAGAGGAATTTCTCCCGCATGGCGGCATGCTGGCCTATATCCGCCCAATAGACATTACTCCCCAGGTCAAAAACCTTGATGCGTAATTTCCGTCTGTAACGGCGTTCAAATTCCTGTTTTACCGCCTTGACTTTCTGGAAAAAATCGGGGACAAGTTTCAGCAGCTCCTTCAAACCTTTGTCAGCTTCGACGTCCACATTGTCCATGGAAGATTCATTCATAAGAAGAGCCATTAAAAAATAGGGATCAAAATCAATATGCACCCCTTTTTTTACCATTTCGTCTTCAAATATATCGCAAAGAATTTCCAAAACCGGATAAGAGATGGCGACAGGCCCCAGGCTTAATCCGGCATAGACGGACCCGTCTTCGTGTACCGGTATTCCAAGGGTGGACAATTCATTTATGATAACTTCCATCTTGTTCCTGGGCAGTTGGGCGAGCATGTTGTTCTCATTGTCATAAAAAACCCAGTCCTTTTGTTCAGCCAGAACTTCTGTCACCTTGACCACGGATACGAACTTGATCAGGTCGCAACCCTTGAGGGTTTCTTCTTTCCGGCCGTGAAATGACAGGTCGATGGAAGGTATTTCCGTCTCATCACCCCATTTATTCAGCACGCCGCGAAAACCTCTGCTTTCCAGGTACCGGACCACGGGTACAAAATAATAAAGCGCCTCCTCTATGGCGGTAAGCGGGAACATTGTTTTTGCAATCTTGATGTGCGCCGAACTTACCTTGATGGCCGGTTTTCTGTCACCTTCAATCTGGGTGAAAGGGCTCATCCTTTCCCCCCGGCCAATCATCATGCCGAAAAGGCAGACATGTTCCCTGATGTCGATATGCCTGTTCCGGGTTTTTTCTTTCATTTTCTGGTAAGCCAGAAGCGTACCCAAAAAATTGCCGGCCCGTATTTTCTCGCCGATTTTTTCCTGGAGGGAGACGATATGGGTACTGCCGTTTTTGTTAAAGAGGTAACGGTTTGTCTTTTGCAGCCTGTATTCCCAGTTTTTTTTATCCACCTCTGACCCTGAAACAACGGCCAGAATCCTCAAGCTTTCATTGAGGGAACCTAAATCCTGCGCCAGCTTGATATTTTTTAGAACAGAGGAGAATCCGGTATATTCATTTTCATATTTTTCCAACATACAATGTGTTTTACTTGTTTATACTATCGAAAATTACTATCATAAACTTACTTTAAAATGTTATGAATTTTACTGAAATATTCAAGAACAATTAGCCTTTTTTATCAATCCGCGGGTATGAGTTTGAAAAAAATCGTTGTGCCCTTGCTTTCCTCGCTTTCAATCCACGCTTTACCGCCGTGTTTTTCCACAATTTTATAAACTATATTCAAACCCATTCCAAAATGATCGGTGCTCTTGGAACTCAAAGTGGTAAAAGCGTCAAAAGCCTTGTTTTTAAAATCTTCAGGCATGCCCTGCCCGTTATCTTTTACCCAGAACACCTTGTTTTTGTAACCGAGTTCAATGGTAAGGTCCTTGATATTCCGGCAGTGTTCAAGTGCGTTGCCTATAAGGTTTGAAAATATCTGCTGCACCCTGACCTTATCACACATACAGGAGGAGGACTCACATCTCATGGTAAGCAGGGCTCCCTGGTCTTCCGCTTTTGCCTTGAACTGGGCAATCAGGCTGTTCAGGAGGGGTTCAACATCCATTTCCTGTATTTCCAGCTTTCCGGTGGCAATCCTGGAAGTATCCAGGAGAACGGTAACCAGTCCGTTCATCATTTTCACGTTGGCATGTATCCTGTCGAGACAATGGGCAGCCACCTCGTCTTCGATATCTATGTGTCCTTTTGTCAATTTTCTCAGGAATCCCTCTATGGAAACCAAAGGAGCCCGGAGATCGTGGGAAAGGGCGTAAATGACATGTTCGTATTCCTTGTTCAGCCTTTCAAGCCGTTTATTTGTCTGGAATTGACCTTCCACGTCATAGGCAATTTCAATAACTCCCAGGGTTTTATTATTTTCATCAATAATAGGTAAAGCGGTAATGTTCATATGAACGGGCAGTTCTTTTCCCTTCTGGATAGCCACGTAAGCAACGTCAATAAGTGCGGACTGCTCCTGCATGGCCCTGGAACAAACACAGAACGGGCAGCGGTAGCCGTATTCTTCAAAAACATCATAACATTTCATACCCGGCTTGACATGGGGATTGTTATCCCTCTTTTCCTTGTTCATGAAAATAATGTTGAATTCCGTATCGAGGAACATTATTCCCGGATCAAGCATATCCATAAACTGCCGCATGAGAAGGGGAGGCTCCAAAAAGAACTGTTTTACGTGGGATTCAGTCACTTTCAACCAGCCAGGTCACTGATAAGAGCCCAATATTTCCCCAGACCTTTCACTTTCTGCATAAAAGTTTCAAATTCTACGGGTTTGACAATATAATCGTTGGCTCCCAGCTTGGCACCTTTTTCAATGTCCTCCGGATTTCCTGTCGTTGTTAAAAGAATGATGGGTATGACCTTCAGGTCCGGATCTGATTTGATCATCTGTAAAATCTCGAATCCGCTGATTTTTGGCAATTTAACGTCAAGAAGGATCAAGCCCGGCCTGGGTGATGATGCCGGATCTTTAAATTCATTGCGCCTGAAAACGTAATCCAGGCCGGATTTCCCGTCCCGGACCACTTTGATCTGATTAACGAGCCCGCCTTCCTGAAGGGCATCCATTGTGTGTTCTATATGGTCTTCATTGTCTTCCACAAGCAGGATTGTCTCCAGATGCTTTATGTCCATTCCGCCACTCCCCGTTTGATTCGGATAAACAAGCGCGTATTACCCGCCTGACCGCCTGGTTTTCGGTACGGAACACCCGCCGCACCGGAAACGGCATTTTTTCAAAACAGTTTTAAATATATTATTATAACAGGGATAAACAATCAAGCACGAATTTTCATTTTGGGGAATAAAAGAACGCCCCGTTATTCCTTTTTATCTATCTCGATTTTGCGGACGATGTCACCGGGAAATTCCAGGACAATACAGATTCCCTTGTATTCCTGAGGGTCTTTAAGAAGGATACTGCCCCCGTGACTCTCCATAATCCTGTTGACGAAAGTCAGTCCCATACCAGATCCCGAGACATCTTTTTCCCGCAAACGTTCCATGGGTTTCATAACCAAATCCCTGTATCGCGGTTCAATACCGATACCGTCATCCTCGATAAAAATGGAAAATTTTGAATTGAATGCCGTATACAGGCGTACCTTGCCGCTGTCATTATCATTGGTAAACTGGGCTGAATTCTTGAAGATCTGGTAGAAAACCTGTTTTAAATGATAAGGGTCGCCCTTGATGAGGTAATGTTCCGGAATATCCAGAGCACATGAAAACTGTTCATCTATTTCTTCACACACCTTTTTCAGACTGTACTGTATCAGGTCCTGCAGGAATACTTCCCTTTCAACCATATCGGCCTGGGCAATGACCAGCATGGCCGTAACATCCTCTATGAGCTGGTGCATATCGGATACATTGGCCGTTATACGGTCCAGGTAATGGCGGCCGCGCACATCTATGATCTCGTAGTACTTCTTCTGGAGTTTTGAGACGAATCCAAGGATGGACCATAACGGTGACTGCAGTTGATGGGTCGCCAGGTCCACGAATTCCACCAAAGCCGAATTATGACGTTTCAGCGCCTCTGCTTTCCCCACCAGCTGCTGGTTGAGGTCATTCAGGTAATTCTCGTAATATTCGGCTATTTTAACCTCATTGTTCAGGATCATCTGGGACAGGTGTTCGAGGTATTCCATCCTCCTGTCGAACGCGTCAGGATATACCTGGCGAAAAAGCTCCCTGGCCGTGGCCATAAAGGAAGCATTAATAAATTCAAGGGTAGACAGAAGAAATCCGTTTTCGAATTTCGTTTTGATTATATCCATTATGATGGAATGGGATTCATGATGATTGTCCGTGAACAGGTCGCTTATATAGGCGTCATAAAGACGTTCGAATTCCTCCGGGCTTATCTCCATCTGTTCATTTTTGGTTTGTTTCAGGACATTCTTTACTTTTTTCTCCCAATTCATGATGAATTGTTCCTTGTAGGAATCAAAAAAATTTTCTATGATTTCCGTTTTTTTCTTGCTCATACAATTATCTTCCGTTTTCTGCTTATCGGTATCCTGATTATCATGACGGTTCCTTTCCCCGGTTCAGACTCAACCTCTATGACTCCCTTTATGGAGGAAATGACCTGCTTTGCAATGGCCAGTCCCAGCCCCGTACCAATGCCTACCGGCTTGGAAGTCACAAAAGCCTTGAAAATACTCGGTTTTATTTCATCAGGAATACCACAGCCGTTATCTTTTACTTCAATCGACACCCAGTTATCCACCTGGCGCGTGACAATTTCAATCCTGCCGTTTTTCTCCGGCATGGCATCAATCGAATTCATGACCAGATTGAGGATAACCTGTTCCAGGTGAATGGGTGAATAATAGACCAGGGGAATTTCCTTGGAAAGGTTCAGGACGATCTCTGCATTCCGCGATTTAACCGTATCTTTTACCAATACGGCAACCTGGAGGATGATATCGTTGGCATTTCCCAAAGAAATGACAGGGGCCTGCTGGGCGCGGGCGTACATGGTCAAATGCTTTGTTAGTTCGCTTAAGCGGTTCATCGTGCTCCGGATATCATTGACGTAGGGAAGAAGGCTTTTACGCAGGTCGTTGGAGCCTGGATTGGTCTGTAAATCCACTTCCAGAAGAGCCACCCGGCCTGATATGGCATTGAGATAATTTGAAATCTGATGCGCCGTGCCCGCTGCCAGTTCCCCCAGGGCCTGCATTCGTTCAATACCTCCCAATGTGGCTTCCATTGCCAGTTCCTTCTCTATATTGCGCAGAACGAGCGCATACCCGATATCATTATTGAAATTATCCATCAGTGCCCTTACGTTCACCAGGGTCGGGATGGATTTATCCCTGATCTTCAGATCGATTCTCAAATTATAAACATTCTGGAGCGCGGAAACCTGCATAAAGGCCTGGTTCAGGGAGTCAATATCATTCTGGTTGGCCAGGATGGTGCGAATATCCTGTCCTAAAATTTCCGTTTTTTTCAGTCCCAGTTCCTTCTCACAGCAACGGTTAATCGTTTTGATGAGCTTCTTGTCATCCAGCGTGATGAACATGTCAAAATTACCGGACAATAATTGATTGGAAGACTCCACCTGGAATTCAATCAGTCGGTTCAGTAATTTTTCCTTTTCCGCATCTCTTCCGATTACCAGTACCTGCCATCCCATTTTTTTCAGGTATCGTGACATCCTGAATTCGCAGATGAACGTTTTACGTTCATTCGTCTTTCTTGATACAAAATCTATTTCCAGGTGGCTGGGAAATTTCTGCCTGGCCAGTTCAAGAAGCGTCATTTCCTGCTTTATAAGGTATTCGACAAGGTAGGAATAAAGGTAATCATTGATGGGCTGCCCCAGTATTTCATCTACAAAACAGCCGCAGATCTTGGAAAAATTTTCATCGGCATAAACGACGCATGATTTTTCATCAAGAGCAAATGAAATAATGAACACCTCGTCAATATGATCGATATCCATTTTCTGATTCAGGTTCCCATTGCCCAGGGAACCATTATTCATTTCCACGGCTTGAAAAATACGGCCTTAAAAAGCCCGCTTCGATAACCCCAAACAGGCTTTAAACCCCTCCTTTTATAGATGAACCGGCTTAGCTATAAATCCGGCATTACCCTATTAAACCGGATAAAAGCCTTTTTTTCAATAGTCTTACCCGATTCTTAAGGAGGTACTGTGAGTAAATTTTTAAGTTAAAATCTCATGGGCAGGATATAATAACCATGATAAAACCTGCTGAACTCTTTTTTAACCGGGAAACTGCCTCTTAATCTTTGCTTTTAAACGTTTCAATTCCCGGGAAATTTCGTTCAAGGCCTGAATTTCTCCGCCTTTTTTGTTCATTTTCACGAGGCACCCTTCAATCGCCGAAAGCTCCCCCATCAATGAGGCTATCGCTGCCGGATTTTCCGGATTTTCCGACCGGCCGGCAGACAGTTTAAAATTGATTTCATCAATCTTGGTATCCAGCTGGTTTAAAAATACAAAGTTCAGATTGGAATAAGCCGTATACTCCCCCGTTAAAAAAGACCTCACTGCGATTTTCAGGGTATAAAAAGTGAGATTGAGATGATTTGAAAGGATCGTTTTGGTTTTCCCCTTCTCAAACAGGAGCTCTTTGATAAGGTCAAGCGAATCATTCTTCGACAATTTTATATCAAATAAAACGGCGTTAAATACAGACACCAACAGCACCTTCGGCACCTTGCTTATACCTTCAATGGAATATTCCCTGCCCAATTCCACCAGGTGAAGATACCAGCTATCCACGATACGGTCCAGATTTTCTTCCAGATATTTCATGATGTCATTTTTGGCTTGATTGGAATTAATGGATTCTTTCTGGTTAAGAAGGAGATTTATATTTTTAACGATCCTGTCAATATAGTTATTGTCAAGACTTTTCCTTATATAATCCTTGGCGCCGATCTGCATAACCTTGACGGCCAGTTCCTCATTACCGTATGCCGTAACCATGATCACGGGAAGATTCGGATACCGTACGGTGATTTCCCTGAGAATGTCGAACCCCGAGAATTTCTTTTTAAGGTTATAATCCAGGACAACCAGATCAAAATCCTCTGCTGCAAGGAGTTGCATGCATCCCTCCTTGCTGTCCGTACCGACAACGATGTTCTTCTCACAGAGGGCATCCGTCAGCAATTCCAGATGGTCCAGGTTGTCTTCCGCCACGAGCACTTTAGGTTTGGTCCTGATAGTATCCCTACTCATTTTTGTCAAAAAAACTGTACCGATATAAATATTACTTGTCAAGATAACCGGGCTTTGGATAACAGGAGTTGGTTGACTATGAAAACTGATAAAAGTACGCGAAAGGGGTTGCTTAATCTTCTGAAAATAGTGTATAAATATCCGTTAAAAGCTTGTGCCATAATCGGCAGCATATTAAGGATAAAATCTTGTTTAATACATATTTGATCGCCAGCCTGATTTGTTTCATTCCGCTTCTGGAATTGCGGGCCGGAATTCCATGGGCCATTGCTTATGGCGCGGATCCGATTCTGACGTTCATTATCTGCGGCGTGACAAATCTGGCCGTTGCTCCCCTGGTCTTTTTATTTCTGTTTACCTTCCATAAGCTTTTCCTGAGATGGAAATGGTACGAAAATTTTTCCACCGCCATTTTGGAGAGATCAAGACAAAAACTGCATAAAAATATAGAAAAATACGGATACATCGGAATAGCGCTTTTCGTAGCCATACCCCTTCCCTTGACGGGCGCATATACGGGAGCCCTCGGCGCCTGGATTCTGGGCATGGAAACGAAAAGATCCATCATAGCCATCGGTATTGGAGTATTGATAGCCGGCATCGCTATTACCATAATTTCAGTAGGCGGCAAGGAAGCATTTTCATTCATATACGACCTGGTCGTCAAGCCCGTTAAATGAGTGTCGTACAATTCGAAAAGTCTCTTAACGATGTACAGCTCGAGGCCGTTCAGACGGTCGAAGGCCCGCTGCTTATACTTGCAGGAGCAGGCTCGGGCAAGACGCGCGTTATCACATACAGGATAGCGTATCTGTTGTCAAAAAACATTCATCAATCATCAATAATGGCTGTAACATTCACAAACAAGGCGGCCAAGGAAATGTCGGGCAGGATCAGGGAACTGACACGGAAACGGCTGAGCAACCTGACCATTTCCACGTTCCATGCCCTGGGTGTTAAAATTCTCAAGGAAAACATCGATATACTGGGGTACAAAAAGAATTTCAGCATCTATGACCAGGTAGACAAGCAAAGCCTGATCAAGGAGGTGGCAAGGGAAACGGGATTCGGAGCCGAGTCGCTTGACACGTATCAGGTTGCCAACATCTTTTCGAACATTAAAAGCCAGATTACCGGCTGGACTTCGTTAAACGACCAGTTCAAAGACTTGTATGATGAATACCAGGCGCATCTCAAGCTCTACAATGCCGTGGATTTCGACGATCTCATCATGCTTCCCATAAAAATATTTTCGGAAAAACCCGGAATACTTGAAAAGTATACAAACCAGTATAAATATTTCATGGTGGACGAATTCCAGGACACATCGTTGACGCAATACCAGTTCATCAAACTGCTCTCTTATAAATCAAAAAACCTCTGCGTGGTCGGTGACGACGACCAGTCCATCTATTCCTGGCGCGGCGCGAACTACGAGAATCTTCTGCGGTTTGAAAAGGATTACCCGGGTTACAGGGAAATCAAACTGGAACAGAATTACAGGTCCACGGGGCGGATCCTGCTGGTGGCGAACAAGCTTATCCAGAACAACAAGAACAGGAAAGCCAAGGAACTCTGGTCCGGCGCGGAACAGGGAGAACCGATCGAATTGAATATCACGCAAAACGAAAGGCAGGAGGGAGAACTGATTGCCGGGAAAATCCGGTCACTCAGGATTCGATACGGGTTACAGTACAGGGATTTCGGCGTACTTGTCAGAACGAACAGCCTTACGCGGCCAATCGAGGAGGCTTTTATAAAGGACAGCCTGCCTTACCATGTGTCAGGCGGCATGAGTTTTTTCCAGCGCAAGGAGGTAAAGGACATCATCTCCTACCTGCGGGTCATGACGAACGAGGAGGACGATATGAACCTCCTGAGGATCATCAACATCCCCAGGCGCGGCGTGGGAAGAAAAACGGTCGAGCTCTTGATGGATACGGCAAAAAGCAAATCCTGCTCCATCTACTCGGCCCTGGCGGCCCACCTTAAAGCCGCCAATTCACCATTAGGTGGAAAGGTCAGAGGCGAACTTGACGAGTTTATCAACACGCTCCAGTATTACCGGCACAAAATCCTGTCCGGAAAAAACATGGGCGATTCACTCATGGCCTTAATAGAACACATTGATTACTGGGATTTTCTTCTTCTTGAAACCAAGAACAAGAATTCGGCACGGTGGAAGTACATGAACGTGGAAAGCCTCGTCAATTCCCTGGCGGACTGGGAATCGGACCCGGACAACCCTGACCCCAACATCTATTCCTACCTTAACAGGATTACCCTGCTCTCGCGTGACGATAACGAAGCGGGGGACGAGGACAACAAGATAAACCTGATGACCATTCACTCGGCCAAGGGCCTGGAGTTCGAGGTCGTCTGCATAGCGGGGACCGAACGGGAACTCATACCGCACCAGAGGTCGGTGGAAGAGAACGATACTAACGTCGAAGAAGAACGCCGTCTTTTCTATGTTGCCATAACGAGGGCGAAAAAAAAACTCATCATGACAGCCTGCAAGGAGAGAAGAAAAAAAGGGAAAAAGGTTGAAACGGACATCTCCCCTTTTATAGATGAAATACCTGAAAACCTGATTGAAGTAAACAGGGAGGAAGAGGTGGTGGACACGGATGCGGCAAACGAGTATTTTAAGAAGATGAAAGCCAGGATGTCACAAAAAAAAGGAGGAACATGATCATGAAAAGCTGCAACGAGGAATTGAACAGGAAAAAATGCAATTGTACCTATGAGCCGTGCAGCCGCAAAGGGATATGCTGCGAATGCATCCAGTACCACCGGCGAAACGACGAACTGCCGGCCTGTTATTTTTCCGCATCCGAGGAAAGAACGTATGACCGCTCAATAGAGAATTTCATCCGCCACAGGAGATAAGGCCCTGAATCATTCCCGGTTCAGGTGCTTTGCTTTTTTTTGCTGGTACAGTTTTTGATCGGCTTCGTTTAAAAGCTTCTCCATGGTGTATTCATGGGGATAAACAAAGGAAATGGCCCCCATGCTGATAGAGACTTTATAAGGCTTGCCGGAATTTTTATTGTATTCCTCTAAATTCATTTTAAGCCGGCTGTTGACAATTTTCAGGAAAGAGTCGGGTGAATTGAGCGTCAATACGGCGAATTCGTCACCCCCCAAACGGGCTATTATATCCATGGCGCGGAAGGATTTTTTCAGAATAATCGCCGTCTTTGCCAGGGCGTAATCCCCTTCCAGATGTCCGTGACCGTCATTGATGCTTTTCAATCCGTCCAGGTCCAGAAAAAACAGATGTCCGGAGCGTTTTAACCTGTTGGCCAGATTCAGGTTCTGCCTTCCCAGATTGAGGAAGCCGCGCCTGTTATACAGTCCCGTCAATTCATCCATCTGGGAAATGGTATTCAGTTTTTCGTTTGACCGTTCAAGCGCGTCAAGCGCTTCCAGTAATTTCTTTTCAGCCTTGTTCAATGCGGAAAAAAGGATTGAACTTTTCAATGCAGCGCAAATTTTAAGCCACAGGGCTTCATAAAGGCTTCCGCCGAAATCACCGTACTCAAAAAAGAAAAAACCGAACTGGTCTTCCATAAAAAATAACGGTTTTAAAATCATGGTAAATCTGTCGCCGGCAGGCCAGAATTCCTGCGGGATAATATCTTTCGACGGATATCTGACCGGACCGCTCCCTGCGAGTAAATCGGCATTATCACTGAAGGCAATCTGTAATTTCAGGGTATCGGGAAGTACCAGGCTGTCTCCCCTCCTGAACTGAATTTCCTTGTCATAAAGCATTAAATAAAAATGCTTAATCCCGGTGCCAAAGGCCAGTTCCCGCCTTATATTTTCAAGTATGACATCCAGATCAAGAGTCTGGCTCATACCTTCCACCGTCTCAAGCAGTTGAAGGGATTTCTGCCTTTGATTTAACCTGAGCAGAGTCTGTTCCCTCTGTATCATTTCACTCAGGATAATTCCGGTTTTATGAAAAGTGTCTTCAATCAGGGAGTATAAATCATCCGGTATGTCATCATTCATGGCCAGAAAGGAATTCCGCAGTACGAAAGTGAGGTGTTGCCAGTTAAATAGTTCATCGATTTCCTTTTCACCCGCCACAAGCAGCGTCTGGAAATAGAGCAGAAAAGCATCCGGCGTGTGCGTATCAGGTATCTGAACAAAGTTCATAACCAAAAGACGAAGTTCGTTCCCCGTAATGAAATTCAAATCCATTTCCCTTTCAATCTTTTTCAGCAGGGACTCCAGAAGATTCCCGTCGGGCCGTTTGCTCATTTGATAACGCTTGCCGATCCAGGTCAAGGGAAGGGGAAGACACCCGCAGGAACACCTGACAACGGGTTCGGTGGGGAGAATAACGGTTTCGGGCACTTCTTCATTGCGCAGGAGTCCGACGGCCATTTCCATGGCCTTGCGGGCCAGTTCGTATACGGGCTGGCGGACTGTCGTCAGGGAAGGCAGGATGAATTCCACTTCGGGATTATTATCGAATCCGGTGAGTGCGATGTCCTCCGGCACACGTATTTTCATTTCCCGCAGGCGCTGAAGAGCGCCGAATGCCATGTCGTCATTGGACGCGACGATCGCTTCCGGCTTGATTTTCCGCTCAAGTAAAAAAGCATTAACAGCCTCATAGGCGGAATAGGAAATGAAATTCCCCTGGGCGACATATTTCTCATCAAGGGGAATACCGCATTCGGCAAGAACTTCCCTGTAAGCGTCAAACCGTTCCTCCGCGTCCCTGTTGCCCTCGGGCCCCTTGATAAACGCTATCCGCCTGTAGCCGTGCACATCAATCAAATGCTTGATTGTATCCTTCAGGCCGGGTTTGTTGTCCACAAGCACGCTTGGTATACCAGGAAGCTTTTCGGTCAGGCTGACAATGGGAACGGGCGGAAGGCTGTTTAAAAATTCGCCAAAGACCTCCATACCGACATAATTGCTGATAATCCCGGAAGGTATTATCAGCGCATCAACACTGTGTTCATTAATTAATTGGTAGATTATGTTTGACTGGTATTCAAACCCGTACGGATCGTTGAGCGATTCACCGGGAAACGCAATGACATTCACATCCATTTCCGCCGCCATATCCATGACGCCGGGCCACATTAATGCCGTATATCCCTCATCGGACAACCTGTTGAGTATAAACCCTATTGTATATCGCCTGGATTTATCCGCCACCCGCCATTACCTGCCTTTTCTCTTTTTCTTCTGTTCGTACAAGTAATAGTCGGCAAGCCCGATCAACCGTTCCATGGAGGGATATTCAGTATGGTTGAAAGCCACATAACCCAATGTAATGGAAATTTTAAAGGGCTTGGCGGCGTTCTTATTGGTATTTGCCAGTTCCTTTTTCAGTTTTTCCTGGATCGTCATTTCAAATTTTTTACCGGGATCGATACAGAGTACGACAAATTCATCACCGCCGAAACGGGCCACCACATCCTCCCGCCTGAATATGTTCTCAAGGATCTTGGCGGTCTGGCAGATGGCCCAATCGCCTTCCTTATGCCCGTGTGTATCGTTTATTGTCTTTAATCCATCCAAATCACCGTAAAACAATATACCGTTTTTCTTCAGCCTGAGCGCCACATTAATCGTTTTCTCAGATAAGGACAGGAAACCCCTCCTGTTTAAAAGCCCGGTCAAATCATCCTGCTGGGAAATATTTCTCAGCCTGACATTCGCCTCCTCCAATGCATTCATGGCGCCTAAAAGATTTTCTTCAGCCTTTTTCTGGGCATTGTAGAGAAGGATTGTTTTCAGGGCGGCACTCATCTCCAGCCAGAGGGTTTCATAAACAATGCCCATCCTCTGCCCCAGCTCGAAAAGCATAAAACCGAATTGCTCTTCCATGAAAAACAAAGGCTTTACCACCAGGGTGTACCGGCGGTCCTTGAGCATGCCTTCGGGAAGAAGGTTTATCACGGGAAACGGGATCGTGTCGGGGTAACAGCTTATCATCTCCTGATCATCGTATGCCATGATGATGGAAGCTTTTTCCGGCTGTTTCCAGATCATGCCGGCCGTGTTGGGGATTTCCTTGTCATAGAAGGCAAAAAAGCACGATTTAATGTCAGCCCGTTCCAGGTCATTCTGTATTGAGCCCAGAATCTCCTTCATCACCAGGCTCGAACTCAACTGGGAAATGAATGAATTTAGATTCCTGAGATCATCCGCCAACTCAAACCTCAGCAAAGCCTGGGATTGATGTATCAACAGGGTAATCTGGGTTCTTATTTCATGGAAAAGGGTTTCAATTCTAATCCTGCTGTCTTTATCTCCGCCGAATTGCAGGAGGATATATTCCCTTAAAAGTGAAATAAAATTATGCCATTTATTGACATCAGGATCGTAGCTCAATTGAATCTGAAGAAAGGTCTGGAACATAGGAAACAATTCATTAAACAGAGTGGGGGATTGCGGGTTTTTCCGGATGATATCCTCACAACCGATAATGAGGTCCGTCATTTTTTTCCTGTTTGAAACATGGAGCGATTTAACCAGCGAATTGAAAACCGTTTCCCTGTTTTGCCTGTTGATCGACTTTATTTTGTTACCGAACTCACCGGTCCTGATGATATTCCTGTCAATGAATTTCAGTGAATCGCTTAAGCATCCGCAGGAATTGCGGACTATCAGATTGGTTCTCAGAACCGTATTATGTTCTATTTCCTCGTTGTTGACGGCCTTTAAAACCAGTTCCAGGGCCTTCTGCCCTATTTCAAAAACCGGCTGCCTGACGGTAGTCAATGGAGGCAGGTTCAGTTCCGCGGCTTCGATATCGTCGAAACCGATGACGGCCACTTCCTGGGGCACTTTTACGCGGCATTCCGTCAGGGCCTTGATGCATCCCAGGGCCATCTCGTCATTGGCGGCCAGTACGGAATCAAACGTCACCTTGTATTTTTTTATGAACTCCATCATGCATACGTATCCCGAATTAAAACGGAAATCTCCTTCAAGGATGAATTCCTCCCTGTAGGGAATTTTATAGAGTACAAGGCCGTCCTTGAAAGCCTTCAGCCGGATCATCGCTTCCTGATTTTTCCTGGGGCCGCCGATGTATAAAATTCGTTTCTTGTTATGTGTCACGACAAGATGCGAAATCCCCTGGATTATGCCGCTTTTATTGTCCACCGTAATGGAAGGAATGTTGTTCATCAGGATACCGATGCTTAAAACCGGCAGCGGAGAATACCGTTCGTAATATATATTCAGATCCTTATCTGAAATTGTATTACAAATCATGCCGGAGGCAACGAGCAATCCATCCAGGCAGTTTTTATTTGAAAATTCGAAAACCACGTTATACTGCCGGGTTTCAGGGTAAGGGGCATTCAAACCCAGGCCTGGAAAGAGATAAAGGTTCACATCATGTTCATTGGAGGCGGAAATAGCCCCGTCCAGCAGCTGGGCCAGGTATCCCTGCCGGATGAGTTTTTCCGTGTGGAAGCCGATGGTAGGTCGTTTTGCGGCCATACAATAATCATAGGATATCTGGATTTTAAATGCAAGTTTACGGCATTTTTATATTATATTTTGGGAATATATTGAATAAAACCGAAATCTTCGTATCAATAGTAATTCCTTAACATAGTAAAAAATAAACATCATTTAGTTTTTGCAGGCCTACTCAGACACCTGTTTCAGTCCGGACATAGACCGCTTCACATTTAATGAAATTCATTTTCATTTTTGACCCACCTCCCGTATTGTGTAATTTTTATTTTCCAGATACCTGCCCAGAATAGCTGAAGATAAAATAATCAAGGGAATGGAAACCGCATACCGGATAATGGTAAAGGCAATCCCCAGGTTGGTTGCCTCAAAAATGGTCATGGGAATCCGGCAGGCCGCCGCAGCACCCAGATAGGTAAAGACAACGGGAAGCCGGGCACCCTTTGCTGAAAGCGACCGGGCAATGGGCAGGGCAATCAGCATCGGCCCGAAGGTGGTCCCTCCCAGAAGTATGGCCCACATATATCCGGCAAAACCAGAGTTTTTGCCCAGATGCTTCTCTACTGTTTCGCGTTTGATCCAAACCTCAAACAGTCCGATAAGGATGAATACGCAGGGAAGAATCACGATTATCTCGAGACAATATTTGTAAAAAATATTCCCGATATTCTTACCCGGCAAAAAATCCGACAGGAAGGAAACGGCAATGAAAACCGCAAAGCCTGCTATCATGAACAAAGGAATATATTTTTTCACTAAAAAATCTCCCTGTAAATCAACCCGGTGACCAAGGCTACAACGATGCATATGGTGAAGCATATGAAGTTACGAATCAGGGCCACCTTAAAACCGAGATATTTTTTTTCAAAAGGGAAAGTAAGGATACCCACCATCATCAACGTGGTTGTGAAGGCAGAAACGACCATAAACGGGACATTGTTCTGCCTGAGGATCCCGGCCAGAGGAAAAGCAATGAATCCCGGCATCATGGCAATGGAACCGATAACGACCGCGGAGAGAAACCCGATATACCTGTTGCCGCCGGAAAGGGTTTGCGTGATCAGGTCTTCATTGATAAAATTTAGGGCGATCGCCACGCAAATGAGAACCAGTACCAAAAGGGACCCAATTCCGTAAAGTTGCTTCCATGCCTTCTTCAACCCCTGGATCGTTTTATCTTTATTGAAAATAAAAGATACAATCAGGACAACCCCTGTAATAATCCAGAGATACATACCCTACCCTTCACAATCTTCCGGATGATCAGCCTTTTCACATTTACCTTCAGGATCTATATCAACCCCGATGGACTGTAAAAAAGCCTCCGTGGCAATCCCGAACCTGTCCATGCATCCCTCTATAATTTGGTAATGCATATGGAAACCCTGCTTTTCAGCCTCAACCAGTCCGGCATTCTTCAATACCTTCAAATGCTGGGAGACGGCAGGCTGGCTGATTCCCAGCCGCTGTGCAACCGCCATAACGCAGAGGTTGTTGCCGTTAACGGCAATTTCCTTCAAAATTTTCAACCGGGTAGCGTCTCCTAATGCCTTGAATACTTCAGCCGCGTCTTTTACTCCGTTTTCCATATGATTTTCTCCTATATAAGTAATTAAGTATATAATAATATACTTATATAGATAAGTCAATAATTAATTGAGAAGATTATAAAAAATTTTACATAAAAATCGGGACAAGGTTTCCAAAGCCTTGTCCCGAGGATGTTAATCCAATATTATGGGCTGCTCACTTGTCCACGCAAAATATCCGGAATAACAAGTTCCTCTTTATGGACTTGTTATTTGCCTACACATAAAACCCAGAATAACAAGTCCATCTTTATGGACTTGTTATTTGCCTACACATAAAAC